>CAZMRK010000523.1:0-34187 GCA_964568355.1 uncultured Solibacteraceae bacterium | reverse complement strand
GTTGCGCCCTTCGCTGACATCGCCGCCGTTCACCAGAAATGCGTTGGCCGTTTCCCGCTGCCCGTTCACGGAGATGTTGCCGGCGGACATATCGCCGGAAACAGGACGATCCTGCTGAATCGAGCTGGATGTCGTAGGCGCCACACCGGCCTGCAAGCCTAACAAATCAATATAGCTGCGGCCATTGAGGGGTAACTCCAGGACTTTTTTCTGGTCAATTACCTGGCCTAACTGGGTGTTGGTGGTCTCCACCTGAACGGCGTTGGCGCTCACCTCCACCTGCTGCTCCACGCTGCCGACTTGCAGGGTAATGTCGATGCGCCGCTGCTGGTTCACGTCGAGTGTTACACCGGTAACCACAAACTTCTGGAAACCTGCCGCGGAGGCCTCCACTTTGTAGCGCCCCACCGGCAGCGCGAGAAAGCGGTACTGTCCCAGCGAGTCCGAGAGCGCCGTAACGTTCTGGTTGGTCTCCAGGTTAGTGACCACGACCTGGACATTGCCGATCACGGCAGCGCTGGGATCTCGCACCGTGCCGAGAATGGAGCCCGTAACATCCGCGAGCAGGGCTGTAGCTGCCCACAAAGAGAGTGCCACCGCCAAACAGCATCGGAGTTTCATCAATATACCCCTTCCGATCCAGTTGTGAACTCGCCCCTGGCTTTTGCGAGGTTTCTAGCTGTAGTATTTATTTACTAGAAAGTGGGAGACTTGGCAAGGCCAAAGTTACTGGAAGGCGTATTCGAATCCGTTGATGGCGATCTGGTGCAGCTCCGCGTCCGAAAAACCGAAGCGTGTGGCGGCGAGCTCGAATTCTCCGGAAAGTGTTGTACCGAACAGTGCGGGGTCGTCGGTGTTCAAGACAATCGGGACGCCGCTTTCGTATAGCCGGCGCACCGGGTGCTCCTCCAGGCTGGCCACGACACCGGTAACCACATTACTGGTGATGCACACCTCCAGCGGGATATCCTGCTCGCGCAGATAGCGGAGCAGCTCGGGATCTTCGATAGCGCGGATTCCATGCCCAATCCGCTCCGCGCCAATCCGCAGCGCAGCCCAGATGGATGGCGCGCCGTCGGATTCGCCCGCATGGGCGGTCAGGCGCAATCCGTTTTCGCGCGCGTAGCGGTAGACGTCGCCAAACCATTCCGCGGGACCGCGCACCTCGTCGCCGCCGATGCCGAACGCCACCACTCCGTCGTCCACGCGCTCGGCAGCCAGCCTGGCCACCTGCATGGCGTGTTCCGCGCCGAAATGGCGGATCGCGTCCAGGATCCAGCGCACCTTGACGGGGCTCTCACTGGCCGCTTCCCGTATGGCATCGTACACCGGCGCGAACTCCTGCTTTTTCCACAGGACCACACCGGCGGATAGGGTAATCTCGGCATATTGGACCTGGTCTTCTGCCAGGCGCTCCAGCAGGCGGCGAGTGATCAGGGCATAGTCTTGGGGCGTTTGCAGACGCTCCACCACCCGCTTGAAGCACTGCAAAAATCCGCCGAATCCGCAGAAGCGGTACAGTTCCTCAATCTGCTCGGCGGTCAATTCGGGCGCGAGTGTACGCATCGTCCCGGAATCCACCGATCCCTCCAGGTGTAAATGAAGCTCCGCTTTGGGCCACGCACGGTATCTTGGATGCATACCTGCAATAATGATAGGCTCGCATGACCGTAGAAGAAATTGAAGCGATCGTCGGAGGTTTTCATGGAGATCCGTTTCGTATTCTGGGACCCCATGCCGTCCGAAAGAAAGGAGGCCAGCCACGCTGGGAGATTCGTGCGTTTCTACCCCAGGCTCAATCCGCCGAGGTGATTCTGGGAGACAAGGTTTGGCCGATGGTCCGGCAGCACAGTGGCGGCTTCTTCTGCGCCAGTCTGGACGGACAGCCTGAGGCCTACCGCCTGCAAGCGCTTCTGACCGACGGCGTCAGCATCCAGTTCGAAGACCCCTATCGCTTCCCTCCGCTGCTTTCCGATTTCGATCTCCACTTACATGGCGAGGGCACGCTTTACGAGGCCTATGACACGCTGGGAGCGCACCTGGTGGAGTGCCAGGGAGTCCGCGGCGTCCGCTTCGCCGTCTGGGCGCCCAATGCCGAGACGGTTTCGGTCGCCGGTGATTTCAACCAGTGGGACACCCGGCGCCATCCCATGCGCCGCCGCAACGGCGGGGTTTGGGAGTTGTTTCTGCCCGAGCTGGGCGAGGGCGTGGCTTATAAATACAATATCCGCTCGCGCTATGCGGGCTACCAGCAGTTGAAGGCCGATCCGTTCGCATTCTATTGCGAAGTTCCGCCCAAGTCCGCCTCCGTGGTCTGGAATATCGACAGATACCAGTGGGGCGATCAAACCTGGATGGACGAGCGGGGCAAGACCGATCTGCTGCGCTCACCGGTTTCCATCTACGAAGTGCACCTGGAATCCTGGATGCGCGGGCCGCAAGGCCAGATTCTGAGCTACCGCGAGATCGCCCGCAGCCTGGTGGAATACGTGAAGCAGATGGGCTACACGCACATCGAGCTGCTGCCCATCATGGAGCATCCGTTCTCCGGCTCCTGGGGCTACCAGGTGATCGGCTATTACGCGCCGACCTCCCGCTTCGGCCCGCCGGAAGACTTCATGTACTTTGTCGACCGGCTGCACCAGGCCGGAATCGGCGTGATTGTGGACTGGGTTCCCGCTCACTTCCCCAAGGACGCCCACGGCCTGGGATATTTCGACGGCACGGCGCTCTACGAGCACGCGGATCCCCGCAAAGGCGAGCAGCGCGACTGGGGCACCCTGATCTTCAACTACGGGCGCAACGAAGTCCGCTGCTTTCTGATTGCCAATGCCCTGTTCTGGCTCAAACGCTACCATATCGATGGATTGCGCGTAGATGCAGTCGCTTCCATGCTCTACCTGGATTACTCCCGCCAGCCCGGCGAGTGGATCCCCAACCAGTTCGGCGGCAACGAAAATCTGGAGGCTATCGATTTTCTGCGCCGTTTCAACGAACTGGCCCACCAGGTGCCTGGAGCCGTAACCATCGCCGAGGAATCCACCGCGTTCCCCGGCGTTTCGAAGCCGGTCTACCTGAACGGCCTGGGCTTCACCATGAAGTGGAATATGGGCTGGATGCACGACATGCTGAGCTACTTCAGCCAGGACCCGGTCCATCGGAAGTTCCACCACAACAACATTACCTTCAGCCTGCTGTACGCCTTCACCGAAAACTTCGTCCTGCCCATTTCGCATGACGAAGTGGTCCACGGAAAAGGCTCTCTGCTGAACAAGATGCCGGGCGATGAGTGGCGCCAGTTCGCCAACACCCGCGCCTTTCTGACTTATATGTACACGCATCCCGGCAAGAAACTGCTCTTCATGGGGCAGGAAATCGGCCAGCGCGATGAGTGGAACTATAACGAGAGCGTCCAGTGGGATTTGCTAACCTTCGATTACCATCGCAAGCTCCAGACACTGGCAGCCGAGCTGAACCGCTTCTATCGGGCCAATGCGGCGCTTTACGAGGTAGATTTCCACTATACCGGCTTCGAGTGGGTGGACTTCCACGATGTGGAGAATTCCATCATCTCGTTTCTCCGGCGAGCTAACGACGGGCACGATTTCCTGCTCGTGGTCTGCAACTTTACGCCGGTTGTTCGCAGCCACTATGCCATCGGAGTACCGGAGGCGGGCTGCTATCGGGAGGTCTTCAATACCGATTCCGAGATGTTCGGCGGCAGCAATGTCGGCAACGGCGCCCCGGTGGATTCCCAGCCGGTCTCGCAGCACGGCCGGAAGCACAGTATCTCGATCACCTTGCCGCCGCTGGCGGTGATAGTCTTTCAGAAGTCCTAGATGCCGGATCGCTACGACGCCATCATCGTTGGAGGAGGGCACAACGGGCTGGTCACGGCCGCCTATCTCGCCCGCGCCGGACGTAAGGTCCTGGTGCTCGAGCGGCGGGAGCTGGTGGGCGGCTGTTCGGTTACCGAAGAGGTCTGGCCGGGCTTCCGCGTCTCCACTGCCGCCTACCTGACCAGCCTGCTGCAGCCGCGCATCGTGGCGGACCTGGAACTGGAACGTTTCGGCTACCGCGTGGATGCGAAAGACCCGGCGTTTTTCTCCGCGTTTCCGGACGGGCGCCATTTCTTCATGTGGCAGGACCGGCGCAAGACGCAGGAAGAGATCGCCAAATTCTCTTCCCACGATGCCCAGGTCTATCCGGAATACGAAGATCAGCTCGAACGGATCTCGAGCGTAGTGGAGTGGCTGCTCCTGACGACCCCGCCTCAGTTTCCTCCCGGCGGCGCCGGCGACTTCCTGGATTATCTGAAGCTGGCGGGAAAGCTGCGCGGCTTGAGCGCCCGGGACCTGGTCGCGATGGTCAAGATCTTCACCCAGAGCGCAGCCGATCTTCTGGACGAGTGGTTCGAATCGCCCCAGGTGAAGGTTACGCTCGCCACTGACGGGGTGATCGGCGCGAACGGAGGTCCGCGCTCTCCCGGAACCGCCTACATCCTGCTGCACCATTGCATGGGCGGAGTAGGCGGGCATCGCGGGCTGTGGGGCTTTGTGCGCGGAGGAATGGGCGCGGTCTCGGAAGCGATCGCCGCCTCGGCACGCAGCCGCGGAGCGGAGATCCGCACCAACGCTCCCGTAGATAAGATCCTGGTTCGCAATGGCGCCGCTACCGGTGTGGTGCTGGAGGGCGGGGAAGAGATCGCGGGCAGGATCGTCGCTTCGAACCTCGATCCGAAAGCCACCTTCCTGCGGCTGCTGGAGGAGCGCGACCTGCCCCCGGAATTCGTCGCGGCGATCCGCCATTTCCGCAGCGAGGGCACCTCCTGCAAAATCAATCTGGCGCTTTCCGGCCTGCCGGATTTTCGCGCCTTGCCGGGAACACCCGGTCCGCAGCACCGGGCCACCATGCACATCTGCCCGTCCATCGACTATGTCGAACAGGCGTGGGACGATGCCAAATACGGCCAGCCATCGGATCGCCCGCTGCTGGAGCTGACCGTGCCCACCATGTATGACCCGTCGCTCGCGCCGGCCGGCCGGCATATCATGGGAATTTTTCTCCAATACGCTCCCTATACTCTGCGGCACGCCTCCTGGGACGAGCTGCGCGAGCCGTTCGCCGACCGCGTCGTGGACCTGATCGAAGAATACGCGCCCAATATCAAATCGATCATCCTGCACCGTCAGGTGCTCACACCACTCGACCTGGAGCGGCGTTTTGGCATCACTGGCGGCAATATCTTCCACGGCGAGATGAGCCTGGACCAGATGTTCCTGATGCGTCCGATAGCCGGATGGGCGCGCTACCGCACGCCGCTACGAGGCCTTTACCTCTGCGGCTCCGGCGCGCATCCCGGAGGGGGTGTGATGGGCGCCCCCGGCTTCAATGCCGCGCGCGAGATCCTCAAAGACCGGACTTAGTGCTGCGACCGGATGACTTGGTTCGTCCGCTTGCTGCCGCGCGCGGTTCGGTTCCCGCCACGGAACCGCGACCGGCCAGGGAGCGGACCTCCCGCAGAGCACCTAGGCTTTCCGCGTCAGGCCCAGCGCCCGGATACGCTTGTGGAGATTGGTGCGCTCCATCCCCAGGGCGCGGGCGGCTCCGGAAACGTTCCAGCTCGATTCTTCGAGCGCCCGCAGGATGTGCTCGCGTTCCGCCGATTCCCGCGCCTCCTGAATGGTGGTCCGCGGGCCGGCTTCGCGCTGCACGCGGATCTCGACCGGAATGGCATCGCGCGTCAGGCGCTCGCCGGTAGTCAGAATCGCCATACGCTCGATCACGTTGCGCAGCTCGCGAGCGTTGCCCGGCCAGCCGTAGCTTTCGAGCATCGGATACACCGCCGCGTCCATGGCCTTCGAATGAAAATTGTTGCGGACGCAAAAATCTTCCAGGAAATATTCCGCCAGCAGGCGGATATCCTGCGGCCGCTCCCGCAGCGCGGGGACGCGGATCGGCACCACGCTCAGCCGGTAGTAGAGATCCTCGCGGAACTTAGCCTGGGCGACCATGGCGATCAAATCGCGATTGGTAGCCGAAACCACGCGTACCGCCACCCGGATAGTCTGCTCGCCGCCCACCCGCTGGAATTCGCCCTCCTGCAGGACGCGCAGCAGCTTGGCCTGCGATGCGGCGTGCAGGTCGCCGACCTCGTCCAGAAAAATGGTGCCTCCGTCGGCCAGTTCGAACTTGCCCCGCCGCGCCGAGGCAGCGCCGGTGAAGGCGCCCTTTTCATGGCCGAACAGCTCGCTTTCCAGCAGCTCCGTGGGGATGGCCGCGCAATTTACTTTGACGAACGGCCCGGAGGCAAACGGGCTCTGCTGGTGAATGTGCGCCGCCAGCAGCTCTTTTCCGGTACCGGATTCGCCGATCAGCAGCACCCGGGCATCGGACCGGGCGGCCATGCTGGCCTGCTCCACGGCCCGCAGGAAAGCCGGGCTCGATCCGATCATCTTCGGGCTGCCGCCCACCAGTTCCCGCAAGCGCTCATTTTCTCGGCGCAGGCTGGACTGTTCGAGCCCGTTCTTGAGCGCCAGCAGCACGCGGTCGCGGCTGAGCGGCTTCTCCAGAAAATCAAAGGCGCCGGCGCGAGTCGCTTCCACGGCATCGGCAATGGTGCCGTGGCCGGAGATCATGATCACCGGCGACTGGTTGGCGCCCTGGCGCAGCGAGCGCAGCAGGTCGATGCCGCTGCCGTCCGGCAGGCGCACATCGAACAGGAACGCATCCGCGCGGCCGCCGTCGGGATGGGCGCGAAACTCGGCGATCGACCGGCAGAACGAGACGGTGTAGCCTTCACGTTCGAGAATCATGCGCAGCGAGCGGCCGATATTTTCTTCGTCATCCACGATCAGGACGCGCTTCGATGCCATTCGATTTGACGGGCAGCAGCACGCGGAATCCGGCGCCGCCCAATTCTCCTTTCACCAGCACAATGTCTCCACCCGACAGGAGCGCGCTCTTGCGGGCGATGGAAAGACCCAGCCCCATGCCGCGCTTCTTGAACGAGATGGTGGGCTGAAACAACGACTCGCGGACCTGCTCGTTGAGGCCCGGCCCGGAGTCATGCACTTCCAGAATGACCTTGCCGTCGGAAAAAGAGCTGAGACCCAGAATGCGCCCGCCTTCGCCGGCCGCCTCCGCGGCATTCTCCAGCAGATTGGTGAGGATTCCCTTGACCAGGTCCGGATCGGCCAGAGCACAGGGCCGCTCTTCGGAGAGGCGCAACTGGTAGACGACCTCCGGGTGCGCCGAACGCAGAAAAGCCACCCGCTCTTCGAGCAGCGCGTTCACATCGAGCGCCACCGGATTCACCGGCGGCTCCGCGGCGAACTGGGAGAAGGCGCGGATGCGGCGCTCCAGTCCTTCCACCTCTTCCACCACGATCTGGGCGGCCTGCTCCATAAAAACCCGGTCGCGGTCCTCGTGCCGCGCCAGCATCTCCTCGACGGTCAGGCGGATGGGGGTGAGGGAATTTTTGACCTCGTGCGCCATCTTGCGGGCCAGCGTCTGCCAGCTCGCCAGTTGCGTCAGATAGACCAACCGCGCGGTGCTTTCCTCGAGTTGGCCGGCCATGTGATTGAAGGCCTGGATGGCTCGGCCGACCTCGTCATTCCGGCCGGCTTCCACGCGGGTACCCAGGTCGCCGCCCGCCAGGCGCCCCAGCCCGGCCGTCAACTGCTGGATGGGACGGCTCACGCGATGGGCCAGGTAGACCAGCAGCGCCAGGGAGATCAGCCAGGCGGAAGCAGCGGCCAATATGAATACCAGGGTCAGCCCCCGCCGCAAGTCGAGATCGCGGCGTTTTTGGACCAGGGTTCGCGCGTGGCTGAGCTGCCGGGAAAGGCGCTCCATCCCAATGCCTCCCAGCGACTCGGTATACTGCCAGATCTCCTGGCCGTGCCGCACCAGGTAGCCAAGCTGGTCGCCTTCGTTTCCGAAACGCACGAATCGCTCCGGTTCGCCGCTTTCGGCGAACTCCTTGACCGGGTCCGGCCATTGTTCCCGATCGCCGGGCAGATAACGATTCGGCGCCAGATTCCCGCCCCGGGCGGCGCTCTTCAGATCCTCCCGCACCCGCTGATAGAACTCCTGGCCGGTGCGCTCCAACGATTTCGCGAGTTGGTCCACCTCGACGGTGGACGAATAGCTCAGGCTCTGTTCCAGCAGGGAAGTGGTGATCCACAGCGTGGCTGCGAAAGGCACCAGGGTGGCAGCCAGAAAGATCAGGATTAGTCTGTTGCGAAGGCGGTTCACCCGTTTCGTGACGTTCGGCCGCCCACTCGCCGCAAGCCGGCCAGGCGCAGGGGTCCGGCGTCGCGCACCCATCGCGACTGCTGGCTGCTCGGGGGACGGCTGAAAATTTCGACCAGCCGGGTCAAATTGATGCCCGATTCGCCCAGCAGGTCCGTCTGTTCGCGCGAATCGGTAGTTCGCAGCTCGAAGCGCAGCCAGAACTGCCGGCTCGGAGTCAGGCCGGAGGAACTGATGGCCATATTCTCGACGCACCAGGCCTCGACCGCCGCCGCGGTGAGATTGGATATGGGATGGCGCTCGTTGCCCAGCTTGGTAGCGGAAAACCTCTCCTCCCAGACGTCGTAGCTGACCACAAACCGTTCCGTAACACGGCGATAAATGGTCTGAAAACTGTCGGTGAACAGGCTCAACTGGCACAGAAAAAAGACCGTAGCACCGTTCTTCAACTGTTCCAGCGGCCGGCCGGCGAGAAAATGCAGCTCCGGGGCGTGGATATGAATGTTGTCGCCGTCCCAGCTTACCCCCAGGGAGTCTGCCGCGAAGATCCGAGACACAGCTACACTGCTGCTGGCCAACAGCCAGGCACGTCGGCTGATCGTCTGGACCCGCGCTGGTAGCGCCATCTAGTAATTCATGCCCACCATAAAGACCGGTTCAATGTGTCCTTCCTTGACAGGAACCGCCACCGCCAGTGTAAATCCACCTTTTTGTACCCCGACGCCGATGGAATGTTTCGGCGCCACGGCCAGATTGCGGTCCCAGATCGCCCCGCTGTCGTAAAACACCTCGACCATGCGATAGCGATATTGAACCGTGTTGTGCACAACCCGGCTCCCTCCCAGAGGATCGAGATCAAACTTGTTCCACCCTCGCAGAGTGGAGCTGTTGCCCAGGACGAAGCGCTCAAACAGGGGAGCTTGTCCGGTGATCAAACCTGCGGTCAGGTCCTCCAGAAACATGTGCGGTCCGCGCGTCAGAACATAGCGGACCTCCCAGTGCTGGCGGACGTAGGCGTAGTCGCTGTTGAGGGCTTTGGTGGCCGCGCGCAGGCTGTAGCCTGCATCCAAATCGTGCTGGTTGGCGCCCGAGTCCTCCAGTACCCGATGATAGCGCAGAGTAGTAATCAGGGCGTTGGAGGACTCGGTACGCGCGGCCGGAACCTGGGATTCAAAACGCTGGAAGCCGGCGCCCACGCTGAGCGTGAGCGGTTTCGCGAGAACGATGGTCGCTACCGGCTCGAAATTCTGGCGGGTACGGTAGATGCCGGCCACATCCGGAGAAGGGTCGCGAAACACCTGATCGACGCCCTCCCGGGTGGCCGAATTCCACTGTTCGTGATAGCTTTCGAACTGAAACCGGAAGCGCAGCCGGCTGGTGCCCAACTTTTTGTTTTCGTACCGGGCCCGCAGGCCGGTATAGCGCTCCACCAGCTCGTTTCCATCGCTGACCAGCCCGAATGTGAAGGCACTGTCGGCAATGGTAGCGGTCCCTTCCACCAGGCCGCTCCAGCCCTGGTTGGAATGATATAAGAAGTTGGGGACCGAGACATCGAACTTGGCCGAGCGGCCACGCACGTCGAATACCACCTTTACATGCTGGGGTTGCGTGCCCCGCAACACTCGGTGAGTCACGGAGCGGACGTGTAGTTCGTGGCGGATTTGCTTGGCGATCTCATCCAGGGCGGAGGGGTTCAGATTGGAGCCCACCAGGTCCCGGATCTCCTGCCGGAGCCCGGTGCTGATCCGGGTCTCGGAATCCCCGGAAAGCTCCACGCTTTCTACGGTATAGCGGGAGTTCACATTCAGCTCCGGAGGTTGATTTCCGGCAAAGAGAAGGCCGCCACCAAGCAGGCAGCCAAGCCAGGCAAATTTCATGCGGCTCCGGAGTGCAACCCTGTTGCCAGATCTAAATAATAGAAAGGAAAAAAGTTAGGACTGGGAGTATGTGACCGGCATTCACAGGTGTGGGGAAAGGGAGCAGATGGAGCTTCGTGCTCCCGGCCTGCATTACAATGCTTTTGCCAGTTCTGCTGCAAAGGCGCTCTTGGGGGCTTGGTCTTTTTCCCGTGCGCGTTTGACCTTGCGCAAGCCAGTCCGCTGCTGCGGCTGCCCGGCAACGGCAGTCCGGCCCTTGCCATCTTTGCCCTTGGACGGCTGGGCGGGATTGGCTCGGAGGAGCCGGTCTTCGAGTGGTGCGCGATCGAAGCGGCGAATAATCGCCTGCATCTCGTCGGCGGTAGGTGCTTCGACGAAAGCGAATCCCTTGGATTCCTGCGTTTCGTGATTGCGGATGACTTTAACCGAGTCGGCGACAAGGTCTTCCGCAGCGAGCCACGACTTGATATCGTCAGCGGTGACCCAGGTGGGAAGGTTGCCAAGAAAGACAGTAAAGCTCATTCAGTGATTTCGTTGCTCCGTGGATTTGGATTGTGGCACTTCAAGGGGAAGGATTCCGATCTCTGCCAAGTAGATAGTATCAGACTGAAGCGCACGATTGCAAATGCGGGACCCTGAAGTACCACACTCCATTGGATGCGCTACCGGACAAAAAGAGCCGGAATCTTTCGAGGTACTCCGGGCATCGCCAGGTACCGGACTGCACCCCTGATTTTCGATACAATTAGAGCATTACCACCAAACCAGTCAAGGTTGTCGCCATCTACCCGGGCTCTTTCGACCCGATCACGAACGGTCACCTCGACCTGATCGAACGGGGAGCCAGGCTCTTTGACAGGCTGATCGTCTCGATCCTGCGCAATGAGAGTAAACAGCCGCTGTTTTCCGTGGAAGAGCGCGAAGCCATGCTGCGCGAAGTGGTGTCCCGCTACCCGAATGTGGAAGTGGACAGTTTCGAGGGATTGCTGGTCGATTTCGCCGCCCGGCGCCAGGCAACAGCGGTGCTGCGTGGCATCCGGGCGATCTCGGATTACGAGTACGAGTTACAAATGGCGCTCATGAACCGGCGCCTGCGGCCGGAGATAGAAACGGTGTTTTTGATGGCGAGTGAAGCCCATTCATTTATCAGCTCGCGGCTGGTCAAGGAAGTGTTCCGGCTGGGCGGGAATATCTCGGGCCTGGTTCCCGCGCCGGTGGAAGACCAGCTTCGCCAGCGGCTCGCCAAAATTCAATCGGTGTGACCAGAAGGGATTGAGAAGAGTTACATGCCAGTCGAAGCAAAAGTCGATATAGCGGACCGGATTTCGTCCATCAGCGTCTCCTCCACCATGAAAGTGGCGGCCGACGCCGAGAAACTTCGCTCTCAGGGAGTGGACGTGGTGGATTTCGGCGCCGGAGAGCCCGATTTCCCCACGCCGGACAACATCAAACAGGCGGCCGTTCGGGCGCTTGACGCGAATTTCACAAAGTACACCCCGGCGGGCGGCACCGCGGAGCTGAAACAGGCCATTTGCGAGCGCCACGCCCAGGATTTCGGAACCGACTACAAGCCCGCCGAGTGCCTGGTCACCGTCGGCGGCAAGCACGTCATTTTTAATCTCATGCAGGCCCTGGTGGATCCGGGCGATGAGGTCGTGATTCCGGTCCCCTACTGGGTCACTTATAAAGATGTCGTGAACTACGCCGGCGGTAAGTGCGTGTTCGTGGATACCGACGAAGAGCAGGGCTTTACGCTGACCGCGGCCATGATCGAGCCCTACCTCACACCCAAAACCAAGATCGTCATCATCAACTCCCCCTCCAACCCCAGCGGCGCCGTACTGGCCCGGGAGGAGTTCGAGAGGATCTTCCACATGACCTCGAAGCGGGGCATCTTCCTGCTTACCGACGAGTGCTACTGCCACTTCCTCTATGATTCCAAGCCGTTCTCGATCGCCTCGCTCCCCGGCGCCAGGGATACCGTCCTGGTAGCGGGATCGCTTTCGAAAACCTACGCCATGACTGGCTGGCGCATCGGCTTCGGCCTGGTTCCCGCGCCGATCGTGGGCGCCATGACCAAATTGCAGAGCCACTCCACTTCGAATCCGACTTCCATCGCCCAGAAAGCCGCGGTCGAAGCGCTGCGCGGTCCGCAGGAATCGGTCCAGACCATGCTTGCGGAATATCGCCGGCGCCGGGATTTCGTTATCCAGCGGCTGCGCTCCATTCCGGGCGTGCGCTGCGCGGAACCTCGCGGGGCTTTCTACGCCTACCCCAACATCAGCGTAGCGCTCCAGAAGAGCGTTCAAAACACGCTTCAGTTCGCCGAGCAGGCTCTCGAAAAGGCCCGCGTGGCGGTAGTGCCCGGCGAGGCGTTCGGCACCGGCGCGCACATTCGCATCTCCTATGCGACCTCTCAGCGGGAACTCGAGCGGGGCCTGGACCGCCTGCACCAGTTCATCACGGAAGTGGCGTGAAACCGCAGCGGCTTCAGCCATCCTTTCGGGAAAAAGTCTGGGGAAGCACGGAGCTCGGTCCGTGGTTCCCCAGCGACCATCGGAAGATCGGCGAGGTCTGGTTCGAAGCAGATCCGGCCCTGCCGATTCTGGTGAAGTTTCTCTTCACCACCGAAAAGCTCTCGGTGCAGGTACATCCGCCGGATCGCCCCGGCGAGTTGGGCAAGACCGAGATGTGGTACATCCTCCGCACCGATCCTCAAGCGCGACTGGCGCTGGGATTCCGCGAGCCGGTCAGCCGGGAGCGCCTGCGGCAGGCCTCTCTCAGCGGAGAAGTGGAGAATCTGCTGGAGTGGTATCCGCTAAAGCCGGATGATACGTTCTTTGCCCCGGCCGGAACCGTGCATGCCATCGGCGCCGGCCTGGCGCTTTGCGAGATTCAGGAAAATTCGGACATCACCTACCGGCTGTACGACTACGGTCGGCCGCGCGAGCTGCATATCGATCAGTCGCTCGCCGTAGCCAGCCTGGGGCCGCACCCCGGGCCGTCGAAGCCCGTGGATCTGGGTGAAGGAGTCCGGCGGCTGGCCCAGTCGGACTACTTCGTCACGGAATCGATCCACCTGGCCGAACGCCGCGACTACCATCCGGAGGCGGACCGCTTCCATCTGCTGATCGTGGTCGAAGGGCAGGGAACCATCGCCGGAGAAACTTTCCGGCTGGGCGAGGTCTGGCTCGTACCGGCCGCAGCAGAGCCGTTCCCACTCATCCCCGAAGGCCGCGTGCACCTGCTGCGTACGTACCTTCCCCGCCGCTAGCAACTGCGAGCCGCTACCCGATCCCCATATCGTCGATCTTCTCCAGCGGCGTTCCGCAGATCCGGCAGATCAGGGCGTGGCAGTCACCACACAAAAGTGGATCGGGGACCGGCTTGCCGCAGGTGGGACAGTAAAACTCCGCGCGCTCCAGCGATTCGGGCATTGCTTCTGACATTATCCTGTACTCCCCCGCGAGGACCGCGGATGTTGCGATTTCGGAGCGATCCCTCTTCTATCCCGCCGGCGGAAAACTGGAAGCGGACTGGTTGGGCTCCCACAATACTTCGGATGCTCCCAGGATGTGGCTGGCCCAGCGGCTCCAGACAAAGAAGGCGTCACTGAGACGGTTGAGATAGCGCACCGGCTCTCCCGGCACTTCCTCCTGGCGCGCCAGAGTGATGACAACGCGCTCGGCCCGGCGGCAGATGGTACGGCAGACGTGCAGCTCCGCATTCAAACGCGAACCGCCCGGCAGAACAAACGAGCGCAGCGGTGAAAGCACTTCATTCATGCGATCGATCTCCAGCTCCAGTTGCGTGATTTCGCGATCGGTCACACGGGCCTGGCGCGGATGCACATCGGCGGCGCGGGTTGCCAGAATCGAGCCGAGATTAAAAAGTTCGTGCTGCACGCGCCGCAGGATGGCCGCCAGCTCGGCGAGCGCCGGGAACTCCGCCATCCGCTCCTCCACGCCGGCGCGCGTCAGACCCACGAACGAATTCAGCTCATCGACAGTTCCGTAAGCCTCCAGGCGGATGTTGTCCTTGGCGATGCGCTGCCCCCCGGCCAGGCTGGTCTGACCGGAATCTCCTCCGCGGGTATAGACCCGGTTGATGGCCATGCGCGGTTCGCTGAATTTTTCTTCCATAAGCGGTGCTCCTTGAGAGAGACTCGGCGACTAGTGCTCTGACCCGTTACGTCCGCTCCCTAACGGTCGCGGTTCGGTGCCGGAACGGAACCGCGCGCGCCAGCAAGCGGACGAACTTCATCCGGACGCAGCACCGGACCGGAGTGCCAACTCCTTTTTTGAGCGTAGCTGTGGGGTAGCAGGCTGTCAAACGCGCGATCTCGGTCCGCGCACAGCGGGCGGCTCAAACGGAACTTGCATTTTTTTCTTGACTTTCTTCTTGAACCACCTTATATATGAATCACATTGCGATTTTCGAGTCGCAAAATTTGATGTTAGGGAGAATCAATCGATGAAGAGCGCAACCAAGAAAGCTGCCCCGAAGAAAAAAGCTGCTCCGAAGAAGAAGAAGTAGCTTGGGCCGCCCCGCACCGGGGCGAAACTAAGTTTGACTGCAAGGCCTCGAACCTTTCGAGGCCTTTTTCATTTTCTGGCCTTCCTCTGCAGCAGCACCCGAAACGTCTCCCCCATCCCGAACAACAGGCTCTTGAGCTGCATGCGGCGGCGCAACTCCTCACCCGGTGAGTCAGCGTGCAGCGCGGCGGCAAACTGGTCGGACTCTCCGGCTGTGAGCAGCGTTTGCGCCAGAGTTTCCAGGCGTACCGTCTCCAGGCCCACGGTGGCGCCGTATCCGGAGAGCGCGGTAAACGGTACATGCGCTGTGATGTCCTGCTCGCCGGGATGCTCCAACACATTTTCGCGGGCGGTGTGCGTGCGATAGCTCATCAGCGTCCCTTGGGGAAAGCGCACGGCTTCTGCGCGTGTATAGCCGTAGTCGATGGTGAGAACATACCCCCCTTCGAGCGCATGGGCAATGTCCTCCATCCAGCGCAATGCCGCCAGATTCACCTCGGCGGTCCCCGAAAAATCCGCCGGGAGCCACTGGCGTACGTATTCGACGATCTCGCCGCCGGCGATCGGTCCGTTTACCCACGTAAAACGGTCCGCCTGCCAGGCGACAAGAAGTTCGCGCACGGAGCGGGGCTCTACCGCAACGGCATGAACCGGCAGCGCGTCGAAAAATTCATTCGAAAAGACGACGCCCTGAAAGCGCTCGGGTAAACTGCCCGAATCCACATTGATGGGGAGATAACGCCACTCGGCGAAAGCATCAGCCATCTCCGCGCGGCCCGCGCCCAGCTCCACCACCGTGAAATCCGGCGGCGATCCCATCTCGCGGTAGAGGGCGCGAATGCGCGCTCCCATCAGGATTCCGAAAACCGGCTGCAATTGCTCGGCCGTGTAAAAATCGCCGTGCTTTCCGAACGGATCGCGCGCCCGGCGATAGTAGCCGTATTGCGGATGGTACAGCGCCGTCTCCATGAAGTGGCGGAATGAGATTGGACCGGCGCGCGCGATCTCCCCGCGCAGCAGATCCGTCAGCTCGTTCAAAGCTGCTCCCGGGACTGCGGCGTCCGCACGAACAGTTCCACCAGGTAATCGTGCAGGCAATCGTAAAGGTAGCGTTGCAGGGTCCAGGGAAACTGTGGGTTGGCGATGTCGCGCGGATGCAGCGGCGCATAGTAGGTGTGTACGTCCGGCGCCGCTTGTTTCAGCCGGATCACCAGTTGCACCTCCCCCTCGTGCTCGCGGGCGGAGAACTCCAGCAGCCGGTGTTCGTAGCGCGCAAGTTCGGCCGTCACCTTTTCGAGCGCAGTCACGCATTTATGCTAGCGTGAAAGCAGCCGATGTCTCTACCCGAAGCCGTGCGCATCAAGCTGAGCTCGGAAGCCGCGGAGGCCATCTCGCTCACCCCGGTTTTGATCCGTGATATCCCCCTGCGCGAGCTGCTGGAGCACATGCTTGGAGTCGTCGGAAAAAACGAAGCGCGCATCCGGGAGCTGTTGCGCCGCGGCACCCTGGTGAGCGGCGCCTCCCGTTTCCGATGGGAAGGATGGGACGCCGACGTGGAAGGCATCCGCGCGTTGCTGGAGGGCTTTCCCGACGCCGATCCCGCGCTGCCCTTCTCGCCCGAGCGATGCGTGCGCGCCATTCTGCGCGGTGGACGCCAGGCTATCGATATCCCGCGTCAGGCCGGCGCGCGCAAGCCGCTGCTGCGCCGCCGCAGCTTTTGGGATGTCCTGATGGAAGTCGCCGCGGGCTGCGAATGCCGGTACGAGGATTATTCCTACCGGGAGCGCGCCGATCTCTACCGCATGGAAATCCCGGTCGTGCACGGCGACCGCCTGCGCGCCGCCGCGCCTGCCCTGAAATACGCCACCTTGCGCCAGCAGATCCGCACCACCGCCTTTGTCTCAGCCGATCTGTACGTCGAGCGTCCGTAATCCGGCCGGGTCAGGTCAGCTTGCGCTTGCGAAACTCGTCCACCGCTACCGCCAGGATGATCACCCCGCCGATAATCGCCTGCTGGAGATACGGGGAAATTCCCAGTAAGTCGCTGCCGTTCGAGAGCAGGCCCATGATGAATGCCCCGATCAGCGTGCCGATCACGCTACCCTCGCCGCCGTGCAGGCTGCCCCCGCCAATCACCACCGCGGCGATGGCTTGCAGTTCGTAGCCGTTTCCCGCGGTCGGCTGGCCGGTCATCAGCCGGGAAGCTTCGATCATTCCGGCCAGGCCGGTCAGCATCCCTCCAAACGCGTAAACGCAGGTGACGTGGAAGGAAACCGGCACCCCGGCATATACCGCGGCGTCCGGATTACTGCCGATGGCAAAAGCGTAGCGTCCCAGGCGCGTATGCTCCAGGATGGCGTGGGTAAGCAGGGCGCAGGCCACCAGCACCCACAGCACGAACGGAACTCCCAGCAGATTGCCTTCGCCCAAGAACGAGAATCCCGGCGGGATGCGGTGCACCGGCAGGCCGTTGGAGATGATCAGCGTGAGGCCGCGCACGATCCCCAGCGTGCCCAGGGTCACGATGAAGGGAGCGATTTTGAGCTTGACCGTGAACAGGCCGTTTACCGTACCCCAGAACAATCCGGTCAGGATCCCGATCAGAATGCCTGTCGGTATCGACATGCCGCGTTCCATGGCCATGGTGCCAAGCAGGCCGCCCATGGCCAGAATGGCGCCCACCGAAAGATCGATGCCTCCGGCGATGATGATCACCGTCATGCCGAGCGACATGATGTTGATCACCGCCGTCTGCCGGACCACGCTCGAAAGGTTCGTCTGAGTAAGAAAGTGCGGGGAAGCGATCGATAGTCCTACGAAAAGTGCGATGAGGCTCAGAAAAGGCAGCAGCCGCTGCATCATGAAAGATTCTCCGGTTCCAGGGCGGCGTAGCGCATGATAGCTTCCTGCGTGGTGCGCCCCGGCAGTTCGCCGGTGATGCGCCCCTGCCGCATCACCAGGATGCGGTCGGCCACCTGTAACAATTCCGGCATCTCGGAGCTGACCATCAGCAGCGCGGCCCCGGAACGGGCCAATTCGTCCATCACGTCGAATACCTCGGCCTTGGCGCCTACATCAATGCCGCGCGTGGGCTCGTCGAACAGGAACACGCGCGCCTGCCGGAACAGCCACTTGGCGATCACTACTTTCTGCTGGTTGCCTCCGCTCAGTCGGCCGGCCGCCTGTTTTCCGGAAGAAGCCCGGATCCGCAGGCGGGAGATATACTCGGCGGTCGAGCGCTGTTCCACCCTCTGATTCAACAGGCCGAACCGGCTGATGGCCGGCAGATTCGTGAGGGTCAGGTTCTGCGCCACCGGCAGGCGCAGCGCCAGCCCGGTGCGCTGCCGGTCTTCGGTAACCAGCGCAATGCCGGCGGACACGGCTTCGCGCGGCGAGCGGATGTGAACCTCGCGGCCCGCAACCTGGACGCTGCCCGAGTCCGGCGGATCAACACCGAAAATCGCCCGGCAAAGCTCCGTGCGGCCCGCGCCGATCAGTCCCGCCATGCCCACGATCTCCCCGGCGCGCAGCGAGAAGGAGACATCGCGGAGCTGGCCGGCCCGCGTGAGATGCTCCACCCGCAGCAGTTCTTCGCCCGGCCGCTGCGATTGCCGCTGGTAGATGGAAACCATTTCGCGCCCCACCATCTGCTGGATGATGCGCTCGGTCGGATATTCGTCCAGCGGTCCAGTGCCCACCGTGGAGCCGTCGCGCAGAATCGTAACCCGGTCGCCCACCGCGCGCAGCTCCTCCAGCCGGTGCGTGATATAGATGACACCCATGCCGCGGGCCCGCAGTGACCGCACGATCCGGAAGACTTCTTCGCTCTCGGCGCCCGAAAGAGAAGAGGTCGGTTCATCGAAGATCAACAGCGAGGAACCGTGCTGGATGGCGCGGCAGATCTCGACCAGTTGCTTGCCGGCGGGACTGAGATCTCCTACCCGCGCCTCCGGCCGGAGCGGAAAGTGGTGGTCGGCAATCAGCCGGGCGGCGCGCTCCCGCATGCTCCGCCGCGGAACCCAGCCGAACGGCCGGCGCTCCTCGCGTCCCAGGAAAATATTCTCCGCCACGGAAAGGTGCGGCGCCAGCAGCGATTCCTGGTGCACCATGGCGATGCCGATCTGCGCGGCTTCCGCCGGCGCCCGCAGAAACACCTCGCGGCCGTTCCAGAGCATCCGCCCGCCGTCGCGCTCCACCATCCCCGCTACGATCTTTACCAGCGTGGATTTTCCGGCGCCGTTCTCTCCCAGCAGCAGGTGTACTTCGCCCGCCTGCACGGCAAGGCTGCCATCCCGCAGCGCGGTCACGCCGCCATAACGTTTGTGGATTCCCTGGAGTTCGAGCAGCACGCGAAGCGATCAGTGTAACAGAAGGGGGAAACGCGCTATCCTTCCGGCGATTCGCCCAGATCTTCGGCACGATTCTCAAATTTCGTAAGCTGGTGCAGAAATACCAGATCGATCTTTCCTACCGGGCCGTTGCGCTGCTTGGCCAGAATCAGCTCCGCCAGGCCGCGCAGATCCTCGCGATCGCGCTTGTATACTTCTTCTCGAAAAATAAAGCCCACCAGGTCCGCATCCTGCTCGATGGATCCCGATTCGCGCAGGTCGCTCAACTGCGGGCGGTGGTCCCCCTGCCGTGTCTCGGTGGCGCGGCTGAGCTGCGAAAGCACCAGCATGGGGACATTGAGCTCTTTCGCCAGAAGTTTCATCCCGCGCGAAATGGAGCTGATCTCCTGATTGCGGTTCTCGAATCTGCCGCGGCCGCTCATCAGTTGCAGATAATCCACCACCACCAGGCCCAGCGGCCGCTCCGCCTGGAGCCGGCGCAGCTTGGCATGCATATCCATCAGGTTCGCCCCGGCGGTGTCGTCGATATAAAGCGGAGCTTCCACCAGTTGCGCCAGGGCTGCGCTGAGGCGCTTGCGTTCGTCGGCGTTCAGGTAGCCTGCGCGGAATCGCTGGCTGTCCACGCGCGCCGCGGCGCACAACATACGGGTCAACAGCGACTCCTTCGACATTTCGAGCGAAAAGATCGCCACCGTCCCGGGACCGCTCTTGTTGGTGGCCACATGATACGCCAGATTCAGCGCCAGCGCCGTCTTTCCCATCGAGGGACGCGCGGCCAGAATGAACAGGTCGCCGGCATGCATCCCTCCGGTCATCTCATCCAGCTTGTAAAATCCCGTGCTGATGCCTTTGACCCGCTTGCTCGGATCGAGGAACGCGTTCAGTCCGCCGTCGTAGCTCTCCAGGATCTGCCGCGGATTGACCAGGCCGCTCTTGACCCGCGTCTCGCCCAGCTTGAGCAGCGTCTCTTCCATCCCGCCCAGGATTTCACCCGGGTCCTCTTCGCCCGCCAGACAGCGATTCATCGCATGCTGGGCAGTAAAGATGATGCGCCGCAGGGTGGACTTGTCCTTGACGATGCGGATGTAGCTTTCCAGGTTGACGATCTGGGGCAGGCCGTCGTCGAGCGAAACCAGGTAGCTCAGCCCGTCGCAGGCCTCCAGCTCGTTGTAGCGGAGCAGCTCGTTGGCCAGCGTGATCCGGTCGACTTTTTCGCCGCGCGCGTGCAGTTCGCCCATGCGCGTGAAGATCCGGCGATGCTTGTCCAGCGTGAAATCGTCCGCTTCGAGCGTTCCGGCCGCCTGGATATACCAGGAGTCGTCCATCAGGATCGAGCCGAGCACGAGCCGCTCGGCCTCGACATTACTCGGCAGACCTTTATCGAAAGAGACGCTGGGGGCAGACATGCGCTAAACCATCTACTGTACGACGTTCCGCTCGCCCGTGCGCGGCAAGCTCGGAAGTCTGTTTTGTGCCGCTTAGGCTCTGCATAACCACGCCTCCGGAAGGCCCGGCGGGCTTTGTGCCGAATCGCTTCAGAATCAGCGCCGGAGAAACCACCCCGCTGGATTTTACACAATTTTGCACACACATTTCCACAGCAAAACACTAATGATCTCTTCTGTTTTAACGTGTTCGTAATGTGTTTTCCACAGGCCGGAACCGGGCCGAAAAGTGCCGCAGAAAGGGCGGTTCTTCCACGATCTCCAGGCCCCGGATCGCATCCTTGCGTGCGCTGACCTCCAGAATGGCCTCGATCACGTAATCGATATGGCTCTGGGTATAGACCCGGCGCGGAATGGCCAGCCGCAGCAGTTCGTGCCGGGCCTGATCGCCGAACATCACCGAGCCGATCTCCACGGAGCGGATCCCCGCGTGCCGGTAAAGCTCCACCGCCAGCGCCTGGGCCGGAAATTGCCTGCGCGGGATGTGCGGCAACATGCGTGCGGCATCGATGTAAATGGCGTGTCCGCCCGGCGGTTCGACAATGGGTACGCCGTGGTCGGCGATATGCCGTCCCAGGTAGCCGGTGGATCCGACGCGATAGCGCAGGTAGTCCGGGTCCAGCACTTCCTCCAGCCCGACCGCGATGGCGTCCAGGTCGCGCCCGGCCAGCCCTCCGTAAGTCGGAAAGCCCTCGGTCAGAATCAACAGGTTGGTTTCCTGGGCGGCCAGCCGGTCGTCATTGGTGCACAGGAATCCGCCGATATTGGCGAACGCGTCTTTTTTCGCCGAGAACGTGCAGCCATCGGCCAAAGCGAACATCTTCTGCGCGATCTCCCGCGGAGTGCGGTCCGCATATCCGGGCTCGCGTTCCCTGATCAGCCAGGCATTCTCCGCGAACCGGCAGGCATCCAGATACAACGGAATGCCGTGGAGCCGCGCCACCCGGCTGACGGCTTCGATGTTCGCCATCGATACCGGCTGGCCTCCTCCCGAATTGTTGGTGATCGTCAGCATGATCAGCGGGATGGACCCCGCGCCCTCGGTCTCGATCAGGCGTTCGAGTGCCGCCACGTCCAGGTTGCCTTTGAAATCCAGGCGCGCCTGCGTGTCGGCGGCCTCGGGAATCGGGAGGTCCACGGCGCGGGCGCCTTGAAATTCGATATTGGCGCGCGTGGTATCGAAATGCGTATTGCTGGGCACGACGGAGCCTGGACGGCACATCACCGTGAACAGAATGCGCTCCGCCGCGCGCCCCTGGTGCGTCGGAATCATGTGGCGAAAACCCGTCAGGCCCTCCACCACGTGCTTGAGGCGAAAGAAACTCTCGCTGCCGGCGTAGGATTCGTCGCCGCGCATCATCGCCGCCCATTGCTCGGTGGACATCGCGCTGGTGCCGGAGTCCGTGAGCAGATCGATCAGGATATAGCGAGCCTCGATAAGGAAAAGATTGTAGCCCGCAGACGCCAGGTATCTTTCCCTCTCCTCCAGCGTCGTGTGATGCAGCGGCTCGACGCTTTTGATCCGGAAAGGCTCTATGATGGTTCTCACTGTTTGTGATTATAGAGGAGCGCTCATGGAGCTGAGGTTTTGATCCGCAATCTGCGGTGGTGGATCGGCGGTCTGCTGTTCGCGTCTACGATCATCAACTACATCGACCGCCAGACGCTCAGTGTTCTGGCTCCTTATCTGAAGAACGAGTATCACTGGACCAACACGGATTTCGCGATGATCCTCATCGCCTTCCGCGTGGCCTACGCTTTGATGCAGGGTCTGGGCGGGCGCTTCCTGGATTGGATGGGAACACGCCGCGGGCTGACGATCACGGTCACCTTTTATTCGGCGGTAGCCATGACCACCGCCTTTGCGCGGGGGCTGCTGAGCTTCAGCGTTTTCCGGTTTCTGCTGGGCGCGGGAGAGGGGCCCAACTGGCCCGGTGCCACCAAAGCGGTTTCCGAATGGTTCCCCGATCGCGAGCGCGCCTGGGCCGTGGCCCTGTTCGATAGCGGCTCCTCGATCGGCGGCGCCATTGCGCCCTTTCTGGTCGTCTGGCTCTACCAGACCTTCGGCACCTGGCGGCCGGCATTCCTGTTCACCGGCTGCCTCGGCTTTATCTGGCTCATCTTCTGGCGCCGGTTCTATCGCATCCCGGAAAAACACCCGCGCCTCTCCCCCGAAGAGTTGGCCTACATCCGGCAGGGGAAACGCCAGGAATCCTCCGAAGCGAACCTGGTGGGATGGCGCAAGCTGCTCAGATATAAGCAGACCTGGGGGATCATCATAGGCCGCTCGCTGATCGATCCGTACTGGTATCTGATCGCCGAATGGTTCGCGATTTACCTGGTGAGCAAGGGCTTCAAAATGGAAGACAGCGTCCTCGGATTCTGGGTGCCCTTTCTGGCGGCGGATCTCGGCAACTTCTTCGGCGGCGGCCTTTCGAGCTATTGGGTCCGCCGAGGCTGGCCGGTGGGAAAATCGCGCCGCGCGGTGCTGCTGATCTTCGGCCCCAGCATGCTGCTGTTGATTCCGGCGGCTTTCAGTTCCAACTACTACCTGTTGATCTCGCTGGTCGCCTACGCGACATTCGCTTACGCGGCCTGCTCCACCATCTTTCTGGCTTTGCCCGCCGACGTCTTTCACAGCCGGGCGGTAGCCTCGGTCAGCGGAATGAGCGGCGCCGGCGCCAGCCTGGTCACGCTGTTCACCACTTACCTGATCGGCCGCGTCACGGACCGCTTCTCGTTTCAACCCGTCCTGATCGCGGCGTCCCTCATCCCCTGCATGGCCACCTTCATCCTGGTCGGCCTGGTGCGAGCCTCCAAGAAGCCCGATCCGGACGGAATCCTGATGGATTTCTAAACACTACACCACCACGTTGGCCGACTTCGCCAGCCGTTCGTATTCCGCGTTGAATTCGCACCCCACCAGGGCGATCGCCGCCATTACGTACATCCACACCAGCAGCAGGATACTGGTGGCGATGCTGCCATACAGCAGGTTATAGTGCGCCACGTGGCGGACGTACCAGCCGAAGCCGGAAGTGGCCAGCAGCCACAGGATCGTCGCCAGCACCGCCCCCGGCCAGACGGCTTTCCAGCGTTGCGGGCGGTTGGGACCGAAATAGTAAAGCAGGCTCGTGACCAGCACCGTGGCGCCGAACGAGACGGCATAGCGGCCCAGGCGGCTGAGGATCTGCCATAGCCCCGCCAGCGGCGACCACATCATGTCCACCTTCAGGTAACCCAGCACCGCCCGCTCCACCTGATTGCCGAACAGGATCAGGACTGATGCTCCTACCAGCGGGATCGCCGAGAGCAGCACCAGCGAGATCGCCACTCCGGTGCCCCGGAAAAATCCGCGATTGCGCGGCACCCGGTAGGCGGCCTGAAATCCCTCAATCAGGCTCTTGATCACGCTCGAAGCAGCCCATAGCGAAAGCAGTGCTGCGAAAATCAGCAAGGCCAGCGGCTTGGATCCGCGTACCTGAAACTGCCGGACCACCAGGTCTTCCGTGCCCGGAGGAACGACCTCGGAGAGAAACCGTTCGATGGTGTTCGAGACAAACTCCGCCCGGGTCTGGACCAGGATCGTCGCTGCCGAGGTCAGCACCGGGAAGAAAGAGAGAATCGCTGAATAAGCGGCGCCCTTGGCGATATTGAAACAGTTGTCCGCGAATGCGGACAGAAAACTGCGCTCCAGCAGATAGAGAAAGGTTCGCCAGGTCAGCCGCACAGAGCCAGTATAGCGATGGCGGTCAGCGTCGCGTTACGGCGGCCTTTTCTGGTTGCCGGCGCCGCGATTTCAGCACTTCCACGATGGCCGGAAGCAGCGAGAGCACGATGATCAGCAGGATCACCTTGTCGAAATATTGCCGCACGAATGGAATGCCGCCCAGCGTATAACCCAGCATGGTCATCAGAAAGACCCAGCCGATTCCGCCGAACACGTTGTAGGAGATGAAGCGCCAGTAGCTCATCTCCGCCACTCCCGCGACGAAAGGAGCGAAAGTCCGCACGATCGGGATGAAGCGCGCATAGATGATCGTCTTCCCGCCGTGCTTCTCGTAGAATTCGTGCGTGCGCATCAGGTGCTCGCGCCGGAAAAAGCGGGAGCTGGGACGATTGAAAATGTGCGGGCCGGCCTTCCGGCCCAGCAGATATCCCACTGTGTCGCCGCTCACCGCCGCGAACATCAACACCGCGTTGACCAGAACGATATTCAGATCGCCCGCGCCGGCCACCACGCCCACCGTGAACAGCAGGGAGTCGCCGGGCAGGAAAAATCCCACCAGCAGGCCCGTCTCCGCGAATACCACGCCGAATAGCAGCGAGTATCCGAGCCACCCGCTGAGCGCGCTGCTCAGCAGCACGATCAGGCGCTCGGGCGTCGTCAGGGTCCGCAGGAATTCCAGCAGAGAGGAAATCATTCGGACCTAGCCGCGGTAATTCGCAATCAGGCGATTCACCACGTCTTGGTGAATTTTGATCTTTCCTTCTTTGCTCAGGGCCTGGCGCAGCCCTTCTTCGAACAACGTGCCCCGATCGCGGGCCTTGCGGCTCTTCAGATCCTCGCGCAGCGAATCGCGTTGGGATGGCAGATCCGCCAGGTTGGCCTCGGTATGGGAGAGCACCTTATAAACGACCTTGCCGTCGACCATGGGCACCGGTCCCACCAGGGTCCCGGCCGGTTTGGCAAATGCCTCTTCCACCAGCATTCCCGATCCCAACCCTTCCACCGCTCCGGCCCGGTCGAAGTCGTCGGAAGTCTTCACCTCCAAGCCCATCGATTTGGCTGCCTTTGCCAGATCGCCATCTGCCTTGGCCTTGGCCGCCAGGTCGGCCGCGCGCTGGTCGAGCAGCTTGGCTACGCGCTCCTTCACGAAACGCGCGCGCACATTGTTTTGCGCCTCTTCGAAACTCGCCGGATGCGGCGGCATCTCATCGGTCAGCACGGCCATCACCAGCCGGTCGCCCGGCAGCAGTACCGGCTGGGAAACCTCGCCCTTCTTCAGGCCGGCAATCGATTCATCGAAATCTTTATTGGCGCCGATGCCGGGGACCGGGCTGCCCTTGGGCAGGTTTTCATACCGGTTCACATCCACGTGCAGGTCCGCGGCCAGCTTCTCCGGATGCAGCGGATCCTTGGCCAGCTCAACCTGCGCCTTATCCGCCAGCGTCTGTATCAGGTCCGTCGTACGCTGCTTGCGGTACTCGATGCCCAGTTGATTCTTCACTTCGTCGAACGTCTGCAGGCGTGCCTGCTCTTTGGCCAGAACCTGGATGATGTGATACCCGTACTCGGTCTTCACCAGGTCGCTGGTTTCGCCAGGCTTCAGGGTGAAGGCGGCCTTCTCGAAAGCCGGCACGGTCTGCCCGCGCACCACCCAATCGGGCAGCTCACCGCCATTGGCGGCCGAACCGGTATCCTCGGAGTTCTGCTTCGCCAGTTCGCCGAAGTTCGCGCCGCCCTTGATCTTTTTCAGCAGATCCTCGGCCTTGGCCTTGATCTTCGCTTCCTCCGCCGCCGGCTTATCGGTGGTCTTCAGCAGAATGTGCCGGACCTTTACCCGTTCCGGCGTGCGGAAGCGGTCCTTCTCCTGGTTGTACATGCGCTGCAGATCGGCATCGGTGACATTGATGGTCTGCCCCAGCTTGGCCTGGTCGAGCATGACCACGGCCAGGCTCTGTTTCTCCGGAGTCTGGAACGAATTCCGGTTCTGGTTGTAATACGCCTGCAGCTCTTCGGTGGTCGGCTTGATCTCCGCGCGCAGCTTCTCTTCGGAAATCTTCACCCATTGAATCTTAGCCTTCTCCTTGGCCTTCCGGAACGCCTGCTCGATCTCCGCCGGCGTCACGATCGTGCCTTCCACCACCACGTCGCGCAGCTTGGAAACCAGCAACTGCCGCGAAAGATTTCCCTCGAACTCGGGAATAGTCAGATTCTGCTGCGCGAGAAACGCCGCATACACATCCTTGCCCACGAACTTTCCGCCCTGGAACAGGTTCGGCAGGATGATCTGAATCGCATTGGCCACATCCGTGTCGGTGACCTGGTAACCCATCCGGTGCGCCTGATAAGCCAGGGCTCTCTCGGTTACCATCTGGTCGATCACCTGCGGCACGAAGTGCGGCATGAACTCCGACGGCACCCTCTTGCTCCGCACAGCATCTTGCACGGCCCGCTGCACTTCCATCAGGGTGATCTTTTCTTTGCCGATCTCCGCCACCACGGTATCGCTCTCGCCCCCCGAGCCGTAGCTCGGAATCAGGTAGGTCAGCATCGAAAGCGACACCAGGATGAGCAGAGCGCCCAATAGAAAGCGGACGGTTTTATCCCGGCTGCGAAACAGGTTAAACATTTACAACATCTCCTAGACGGGGAAATTTTTATTATATCGGATTCACCAGTTCGACGCCTGGAGCGTCGACCGGGGTGGCCACTGGCTCGCCGGCCATCCGGCACTCGGCGTGCACGGCGCGAACGGCCTTCTCCAGCCCGTCCCGCCGCACCACAATGGCGATTGTCAACTCGCTCGATCCCTGGGCAATGGCGATAATATTCACATTTTCGCGGGAAATCGCCGTGAAAATACGGCCCGCCAGGCCGGGCTTGCCCTGCATCCCTTCGCCCACCACCGCCAGCAGCCCCACCTGCTCGTCCACCTGAACCGGGTGCACATAGCCGTGTGCCAGTTCGAGCGCCAGGGTGGCTTCGAGCGATTGTACCGTTCGCGCCAGTTCCTCGGTCCGCACCAGGAAACAGAAGCTCTGCCGGTAACTGGAGCTTGAAAGCGCCAGCACCTCCACATCGGCCGCCGCCAGAGCCTCCAGCGCCCGGGCGGTGATATGCGTCCCGCTCACCTCCGGGCTGGCCGGCTCGAGCGATATCAGGGCCACCTTCGCCATCGAGGTAACCGCCCGCGCCCCCTGCGATACGGCGATACCCGGCACAATGCGCGTCCCGGGCTTCTCCGGCGCAAAGCTGTTCTTGCTCCACACCGGGATCTGCCGCTCCACCAGCGGCGCCAGCGTCCGCGGATGCAGCACTTTGGCGCCGTTGTAGGCCAGTTCCGCCGCCTCGGCGTAGGTCACCTCCGGCAGCACCGCCGCGTTGGGCACCAGGCGCGGGTCCGCCGTCATGATCCCGTCTACGTCGGTCCAGATCCACAACTCGGCCGCGTCCAGCGCCGCCGCCAGGATCGAAGCGGAGAAATCCGATCCCCCGCGGCCCAGCGTGGTCGGCCGGCCGTCGGACGTGGCCCCGTTGAAGCCGGTCACCACCGGCAGCACGCCGCTTTCGAGATAAGGCAGCAGCCGCGCCCTGGCCTGGACCCGCGTCGGCTCCATCAGCGGCGAAGCGTTGCCGAACACCGCATCGGTCACCACCACCCCCGCCGCGTTCACCGCTACCGCCGGCGTGCCTTCCGCCTTCAGCAGTTCCGCGATCAGCAGCGACGAGAGCCGCTCTCCGATCGCCACCGCCTCGTCCACCGATCGTGGCGGCAGCTCATTGAGCAGCAGCATGCCGCCCGTAATCCGTTCGAACTCGGCGATCAACGCCTCCAGGCTCTCTTCCACCGGCGCGCGCCGCTCCGGCGGCAGCAGGTCCCGGCACGTCTCCAGGTGGCGCTCGCGCAGCTTGGCGATGTTGGCATCCACTCCCGCTCTATCGCCCGCCTCGGCGTGACGCATCGTGTCCAGCAGCAGGTCCGTTACCTTCGACATGGCCGATACCACGATACAAACCGGCCGCCGCTGCTTCTGTTCCCGTGAAATCTGCGCCGTCGCCCGCATCCGTTCGGCGGAGCCAACGCTGGTGCCGCCGAACTTCATCACCAGTAAATCCTTCAACTGAAATCCTTTCCATTCGAAACCCGCGCCCGCACCACGCGCAGAATCGCTTCCTCCACCTCCGGGATCGTGAGTCCGCTCGAATCCACATAGGTGGCGTCCGGCGCCTGCGTCAGCGGAGCCTCGGCACGGCTGCGATCCCGCTCGTCGCGCTCGCGGATCTGCTCCGCCAACTCCTCGGGCGAGACCGACTTTCCCTGCGCCGCGAAATCCGCCAGGCGGCGCCGCACCCGCTCAGGCTGGTTCGCGTCCAGATAGATCTTCACATCGGCGTCCGGAAAAACCACGGTCCCGATGTCGCGGCCTTCCATCACCACGCTCGACCGCGCGGCCATTTCGCGCTGCTTCTCCACCAGCGCGCGCCGCACCCCGGGCAGCACCGCGATCACCGAGGCGGCCTTGCCCACCTCCGCCGTGCGAATCTCCTGGGTCACCTCTTCGCCGTTGAGAAACACGCGGCCGCCCGCTTCCAGTCCGATCTCGGCGGCCTTGGCCAGTTGCTCGGTGCGATGCATGTCCGCCAGGTCTACATTCTGGCGCAAGGCCCACAGCGCCAGCGCCCGGTACATCGCCCCCGTATCGATATACGTGAAGCCCAGCCGCGTCGCCAGTCCCCGCGCGATCGTGCTCTTGCCCGCCCCTGCGGGACCATCGATGGCGATCACTACACGCCGCGTTCTGTCGTCTGCCACGCGCCCCCGTCCCAATCGGGAATTTGTCCGTACATGGACAGTAGAATAGCAGGAGGCATGACCCCGCATGAATTCGACCGCCTGGTGGAGGATGCCTTCGCCCGCATTCCCGCCCGCTTCCGCCGGCGGCTGCGGAACGTCGCCATGGTAGTCGAGCGGGAACCTTCTGCCGAGCAGTTGAGACAGGCCGGCGTCGGTCCCGGAGGCACGCTCCTGGGACTCTATCAGGGCCGCCCCCTCCCCGTTCGCAGCGTCTTCGAGAGCTTCCGCATGCCCGATCGCATCACCATCTTCCAGGGTCCGCATGAACGCCTGGCCCGCGACCCGGTCCACCTTCGCCGCATGATCGAAGAGACCGTCTGGCACGAAATCGCGCACTACTTCGGCATGGATGAAAGAGCCGTCCGCACCGCCGAGCGCCGCCGCAGGCAGCAGCAGTAGCGATCTGCGTGAATCGGCGTGTATCGGCGGTTTCTTTGGTAGAAACTACCGCTGCGTAGGCTGCGACTGCCCGAATCCCGTCGAAAAGCCGCTCTGCGGGGTGGTCGTCTGCTGCGGCTGCGATTGCCCGAAGCTGGACTGCCCGAAGGAAGATTGCCCAAAGCCCGACGACGGCGTGGGCTGCTGCCCCATCTGGCTCGCCGACGTGCCCATCGTGCCCGCCCCCGGCCGGCCTCCGCCGACTCCGCGGTCCTTGGTGAGGTCGTAGATGAACTCCCACTCGTTGTACTTCTGGTGCTCGTTATAGACGATGATCGATTCCTCTTCCGCCGTGCTGGCCACGCCCGCGATCCCGCCGCCGATCTGCTGCCCCCCCGCCCCGAATGCCGAGGTCGGCATGCCGCCCGGCCGCGGGCTCGTCAGGATGTTCTGGATCAGTTGGGCCGCCGCGTTCTGTCCCTGCCCCGGCATCACAGGACGCGCGCCCGGCTGCTGGGCGCCCGGAAATCCCGGCGGAGCCCCGGGCTGCCCGGCATTGGGCGTCGTGCCGAAGCCCGCGGCTTGCGGATTGACCACCATCCCCGGCACGACGTTGCCCGGATAGGGCTGCCCCGCAACCGGCTGGCCCGGAGCATTCATCTGCCCAGGTGCATTCATCTGACCCGCCGGATTCGTCTGGCCGGGCACATTCGTCTGCCCGGGGGTCCCCGTCTGCCCGCCGATAAACGGTTGCGCACCCGCCGTCTGCTGCTGCGCCGGAGTAGTCCCCGTTGCCGGCCCCGCATACGGCGATGGTGCACCGCTCGCAAAATCGCTCGTCGTCCCCGGCAAAGCCGGCGGATTCGTGATTCCCGGCAATCCCGGCATCGCATCGCTCGGCGGCCCCGTCGTCGTGGGTGCATCGCTCGGACGACGACGCCGCGCGGCCGCGTTCATCTGCTGCTGCCCGTCGTCCAGGCTCGATCCGATCACCGGCCCTTCTCCAATAAAGGTATTGGCCTCTTTCTTCTCCTGGTTGGGATCCTGGTTCTTCTTCGTATTGACCGAGTCCAGCAGCACGCCCCCCGGCCCCACCTTGACCAGCCGCCACTTCTCCTTTCCCGTCATCGGGTCCGGATAGCGCCGCCGCAGATAGCGCCGGTTGTTGAAGCTCTCCAGTTCGTCCAGCGTGGCCGGGTAGCGATTGTTCTTGCGCACGAAGACCTGGATCGCCCGTTTGTATTGCTCGCCCCGCTCGATCAGCAACTGCTCCTTGGCCCGCTGCGATTCAAACGCCACGCGCGGCAGCTCCGAGTACAGCGAAATCGCGATGATCGCCGCCATCAGGAACACCAGCAGCAGGGCAAAGCCCGATTCGCCGCGGCGCTCCCGCCTGCTCTTCATCCCACCACCTCTGCCTGCAGCGGCAAAGTTTGCTGGTGCTTCGATTCGGTGTCTTCCATGACTACCGAATTCACGCCGATGCGCACCACCCGGTACCGCTTCTTCACCACTTCTCCCTCGGTGGCCACGAAAATTTCATCGCCATCCAGGAAGAATGCCCGCCGCCGGCTGTCCCCGCGCACGCTCGAATAGCCGTAGTACTTCAAATTGATCGGCGGAGGCGGAGGCTTCATGATCCCACCCGGCGCGGTGCCGGGCTGTGGAGCCGCGGCCACCGGCAGCGGCGTTTTGGGCTTCACCATCGGCTCCGGACCCTTCAGCGGTGGAGGCGGCGCCGTGGAGAACTGAAACAGGTTCCGCTGCCCTCCCTGAATCTCCACTCCCTGTACCTTCGCCAGCAGGTCCAGCCGCAGCGTCGGATCGATCGTCATGGGATCCGGCCGCTCCTCTCCTTCGGGCAGTTTCAGCGACGGATGAAAGTCTTCGCTTTCCCGCTGCCGCCGGGCCGAACGGCGCACCGGATTGGCAGCCGTCGCCGGCTTCGTCTCGGTCGCTCGCGTAACCGTCGGCCGCGCGGCGGGGGAGGATGCGGGCGCGCTCCCCGAAGAGTCCGAAAGCACGTTGGTATAAAACAGGTATAGGCCGACCACCCCCAGCCCTGCCAGAATCGCTACCTTCTTTGGCTCGGCGCCGACCTTCACGAGACACCTCCCGCCGTCTCACGCACGAACGCGTCCAGCTTGAACGTCACCGTCAGCGTCGTGCCGGATTGTTGCGGCGTCGCCGTCATGCTCTCGATAATCAGGAAGCGCTGCGATTTGTCCAGCGCATTTACGAACTTGATCACGTCCGCATAGTTGCCGTCGTAGGCGGCCGTTACGGTCCATTGGGAAAGCGTATCGCTGCCGTCCACCGGCTCCGACATCACCGAAAGCGGTCGCGGCTTCATCCCGGATTCGCGCGCCGCGCGCTCCAGCTCCGCGTAGATCGTCGAAGAGGCCACTCGCCGGTCGGTGGTATAGTCCTCGAGGAACCGGTCGCCCGCCGTGCGAGCTTGTTCCACCTTGTTCGCCAGCGCCTGCGCCCGCGCCACGTTCGCCTGCATCTGGGCGATCTGCCGCCCCAGCTCCTGCTGCTGCCGCCGCAGATCCTCCGCCGATCCGCCGAACGGCTTGAAGGCGATTACCGCCGCCACCAGGTTCGCCAGCAGCAGCACGCCAATGACGCCGCGCATCACCACGCGCGGGTCTTTCATCGGGACCTGCGGCAGGCGCAGTGCCGTGAACCGTAGCTGCGGCAAACTAAAATTTCTGGGCATAGTTCGCACTCACGCGGCACCGCCACAACGGCTCCGTCTGCGACGGCGGCATGCTGATCGAAAGATTGGCCTCGCCGAATAACGGAGAATCTTCAAGCGCCTTCACAAATTGGATCACCGGCTGCGGAGATTCCGCGCCCACCAGCATGTCCAGCGAAATCTGATTTTGCGAGTTGGCCGAGGGGCGGATGGAGATGATCCGCACGTTGAACGGCACCACCTTTTCCAGGTCTGCGAAAATTCGCGTCCAGCTTATGCCCTTGCGATAGAGCAGCTTGTTGAGGAAGATGCTGCGCTCCAGCACCTCCGCGTTCTCCGGCCTGCGCAGGATCGTTTCCAGGCGGCTCTGCTCCGTGGTCAGGGTCCGCAGCCGCGCCTGCCTCTGTTCAATATCCTTGCGCGTATCGGCCAGTTGGCCCCGCTCGGTCACGCTCAGCGAAATCAGGATCGCCAGCAGGCCGGCCAGCAGCACCGCGACCGCGCTCGAAGCAATCAGCATCGGCCGGTCGCGCCGGAATGGTTGGCTCGCGAGGTTGATCGGGATTCTCATTTCAATTCTTACCGGCGATCGATTTTAGATAACCCAGCAGGCCGGCATTTTCTTCCCCGGGCGTCTCCAGCGGCGACCGCACCGGCTCCACCACGGTACCAAGGCCGCTTTCGAATTGCTGCCTGGCCTCTTCAAAAAGCGGGCCGAAGCCGCACAGCAGCAGCCGGTCGGCCTTGGCTCCCAGGCTGTCTTCCACGAAAACAAAGGTCGGAAACAGATCGCTGGCCACCTCTTCCAGGTCCCGCTGCGCCAGTTCCAGGCAGCGTACCAGTTTCAGCGCGCCGTCCCGCAGCACCATCACCGTGAGCGCCCGCCCGGTCAGCTTCGCCACCACCGAAATCCCCGGCTCATGGACCAGGTCCAGGGCCGCGATCGCCGATAGCGTCACCATCCCGGGATTCAACCCCGCTGCCCGGAACGGCGCCTCGTAGCGCGCCACGGTTTCGAGCGGCGCCGCAACCGCCACCACGTCGCGCCGCTTGTCCCCCGCCGGCTGTACCCAGTAACTCACCGCGGCTGATTCCACGTCGAACGGCAGGCTCTTCTTCACCCGGAACCGTACCAGCGCCATCTGCTCCGCCGCATCCGATGGAAATTGGTCGAAGTCCAGCACCGAGATGCGCGCGCAATAATCCGGCAGGATCACTATCGCATCGCGCCGCTTGCGGCTGTTGCCGTTGGGCGGAACCAGGCCCCGCACCGCCTCCGCCAGTTCGTCGGCCCGCAGCACATTGTCCCGCAGCGGCGAAACCGAGAGCACACCCTCGGCCAGAGGCCGGAACTGGATCGGCGCCGGCTGCGCGATCCGCGCCATCGAGATGCCGCCTTCGGAAATCTCGAACGCCAAAGCCGGCGGCGCATCCTGAAGCAATGCCGTGATGGAGTGCAGCAGATTCATTTTCCTCTAACAACTGTGCAAAACGGGGACTGGCATGAATTTCGCCGCATTTGCGAAATTCGTTGCCTGTACCCGGTTTGCCCTGAACGCCGGTATCCTGCGTGGAATCTGCGACGCTCTGCCCTAGCCCTCAATGAACGTCACCTTGTTGATCTCCTTCAGCGTGGTGATCCCCTTCCGCACCTTGGCCACCGCCGATTCGCGCAGAAACGTCATGCCGTCTTCCCGCGCCGCGCGCTTGATTTCCGACGTCGATCGCTTGTCCAGAATCATCTCGCGAATCCGGTCGGTCAAATCCAGCAGCTCATGGATCGCGGTGCGGCCCCGGTAGCCGGTACCGCCGCATTCAAAACATCCGGCGCCCTCCAGCAACTCCACGTCCCGCCATTCCTCCGGGTTCAGCCCGCTCTCCAGGAAATACGAGTCCGGATACCTGGCCCGCCGTTTGCAGTCCTCGCAGATCACGCGGACCAGCCGCTGCGCCAGAATGCAGTTCAGCGCGGAGACGAAGTTGTAAGGCTCCACGCCCATGTTCAAGAACCGGCCCAGTACATCCAGCACGTTGTTGGCGTGCACCGTGGTGAACACCAGGTGC
>CAZMRK010000522.1:0-3199 GCA_964568355.1 uncultured Solibacteraceae bacterium | reverse complement strand
GAGCCGGTCGCCGAGGGCTGGCTGTACGACCACAACCCGCTCATGATTCAGCGCTGGCGGGCATTTCTCAAAAAGAAGTACGGCACGGCCGAATTCGACGACGCGCTGGTACCGTTCGACCAGTTGCGCGGCCCGGCTCCGACGGTCTGGAGTCTTTTGTATTGGCAGCCACGCAAGGAAAACCGGGAACTGCGCGACTACCTGGAGTTGCAGCGGGAACTGTTTCTGCAGCGCATGCGCGACTCCGGCCAGGCAATGCAGGAGGTGGTGCGGCGCAAGGTGCCGTTTCTGCACGACGCGCTGAAACAGGTGATGCTCGGCTGGACGAACTTCGGATTCTTCAACTATCCCGGCGGGGGCGGCGGTGTCTCGTGGCCGCTGGCGTACCCGGAGTACCTGGCAGGATCGGGCAGCATGGGAGTTACCGGGTTATTGGGTGCGCCGGGCTTTGATGGCCTCATCACGCCTCACGATTACCAGGCACGCGGCAGAGGCGGCGTGTACGAGCCGGAGGGCATGGCCGATTCGACGGTGCTGCGGGGACGGTATTTCTATACCGAGATGGACACGCGCACCTACGTGCGCACGAAGAATGAAATCGGATTGGCGCGGAACGACAGAGAGTATGCGGCGAATACCTGGCGGAATCTCGCCACAGGGTGGACGCGCGGGTTCAATTCCTATTGGATGGAGTTTGGCGCCGGCTGGTTCGATCCGGACGGCATTCGCAAGGTCATCGCGCGGCAAGTACGCGCCATTCGGGAATCGATCGAGTGGCCGCACGAGACCGTGCCTGGAATCGCGATGGTGCTCGACGACTCCGCCGTCCTCGAAACCAACGGCAGCGGCAACTACTTCAACGAGGCCATTCTGTGGGAGCAGAAGATGGGCATCGCCCGGTGCGGCGTACCCCATAACATCTATCTCCTCGAAGACCTGGCGCTGGAGAATTTCCCGAAGCACCGCGTCTATTATTTTCCCAATCTTTTCCGCGTGGACGAGGCGCGGCTGGCCCTACTAAAGAAAAAGGTGCTGCGCGACGGCAACGTGATCGTGTGGGGACCGGGGTCGGGCATTTCCGACGGAGAGAACATCGGCACAGAGTCCGCATCGCGCCTGACCGGTTTTGGCTTCGAAATGATTCCGGTAAACTCGCCCCGGCGAATCCTGATTTCGAATTTCGATCATCCGATCACACGCGGCCTCGCGGCAGACACGGTGATCGGCGGGCCGCTCTCCTACGGGCCGATTCTTCTGCCCACCGATGGCACCGAACTCGGCATCGCATGGGTCAAGGGCGGTTTCAACCATATTGGACTGGCGGTCCGGGAATCGGGCAAGGGGGCGACAGGCAACGGGAAACCCGGCCCGCGCGGCGAAGGGGATTACGCCGCGGTCTTTACAACCGCCGTGAACCTGCCGGCGAACCTGTGGCGCAACCTGGCCCGCTATGCCGGAGCGCACGTCTACAGCGAATCGAACGACGTGCTGGTGGCGGACCGCAGCATTGTGGCCCTGCACTCGGTCGCGTCGGGAAAGAAGCGGATCTCCCTGCCCGGACCATTCAGCGTGCGCGACGTGGTGAGCGGGGAGGAATATGCGCGCTCCACTCGCGAGATTGTCTTCGATCTCGAAGCACCGGAGACGCGGGTCTTCCTGCTCCAGCGCGATTGAGGCGGCAGAAAGGGAATATGACACAGAGGATTCGAATCACCGGCGTGAAAGGCCGGATGGCCGCCTGCCTTCTGCTGGCGGTCCAGCTTTCCACCGGCATGCTCGCCCGGGCGCAAACGCCGAACGAGCATCTGCGACGCCGCCTGGAGTGGTTCCAGGATTTGAAGTTCGGGCTGTTTCTGCACTGGGGCGCATACAGCCAGCTTGGCTGCATCGAATCCTGGCCGCTGGTCTGGGAGGACCGCTCGTGGTCCAATCCCGCCATTCGAACCAAGGAAGAGATGGCGGCGTTCCGGAAGAAATATTTTGCCCTGAACCAGACCTTCAACCCGGCGGCGTTCGATCCGGACGCATGGGCCGCGCAGGCCAAAGCGGCGGGGATGAAATACGTCGTGTTTACCACGAAACACCACGACGGCTTCAGCATGTTCGATACCCGGCAGACCGAGTACCGCGTTACGGCCCCGGAGGTCCCCTTCAGCCGCAACCCGCGCGCGAACATCGCTTTCGAAATTTTTCGCGCCTTCCGGGCCCAGGGCTTCGGCATCGGAGCGTATTTCTCCAAGTCCGATTGGCACAGCCCCTATTACTGGCGTCCGGATATCTTCGCTCTGAACCGGAACCCGAACTATGACACCGCCGCCGAGCCCGAGCGCTGGGCGAAGTTCGTCAGCTTCGTACACGGCCAGATCCGGGAGCTGATGACAGGGTACGGAAACATCGACATCCTTTGGCTGGATGCGGGCCAAGTGGTGCCTCCCAAGCAGGACATCCAGATGGCCAGGCTCAGCGCCATGGCACGCAGCTTCCAGCGCGACCTGATCATTGTGAACCGCACTGCGGCCGATGGCTTCGAAGACTATCTCACTCCCGAGCAGAAGGTGCCGGACAAGCCGCTGGCAAAGCCATGGGAGAGCTGCGTCACGATGGCCAAGCAGTTCTCGTATAACCCGAACGACGTCTACAAATCCACGCACGAGCTGATCCACCTGCTGGTGAACGTGGTCGCCAAGGGCGGCAACCTGCTGCTGAACATCGGCCCGAGCCCGGAAGGGACCCTGCCGGAGACGGCGGTCTCGCGCCTGAAGGAGATAGGCGCATGGATGAGCGTGAATTCCGAGGCGATCTACGGAACGCGGCCGATCGCGCCATACCGTGACGGGCGCTGCGCGCTCACACGGAAGGGAAAGGCAGTCTACGCGATCTACCTAGCGAATGAAGGCGAGAATACCCTACCCCGGCAGGTGCAGTTCGCATCCGTCCGCCCGGCGCCGGGCTCTGCGATCCGGCTGCTGGGTTCACCGGCGAAGCTTTCCTGGAGCCGCCAGGGCGAGGTCACGACGATCGAGGTGCCGGAGACGGCGCGCAACTCCACGCCTTGCCAGGATGCGTTCGTGTTCCAGCTCACGTTGTAGAACAATAGACCGATGATGAGGACTGGAGTTTGCATTCTACTCTGGCTGACCTGCGGGCTGGCACAGGCGCAGGACACCGGGGGATTCCGCAGGATTTTCTCTTTCGGCGC
>CAZMRK010000521.1:0-10172 GCA_964568355.1 uncultured Solibacteraceae bacterium | reverse complement strand
CTATCTGTTTAACTTTCTGGCGCCTGGCACTTACAAAGTTGAGGCCGAAGTTACCGGCTTTAAAGAAATTCACGCGGGAAAATGTCAGCCTGGACATGAACCGCCAGCTTCGCATCGATGTGGTTCTTGAAACCGGCTCCGTCACCGAGACCGTGAACGTGGCGGCGCAAACGCCGCTTCTCGAGACCGAGACCGGCACGCTTTCCTCGACCATCGAGAACCGCCAGGTTGTCAGCCTGCCCACCCTGGGGCGAAACCCGCAAGATTTCCGGCTGCTGGTCCCCGGCGTAGTCCAGAATCGCGACGGCAACACCGTCACCCAGGGCGGCCTGGTGCGCAAAGATCCGTATTATATCGACGGCTCGCACTCATCCAACCATGTGTGGTCCGGCAATCCTGTCAATCCGAATCCCGATGTGCTGCAGGAGTTCAAGGTTCTGACCAACAGTTTTTCCGCCGAGTATGGCGAGACCAGCGGAGCCGTGATGCAGTCGACCACGAAGTCCGGCACCAACGAGTTTCACGGCACGCTGTTCGAGTTCCTGCGCAACGATAAGTTGAACGGAGGTAATTACTATACCCATACCCGCCCGATCGTCCGCCGCAATCAGTACGGAGGAACCATCGGCGGCCCAATCATTCGCAACAAGACGTTTTTCTTTTTCGATATGCAGTTCACCAAGCAGCGCGGCACCTCGGCGTTCAACAACCTCTCCGTGCCGAGCGCGGCATTTCGTGCCGGCGATTTCTCCGCGCTGACCAACAACGGCGTGCTGACCCAGATCTTCGATCCCCTGACCGGGCAGACGGTGAACGGCCAGGTGGTGCGGCAGCCGTTCGCCGGCAATCTCATTCCGGCGTCGCGCATCAGCCCGGCCGCGCAGAACGTGCAGAAGCTCTATCCGCTTCCGCAAACCAGCGCCAATTTCGCCAACTACACCAACTTCGGATCGGTGCGCGACGACAACTACGAATTTGATATCAAGATCGATCACAACTTCTCCGATAGCGACAAATTCTTTGCGCGCTATTCGCAGCGGCGCAGCATCAACACGCCGGCGCAGGCCTTCCCGGATCCCGACGCCGGCGGGCGAAATCCAGGCCAACTGGGCTTCGGCCCCACGCGCAGCCCCGGCAAGCAGGCCGTGGTGAACTACGTCCACATCTTCAGCCCGCGCGTAACCAATGACCTGCACCTGGGATGGTTCCAGGTCTTCCCCAAGCGCACCGTGGCCGGCTATGGCGACGTATCCACCAATTCGCTGGGCATTCTGGGGATGCCCAATGGCGACGACAAGCTCGGCACGCCGGACTTCCAGTTCACCAACTTCGCTCCTCTGGGCTCCTCCGGCGACACCCTGTTCTTCGAGCTGCAGAACAGCAACTCGCTGGTGGACGTCGTCTCCTGGGTGCACAACCGCCACACCATCAAGTTCGGCGGCGAGGCGCGCATGATCCGCACCGACAATCTCCAGCCGAATCCCGGAACCACGCAGTGGAACTTCGACCCGATCTACACCAACCAGGTAGGCGTGCCCAATACCGGCTCCGACTACGCCAGTTTCCTGCTGGGCCTGCCCCGCAGCTTCCTGTTCCGTATCTTCCCCGGCTACTTCCAATCGCGCAGCTCCGTCTTCGCTCTGTTCGTGCAGGACGATATCCGCGTCAACCGCAAGCTGACCCTCAACCTGGGGCTGCGCTGGGACGCCCCGCTCTGGTATCACGAAGCGCAGGATCGCTCCGGAGTCTTCGATCTGGATAAGGGGGAATATCAGCGCTTCGGACAGAACGGCTTTCGCCGCACGCCCTGGGACAATGACCTGAATAACTTCGGCCCTCGCTTCGGCTTCGCCTACAATCCCCTCTCCGGCCTGGTGGTGCGCGGCGGCTACGGGATGTTCTCGGTGGGCACCATGTCGAGCGGCGCCTTCGGATTCATGCTGTCCGATCCGATCTTCGCCGATTCGGACGTGGGCCGCTATACCACCACCGACCAGATCCACTGGCTCACCACGCTCGACCGCATTCCCTATACCCCGGCCGACAAAACCGGGCGCAATTCGACCCTGGTGAACGTGTTCCCGGCCCACAACCCGATGTCCTATTTCCAGCAGTGGAACCTGAACGTGGAAAAACAGGTAGGCGCCTTCATGTTCGAGTTGGGCTATGCCGGCAGCCGCGGCTCGCACCTCCAGTTCGGCTCCTACAACGCCAACGCCATTCCGCTGGATCTGGCGCCGGCCGCGCAGGGCCGCCGCATCGCGCCCTATGTCGCCTACCCCCAGTACCCCACCGGCGTCACCATCAACAGTTGGATCGGTTCCTCCAGCTATCACTCGCTGCAGTTGCGGTCCGAGCGGCGCTTCTCGTCCGGCCTCGGCTATGTGGCGGCTTTCACCTTCTCCAAGCTGATCGATGTGGGGCAAAACGGCTATCGCGACCCCCTGGGCAATCGCAACCTCGACCGCGGCGTCACCACCGACAGCGCGCCTTACCGCTTCACCCTGGCGCCCACCTACGTGCTGCCGTTCGGGCGCGGCCGGCGCTGGCTGAATACGAATCGCGCGCTCGATCTCGCGCTGGGCGGCTGGGAGACCACTGCCGTCCTCACCTTTCAGGCCGGTTTCCCGCTGAACCCCGGCAATTCCATCGACACGTGCAGTTGCGGCTCCGCGGTCTATCCCAACGTGACCGCCAATCCCAATCTCCCCAAATCCGAACGCACGCTCGACCGCTGGTTCCGCACGGATGTGTTCCAGTCTCCCGCGCAGTGGGCGATCGGCAATGCCGGCCGCGGCCTCATCGCGGGGCCGGGCATGCGCAGCCTCGATATGACGCTCAGCAAATACTTCAACATCACCGAGCGCTATAGCCTGCAGTTCCGCGCCGAGGCCTACAACCTCAGCAACACGCCGTATTTCGCGCAGCCCAACGTATCGGTCGGCACGGGCACGTTCGGCCGCATCACCGCCGTGTCCAACAATCCGCGCCAGATGCAGATGGCCTTGAAGTTTTATTTCTGAAGCGGAGCCGGCCGGTTGCCGCGATGATAACGGAGCGAGGGCGGGGGAGGCGCCTGGTTGAGTTTCTGCACGATCGCGAACTCGCGGGCGGCCTCCTCGCCGCGGCCCAGCCGGCGATAGGCCTGCGCCAGTTGCAGGTGCGCCTGGGTCAGATCAGGCCGGTAGCGGATCGCTTGCTCGAGCGCCTTCGCGGCCTCATCCGGCTTGCCCTCGCGTAGCAGGATCTTGCCCAGCAGCGCGTAGGAAGCCGCGAAGTCCGGCTTGCGGCGCAGGCTCTCGCTGATCGCTTCCCGCGCGCCTGCCTCTTCCAGAGCGTCGAGCGCGGCCGCCCGGTAGTAGTAGCCGCGATAGTCCTCGGGGTGGATCGCGATAAACTTCGCGGCCAGGTCCTTGGCCTTGGCGAACTGGAAGCTGTGCAGATAGACGGTGGCCTGCGCATCGAAGGCCACCGGGTTGGGCCAGCAGGCGGCCAGTTCGCGCTCGGCTTCGTCGTAGCGCTGCAGTTCTTTCAGCGCCAGCCCCTTGCCCAGGCGCACCAGCAGCGATTCCGGAAACAGCGCCTGGGCCTCGGAGAAAATCTCCAGGGCCGCGGCGGGAGTGTGATGGCTCAGGAAAATACTGCCCAGTTGCACGTGGGCCGCCTGGTTGCGCGGTTCGAGCGCCAGGGCGGCCTCCGCCTCGCTCACCGCGCGGGCCGGCTGGTTCAGGCCGTCGTAGGCCTTCGACGCCAGCACGTGCCACGGCGCCTGCCGCTCTTCCACCTGCTCCAGCCGCGCCAGCGCCGCCGCATACTGCCCGGCGTTCAACAGCCTTTCGACCGGAGCCCAATCGACCAATGCCGCCAGCGCCAGCCACCACACGGAGTGTTATTGTATCGGATGCTTGCTGTGCCTCCTTCTCGCCGCCGCAGGAGCCTATGCCGGGCCCCAGGCCTGCCGGAGCTGTCACCCCGAGCAGTTCCGGACGCAGGCGCAGTCGCACCACGCGCAGGCTCTGCGGCGGGCGGCCTCCACACCCCTGGCCGGGCAGCTTGCCGATCGCCCTTTGCGCGAGCGCTCCGGCATTGAATTCACCTATGCGGCGGCAGCGGACGGCATCGCCGTAACTATCACAAAGGGATCCCGCCGCCTGGAAGCGATGCTCGAATGGGCCTTCGGAGCCGGAGTGCAAGCCGTCACTCCCGTAGGCCGCTGGCACGGGCGCTATTTTGAACACCGGATCTCCTGGTATCAGGCGCCGCAGCAGGCCGCGCGGACCATCGGCCATCCCAGCGAGCCTTCCCGCGACCCCGAGCGCGCGCTCGGCCGGATGCAGGACAACGCCACCATCACCCGCTGCTTTGAGTGCCACGCCACGGCGGTGCGGCCCGGTCCGGACCTCGCGGCCATGCTTCCCGGCGTCACCTGCGAGCGCTGCCACGGACCCGGCGCGGAGCACGCCGCCCATCCCTCACGCGAGAATATCGGCGCGCACACGCGGGAGAGCGCCGCTCAGTCGGTTCGCTTCTGTGCGGAGTGCCATCGCGCGCCAGCCGGACCGTCCCACGGCGCACCGGAGATTACGGACCCAATCTCGATCCGCTTCCAGCCGGTCGGCCTGATGGCCAGCCGGTGCTACCGTGCCAGCCGGTCGCTTTCCTGCGTGACCTGCCACAACCCGCACCAGGACCTAGTACGCGACGCCGCCTTCTACACCGCGCGCTGCCTCTCCTGCCACGCCACCGGAGGCAGGACCCCCGTGCACTGCCGTCGATCCGCGCGCGAGAACTGCCTGCCCTGCCACATGCGGCGCAGTTCTCCGCTGCCCTTCCTCGCCTTCACCGACCACCGCATCCGCTGAAGCGTGGCGCCCGATTCATCGGGCCGCGTCGACGCTCTCGTCGACGTTCCGCGCCAACGATCCCTATCCGGCGGCCGATTTACTCCCGAAATTTCCCGCCAGCACCGCAGCGTCCGCCCGCACGTCGCTTCCGCTCTCCAGCGGCCGTGCCGCCCCGCGGAGGTCGCATCCGCTCACCGCGATCTCGCCGGTCCGCTCGCCCTCCAGCCGCAGAAACACCTGGGTACCCTTCGGCGCGGCGCAATCGCGCAGCCAGGCGCCGCTGGTCTGGATGAATTTGACCACCGGCTGGCTGCTCGCCACGGCGGCCGTTCGCAATCCGCTGACATCCAGCCCCTTCACGTCGTCGCAAACCAGCGCCGGCCGCTTTTCGCCCGCTGCCGCGCCGATCGTGATGTCCCTCATGCGTAGCCCCGTCACGTGCCGGCAGTAAAAGCCGTAGGACGGCAGCCTCCCGAACATGCGCGCCTCGGGATAGGCTCTCGGGACCTCGGGAATCTCGCGGCTCACCCATTCCTCCAGCCCCGCTTCCTCGCTTTCGATACGGATGCCGGCAAGCGTGACATCTTCGACATCGAATCCGGGCAGGCCGGTCACCGAGCTGGTCAGGATCGCGCCCGTGGCATGTACGTTCTCGATCATCACCCCGTGCAGCCGTCCCGCCGATCCATCCGGCGCCGCGTGGCGAATCCCTCGCCGCAGAAAGATCGGCGTCCGCACCCGCTGCATCCGGACGTTCGAAATCACCACGCCTTCCAGGTGCCCGCCGTCCACCATCTCCAGGGCGATCCCGGAGATCACCCGAGCATTCAGCGCAACGTCCTCGTTGGCGATCACGCAGTTGCTGAACGTGATGTTTTCGAAGCCGCCCCGCGTGGCCGTTCCGAACTTCAGCCCGTTGCAGCAGCAGGTCAGCACGCAGTTGGTAATCGTGATGTTCCGCGAGAGGCGGGCCTCGCCTCCATAGGGATTCTCGCTCTTGAGACAGATCGCGTCGTCGCCCGTATCGATATGGCAGCCGGAGATAAAAACATTCTGGCAGCCGGTCAGATCGATGCCGTCGGTATTGGGACCGATCACCGGATTCTTGATGGTGATGCCCTGGATCACGACGTCATCGCAGTTGATCGGCCGCACGGTCCAGCCCGAAGCGTTCTCGATGCGCACGCCTTCGATCCGCAGATGGCGGCATCCCACGAATTCGAGCATCGGCGAAGCGCGGTCCAGCGGCTTCCAGTCGTAGGTAGCCACGTCCCGCCAGCCCTCCTCCGGCGCTGGCGTTCGCCGTCCGCTGGGCGCCCAGAAGGCCGGCCCCTGGCCGTCGATCCGTCCCGGCCCCGCCAACCCGACATTCTCCGCGTCTCCGGCGAAGATCAGGTGTTTCTGGTTTGCGTCCCCCAGAGCCGGAGGGCCCGGCTGCGGAGAGTAGTCCCGCACGTCCTTGCTGCCGAGCAGCGTCGCTCCCGCTTCCAGGTACAGCGTGACGTTGCTTTTGAGCACCACCGTGCCCGAAAGATAAATGCCGGGCGGCACGTAAACCATGCCGCCTCCGGAGGCGTGGCACGCGTCAATCGCGGCGTTGATGGCGCGCGTGTCCAGCGTCGTGCCGTTCCCGGTCGCGCCGAAGTCCCGCACGTGGAACAGGCTCGGCCCCTGCTTTCCCGTGGGCGCCGCCCACATCGCCGGCCGGACCAGCCCCGCCGCCAGCGCCCCGCCGCCGAAATTCAACCAATCGCGTCTATACATCGTTAGCCGGATTTTTTCTCACTAAAAATCAAATCTCAGCCCGAGCTGAATATTCCGGGGAGTGAATCCCGGCGCCGTGCCGTTGTTCTGTCCGAACGTATTGCTGGCGATGTTGGTATCGGGCCAGCCGAACTGGGTCCGGTTGAACGCATTGAAGAACTCGCCGCGGAACTGCGCCTTCACCCGTTCGGTCACCCGGAAATTCTTCAGCAAAGCGGCATCCAGATTGTTCGTGCGGCCGAAGCGCACGTTGGTAAACCAGCGCGGCGCGTTGCCGAACGTAAAGGCCGCCGGCTGCGAGAATGCGGACGTGTTGAACCACTGGTAGGTCGTCTGGTTGTCGACCGAAACATCCTTCATGTTGGTCACATTCGGCTGCTGCGACCCGCCGAACGAGTTTGTGTTGTTCGTCGCCGTGAAGTGCGAGGGCAGTCCTGAAGCGAGCCGGTAGATGCCGCTGACCTCCCAGCCGCCCAGGGTCGCGTTCAGCCACTTCGGCCAGGCGTTGCCCAGAGCCCTGCCGTTGCCGAAAGGCAGATCCGCCATGAACGCCGCGGCGAAGCTGTGCGGCACGTCGTGGCTGCTGATGCTGCGTTCGAGTGACAGGTCGTTGAAGTCGCGCGCCGCATCCACCAGCCCCGGCGATCCCTGCTCGGAAGAGTTGTCGATCGCTTTCGAAAACTGGTAGGAAAGGTCCAGCGTCACGCCGTGTGAAAAGCGCTTCTGGAGGTGGGTCACCAGCGCGTTATAGCTCGACGACGCACCCGGCATGAAACTGGCCGTGACGCCGGTGAACTGCGGATACGGCCGGAGAAGCTGCCCGTATTGCACCGTCGGTCCGGAAAGCGAGCCGCTGCTGATGATGCCGTAGAACGGATTGGGGACCTGTTGCAGCAGTTGGTTGCCCAGCGCGAGAGCCGAATCGGGAAGCTGGTTGAACTGGAAGCCATAGCTGCCGTAGAGCAGTTTGCGCCCCTGCGTGCCCGTGTAGCCCACCTCCACCAGCACGTTCCCACCAGCCTGGTATTGCAGGTCAAAGCTGTACTGCTGGATGTAGGACGCGCGGAGGCTCTTCAGAACTCCTCCGACGCCCTGGCCGACGTTGGTCAGCGCTCCGGCGGACGACCCGGTGATCGGCAGCAGGCCGTCCGGGAACGGGTTCTGCAGATAGGCATAGGGCGTGCGTCCGCCATCCCGGGACGTTGTCCAGGGGGTGGTTAGCGAATAGCCGTCGGTGCCGGTCGTCGAGCCCGGATAGTTCGCGCGGTCGTAGAAGATTCCGTACCCCGTTCGAGCCACCAGCTTGTCGGTAATCCGGTAGGCGATGCCGACCCGCGGCGCGAAATAGTTGAACCCCGAATCCCACTGGGTGCGGTTTTGCGGCGTCACATACACCAGGCCGCCCTTGAGATCCGGCATGCCGACCTGTTGGCCGATCGGATTCGGAACACCCAGGTCCAGCCGCGCCAGCCGGTTGTAGCGCTCCGTCCGGCCCTGTTGGATCTCATACCGCAATCCGTAGTTCACCGTCAGCTTACGGTTCACCTTCCACGTGTCCTGAATGTAGAAGCCGTGGTAGGGATCCGTCACCGCGGGCCGGATCCGGATCGGTATTCCGCCGCCCGACCCGGTGCCCAACAGCAGCGAAGCAATCGAGTTGCCGGCCGTCGCCACTCTCGCATCGGGATCTGGACCGCTGGTGAAATACCGGTCGAAGTTGAAGTTCGGCCCGTTCACGTCGGTGCCGTTGATCTGCATGAGCTGGAACGACCACCCGAACTTGATGCTATGGCTGCCCAGTTCCTTCGTCGCCCCTGCCTGCAGGCTGAGCACATTCTGCACGTTGTTCAAAGAGCGGTTATAGGACAGGCTCGTATAATCGCTCGTGTTGAACACCGGCGGAGCCGTAACGTCGAATTGCGACACCAGCGATTTCGGGAAGCCGAGCGTCGCGGAGTCGTAGCCGGCCGCCGGCGACAGGTCGATTTCAGACCAGCGCCCGCCTCCCACCAGCGTGGTTACGACAAATGTCGGGCTGAGGATGAACGTGTTGCCCCAGGAAAGCTGCTCGCGCGGGTTGCGGGCGTAATAGCTGGTCTCGGCCGGCTTATCGAAGAGGATGGCGGGGTCGTCGTTCTGCCGCCCGATCGTAAAGCGCGCGAACATCGTATGCCGCTCCGACCGCGCCCAATCCACGCGCGCGTCGTAGCGGTTGTAGGCCGTCGAGCTGCTGCCGGTCCCGTACCAGTTGTTCACTCCGGTGATCGGATCGCCGGGCTGGTTAGCCGTGGGGAACAGCTTCAAGGCGTTCAGCGCAATCGGGTCGAAGCGCGACTGCGGGATCACGTTGCCGGGGAACGCGCTGCGGATATACTTGCCCGAGTGCGCCGGGTCCAGCACCGTGGTCGTCGGATCGTAGATCACCGCCAGGGAACCATCGCGGTTGCGCGTTTGCGAGAAATTGCCTTGCAACTGCAGCGCCGTCGGAACGGTGGAGAGACGGCTGGCCGGCGCGCCCGTGCGCAGGCCTTCATAGGCGAAAAATCCAAACAGCTTCTTCGATTTCCAGATGGGACCGCCAATCGTCCCGCCGAACTGGTTCCGTTTGTATTCGGAAAGCGGACGGCCGGCGCGATTGTTGAAGAAGGAATTGGCGTCCATGTTGTCGTTGCGGTAGTAGTCGAATATGCCCCCGTGGTATTGCTGGCCGCCTCCGCGGGTCGTAATGTTGATGACTCCGCCTCCGGTCCGGCCGAACTCCGTGTCGTACGTGTTCCGGACCACCTGCATCTCCTGCACCGCCTCCACTCCCGGGCTGGCAATCAACCCGCCCCATTGGCCCGAGCCCATCGGGATGCCGTCCACCAGTACCGCCGTGGTCTCATGACGGCCGCCGTTCAGCGAGAACCGGTTCGTATTCTGGTCTCCTGTCACGCCCGGTACGCCCGTGCGGGCCGAGACCACCCCCGCCGAGGTGTGCACCAGCGCCAGAGCGTCTCTGGCATTCAGCGGCAGTTCCCGCACGATCTCGCTGGTCAGCGTCATGGAGCGGTTGGCGTTCTGCGTATTGACCATCTCCGCGTTGGCCGTTACCTGCATGGCCTCCGTGACCGCGCCCACAACCAGTTGCAGATTCACTTCCAGAGATTGATTGGTGGAAAGCTGGATCCCCGACCGGTCATATGCCTGGAATCCCTGATGAGTGACCTTCATCTCATAGGTGGAAGGCAACAGGCGGGAGAACGTATACCGGCCGCTCTCCTCCGTCGTGGTGTTACGGACTTCCTGAGTCGCCAGGTTGGTCAGAGAGACCGATGCTCCCGGCACGGCAGCCCCGGACGGATCGGTCACCACCCCGGTGATCGTTCCTGAAAAGGATTGCGCCAGCGCATTTGCAGTCAGGATAGAGGCCAGAAAAATGGCGCGTGTGCTCCAACGCGGGAGCGAAGCTTTATTCAACATACGTGGTTCCTGTCTCACCTTGGATCGGGAACTGCCCGGGACTCAAGAGAATTTACGGTTAGCCGTCTGTAAGAAACTTGTTAAGGTTGATGTGGCTCAATG
>CAZMRK010000520.1:0-12243 GCA_964568355.1 uncultured Solibacteraceae bacterium | reverse complement strand
GCCGGCGCGGGCCGGGACTCCACCAGGCGCTCGCGAATCGTATCCCGCACGAAATCGTGCACAAAGCCCTGATGCCGGAAGCGCACCTCGGTCTTCGATGGATGCACGTTCACGTCCACCTCATCGAATTCGCATTCGAGGAACAGCAGCGCAAACGGATAAGCAGCGGGCGGCATCAGGTTGTGATATGCCGCCGAAAGCGCGTGCAACAGCAGGCGGTCTCGAATCAGCCGGCCGTTGACGAAGATGAAAATCGAGTTGCGATTGCCCTTTTGCACCTGCGGGCGCGAAACGAATCCGCGCAGCCGGAAGGTCTTGGTGGAAGGCTCCTCCGGCTCGCGCCGGAACTTCGCGATGGCCTCTGTGGGCGGCACGTAGGGCGGGGGCAGCACCAATTCCTTTTCTCGCTCCCCTAGTTCTACCAGCTCGTCGAGCGTCTGGCTGCCGAAGACCTGGTAGACCCGCTCGCGCAGCGTGCCCACCGGTGTCACCGAGAGCAGTTCGCTCCCTCCGCTGAGCAGGCGGAACGTCTTATCCCGATGCGCCAGGCTGTAGTGCGTCACCAGCGAGGCGATGTGCGCCAGCTCCGTCTGCTCGGAGCGCAGAAACTTGCGCCGCGCCGGCACGTTGAAGAAGAGGTCGCGGACCGTGATGGTGGTGCCGCGGGCCAGCGCGGCCTCGTCGCAGTGCAACATCTTGCCCCCCGCGATCTCGATGCGCGTCCCGGTCGCTTCTTCCTCCGAGCGGGTTTCGAGCAGCAGACGCGAGACCGAAGCGATCGAGGGCAAAGCCTCGCCCCGAAACCCGAGCGTGGCAATCGAAAAGAGATCCTGCACGTCGCGCAGCTTGCTGGTCGCGTGGCGCTCGAAAGCCAGCAGGGCATCGTCGCGCAGCATTCCCGATCCGTCGTCGGCGATGCGGATCAGCCGCCTTCCGCCGTTCTCCACCTCCACCCGGATCTCCGTGCTGCCGGCGTCAAGCGAGTTCTCCAGCAGCTCCTTGACCACCGAAGCCGGCCGCTCCACCACCTCACCCGCGGCAATCTTGTTGGCGATCTGATCGGGCAGTACGCGGATCCGCCCCATGACTAAAAACGGGGTTGGGGGGCTGGGGGATGGGGGTTAGGGAGTAGTTGCATCAAGGGTTATTTTACCAATCGTCCCGAGAACGGGAAAAAGCCGCCGCCCGCACGCGACGCTTTTTCCCAACCCCCAGCCCCTAACCCCCGACCCCGCCGTCCTACTGGACGGCAATGTTGCGTGCATCCAGCAGTTCTCCGGTGCGGCGCAGAAGGTTCAGCAGGTTCAGGCGATACTGCACCGAGTTCTGCACCACCGCCGACTCGGCGTTGACCAGTGCCTGCTGCGCCTGCAGCACGAAGAAGATCTGGCTGGTTCCGAGATCGTACTTTTTCTGCTCGGCTTCCAGGTACTTCCGGGCGAAATCCTGCGCCACCACCGCCAGCTTCACGGCGGCTTTGCTCGATTCCACCTGGTTGGCGGCGGTGAGGGTGTCGAGCCGGATCTGCTGCTGCGTGGTGCGCAGGTTCAACGTATCCATGCGCTTCTGCACCACCGCGTCGGCCAGGTCGGCGGAGGCGGCGCGATTGCGGATGGGCAGGCGCAGGGTTAGCCCGAACGAATAGACCGGATAGCCGAAACCAAACATCTGGTTGAGGGAATCGCCGAAGCCACCCGGAATCACGTTGATGATCTGCGAAGACTGGCTGCCGTCCGGCGAAAACACGTTGGAGCGCTGGTAGAAGGTGCCTCCCTGCCCCTGCGTCGTGTAAGAGCCGGTGAGAGAGAGGTCCGGCAGCAGGGCATTCTTGGAGCTCTTGATTTGCAGATCATCCACGTCGATCGACTGCAGGATGGACCTCAGTTCGGGCCGCATGTTCAACGCCTTCTCGACTTCCTTCTCCCCGTCGACAGGCGCGGCATCGGCGGTCGGCATGACGTTCTCGGTCAACGTGATCGGCAGCTTGCGGATGTCCGGATCGAGATCCACGCCCATCTGTTTGCGCAGCGCGTCTTCCTGCTGTGCCAGAAAGAAGCGGGCCTGGGAGACCCCGATCTCCGCCGTGGCATACTGCTGCTGCGGATTGTAGATATCGAGCGGAGAGAGCGCGCCCAGCTTGAGCTCCAGTTGCGCCCGCTTCAAGGCCTGGTCGGCCAGATTCAGCGCGCTTTCGTTCACGCGGAGGTTCTCGCGCGCCAGAATCACGTTCCAATAGGCCGTCTCCGCCTGGGTCACTAATTGGATCAGCGAGGCTTTCAGATCGTATTCAGACCGGCGCAGCCGGCTGCGCGCGATCATGATCGGCAGACGGTTGACGTAGCGGCCGCGGTTCTTGATCAGCGGCTGCGTGAAGCTCACCCCCAGGTTTGAGGTCAGAGCCGGGTTGTAGTTCTGAAAGCCGCTATTGGTGGAAAATTTCTGCGCAGCGAACACAGCCTGGTAGTTGAGACCGGTGTCGAGCGTCTGGCTGTAGCCAAACCGGACCGGCTGCGTCAACTGCACCAGAGTATTGGCCCCCGCCAGATACGTATTCGAGGGAGTTTTCTGACGCTGGTTGTTGAAGCTGCCGGTTGCCACCGGATCGAAGACGCCAAAAGTGCGTAGAATGGCATTCCGAAACGGCTCCATATTCATCCGCTGAATGGCGATATCGGTATTGTTCGCCATCACCAGCTCCAGGTAGGACTGAAGCGACAACTCCAGCTTGCCGTTGGCCACAAAGTCTTTCAGACGAACCGGCGCCGGAAGCTCCACCTTGGGCGGGGTGGATGAGAAAGTCTCGCGGAAATAGGACGGCTTGGGGAAGGATGAAACTTGCGCCAAAACCGACGCTGCGATCAGGGATCCAGCAGCTATCAATCGAAAAACCATATCTCTCTCGAATTACTCGTAGCGGATCGCTTCAATGGGATCCAGTCTCGCGGCCTGAACGGCCGGATAAATTCCAAATAATAAGCCGATGAACACCGACACGCCGAATGCCACGGCGATCGAAGAAGTGGTCACCACCGTGGACCAGCCCGCCGCGGAGGCGATGATCCGCGACAACGTGAATCCGAAGGCGATTCCAATCAACCCGCCGACGATCGAGATCAGCACGGCTTCCGTCAGAAATTGACGCACGATGTCGCCCTGGCGTGCACCAATCGCGCGCCGGATGCCGATCTCACGGGTTCGCTCGAGAACCGTCGCCAGCATGATGTTCATGATGCCGATTCCGCCGACCAGCAGCGAGATGCCGGCAATGCAGATCATGACGATATTGAAGATGAACTGCGTCCTGCGGCGCTCTTCGAGCAGCCCGGCCGGCACCACCACCGTGAAGTCGCCGGCGTCTTTGTGCGTGGCCGACAGAATGGCGCGCACCACGTTCGCGGTCTCCACCGAATCGGTGGTGGGCGTCACCTTCATGTAGATGCCGTCGATCTCGTCTTTCAGATAACTGGTGTTGTCCTCGAAGCGCCGCATTACGGTATTGAGCGGGGCAATCACCAGATTGTTGCGGTTGAGCGCCTGCAGACCTTCCACATCGGTATCTCCGGAAGCCTGCGGCGTCAGCACTCCTACCACCTGGAGCCAGACATCGTTGACCTTCACGTACTTGCCGATGGCGTCGTCAAAACCCAGCAGGTTTACCTTGGCCGTGTCGCCCAACACGCAGACCGGCGCGGAACGCATATTCTCTTCCGAGGTGAAGAAGCGTCCGGCGATCAGCTTCAGGCTGTTGATCTCGGTGAAATTCGGCAGGACGCCGATCAATTGCGGTGCCTCCTGCGTGGTCTTGGGAAGCACCCGCTGCGGCTTAAAGCGCTTGCGCGGCGTCATGGCTTCCACGCCCTGAACGTTCTCCGAGATGGCGCGGAAATCGCGAAAACTGAGCCCCGGCGAAATGGCGCGGACGGTCTGCAGTTCGTTGCGATCCACCGCTTCGCGGGCTTCGATGATGATGTTGTTCACACCCAGTTGATCGATGAAACTCATCATCTCTTTCTGCGCCCCCGCGGTGATCGAGAGCATCGCGACCACAGCCCCCACACCGAAGATCATGCCGAGCATCGTCAGCAGGCTTCGCAGCTTGTGCGCCAGGAGGCTCGAAAGCCCCATCAACAGTTCGGGAATGAGTTCAGATATGATCGGAATAGTCACTTCGAAGCACCCCCTGGCATGCTGCCCATGCCTTTGCCACCCTTCCGCTCTCCGCTCTTGGTCTTCTTGGCGTTGGGATCGCCGAGGGCTACCACTTCTCCGGGCTGGACTCCTCCGGAAAGCACCATGGTCGACTCGCTGCGCCGGGCCACCTGCACCGGGCGCTCCTCAAACCGGCTGCCGTGCTGTACGTAGACCGTGCTCTGGCCGTTCCTGTCGAACACCGCCTGCACCGGAACGTGCAGGGCGTTGGGAATTCTCTCCACCGTGATCTCGATATCCGCCAGCAGCCCCGGCCTCAGCAGCACCTGGAGCTGCGAGTCCTCCTCGGGCGGCAGCGGTAGTTTTGCGTTGGCGCGATCCTGCTCGCTGAACTGGCCCACCGCCGCGGCGGACATGCGCATGAAATCGAGCGGATTGCCGCCCGGCCCGGCAGCAGCACCGGTACGGGCCATGCCGCCGGCGGCGGGAGCCTGCATCGCGCGGCGCGCCTGCGCCATAGCCTTCTGCTGCTCTTCCGGAGTGGCATTTTCCAGCTTCTTGCCGCCCAGGGCCTTTTGGAGCTCCTGCTGGAATCGCAGCCGGTCCTGCGGTGCGCCCGCGCGCGTCTGGCTGGAGGTGACGCCGCCAGCGGCCGGCGGAGCACCCGGTGCCCCTGCCGGAGCAGGCCCTGCGCCCGTACCTCCCGCCGGGGCTGCCGCCACCGGACCGCCGCCCGGCGCGCCTGCGGTCTGCGGCAAGGCTACCCCCACCGGACCGCGCTTGGCGTTCCTCTCGGCCGTCTCCAGGATCTTCTGCACCTCGCTCGGCTTCATACCCAGCGAGGTCAGCAACTGCCGCATGTCGATCGAAAAGATCACATCAAACTTCTTGGCCGGATCTCCGGAAAACACGTTGGAGCTGGCCGTGCCGCTCATGCCCTTGATCTTGCCGCGGAACTTCTTGTCCGGCACCGCGTCCAGCGTGATCAGAACCTCCTGCCCTTCGTGCAGGTTCGCGCGGTCCAGTTCGCCGACCTTGGCCACCAGCTCGAGCTCCGAGAGATCCAGAATGTCCGCCACCGGAATTCCCGGCTGCAGCGTGTCGCCCTCGCGGATGTCCGGAATCTGCTGGCCGAACATGAAAAAGCCCGTGCGGTTCTGCCGGATCGCCACCAGCCCCGTCATGGGAGAGAGCACTTTGGCCTGGGCGATGCGCTGCTGCTCGCGGCGCACGTCGATCATGGCCTTGTTGCGGGTTTCCTTCAGCACCGCCAGTTGCGCTTCCGCCTGCGCCTGCCGCGAGCGGATATCATTCTGGAGCTGTACCAGCCGCTTGCGCTGCTCTTCCAGCGTGAGCAGGTTCTTTTTGCGGTCGATCTCCGAAACCACGTCGTTGCGCTGCACCTCCAGTTCGGCCCGGCGCACGCCGTAACGCGTGTGCAGCAGGTCCACCTGGTCCTGGTTGCTGCGCATGGCCAGATCGGCTTCCGCTTTCTTGATCTGTTCATCGGTCTGTTCGACCTCGAGCATGGTCTCTTCCAACTGGGCCCTGCGCTCGGAGTCGTCGAATTCGACGATCAGATCTTTGTCGTGCGCCAGGCTGCCCATGGGGGCCAGCCGGGTCACCTGCACCGTACTGAACAGGTTGGGAGCCGAGAGCGTCACTGACCGGACGGCGCGCAGTTCGCCTCGCGTGTAGGACCGGATGACCACGTCGGAGCGCTGCACCTTGGTGGTCGCCACCCGCTCCTGGCGCTGCGGCAGTTGCTGGAAGAGACGGTAGCCTCCCCACACGCAGGCCGCCACGATCAACAATCCGGTAAGACGAAACAGTACCTTTTTCATGAAACCAATCCGCCGGCTCTATAACTTTTTCTTGGCGCGCTTGGCCGCTTCGGCCGGATTCTCCAGCGTGACCAGTTCGCCTTCTTTCAGGCCGCTCAGCACCACGATGTCCTCATCGTTGCGCTTCCCCACCGTGATCGGCCGGATCCGGAAGTTCTGTCCCTTCTGCACCCACACGGCCGGCTTGCCCTGGTAGGTGAAGCTGGCGCGGATGGGGATCAGCAGCGCCTTGGGATCGCGTTCGATGATGACCTCCGCCGAGGCGCTCATGCCGGGCCGCAGGCGCGAATCCAGCTTCTTGAGCGTGGCGCGCGCCGGAAACGTCTTCTCGGAGGTTCCCATGCCTTTGAAAATCAGCGCCGCGATCGGGCTGATCCAGTCCAGGTCCCCTACGAACTCCTTTTCCGGAATGGCATCCACGCGCATCCGCACGTGCTGCCCCAGCTTTAATTTGCCGCGGTCCACTTCTTCCAGCTTCAAATCGATGTACATCTCCGAAAGATCCGGGATCTCCGCGATAGCGGCCCCCGTCCAGGCCCGGTCGCCTTCCTTGAAAGGAGGCGGAGACTGGCCGAAGGAGCCGCCGGAGCGAAAGTTGGGAAGCAGGTTCACGATCCCGTCATTGGGAGCCCGGATCACCATCCGCGAGAGATAGCTCTTGGCCAGGTTGACGTCGCGGATGGTCTTGTCCTTCTTCTCCGCCAGGCGGTCCAGGTCCGCGTCGTGCGATTGCTTGCGCGAGGTGATGGTGGTCTTGACCTGGCCCAGCACGCCCTCGGCCACCCCCACGTCCAGACGGTTCTTGGCACCCTCGATCTCGGAAAGAATCTCCGCCTTGCTGGCTTCCAGCTTGGCCCGCTCCAGGTTGTATTCCGAGGACATGAGGTTCATCTTGTCCATCTCTTTGTCGATTTCCTGGGAGGCCTTGGTCTGCACGATCTCGCTGTCCACCGTGCGCACGCTGGTCGACCGTTCGATGTAGTTCTCCTCCTGCTGCACCGGATCGAACTCCACCACCACGTCGCCCTTCTTTACGAACCGGCCGGATTCGGCGAGCTTGACGATCTGCGGATTGGGGACCTGCGGCGCCGTCAGAATCACCGAACGCGCGCTCTTGATCTCACCCCGCGTGCGGACGCTGATGATGAAATCCCCGCTCCGCACCCGCGCCACCGGCACATCCACTTCCGTGGTCCCCGTGTAGCGATAGGCGGCGAAGACGCCCGCCACGCAGGCCAGCCCCAGCACGCTCAACAGGATGAGCTTGCGCTTGCGGGCACGGGCAGTCTGGCCAAGTCTCTGTTTGGGCTTGATATCCTTCGACATGCGTTTCCTCGAGGAGGGAAATGAACCCCGGCGCCTAGAGTTGCCCTTGCGGGCGCTCGGTCGCCACTACATCGCCTTTCTGTAGACCGGATCGCACCGACACGGCCACGTGATTGACAAGCCCCAGTTCCACTTCCCGCCTCACCCAGCCGGAGGGACTCTGGAGAAACACGAAAGGCCGGTGGGCTTCTTTCTCGTAAAAAATCGATTCGCGCGGCAGGATCGTGGCCTCCTGCGCCGTCGCCAGCACCACGCTGGCGCTGGCCGTCAGATCCGGCAGCACGCGCTCGTCCTCGGCGTCCAGCCGCAGCCGCACCGGGATCTCCCGCACGTAGGTCGGGCGCCAGCCCCCCGGCTTGGTCATCGCGCCGACGCCGACGACCGTAGCCGGCAGCGTCACTTCCGGATAAGCATCCAGGCGGATATTGGCCTTCATGCCCAACCGCAGCAGTTCGCTGTCGGCCTGGTTCACGGTCGCGTTCATCACCATCGAATGCGGATCCACGATGGTCATGAACGTCTGCCCGGAACGGACTTCGTCGCCTTCCCGCACCTGGCCGAATTCCCCGCCCCGCCAGATCGTTTGCATCACCACGATGCCGTCAATGGGCGCCTTCAACAACAGCTTATCGACGTTCACCTCTGCCCGCTGAAACTCGATCCTGGCCTGGTCCCGGTCGATCTCGGCGGCGCGCAGCTCGGACTTCTGCGAGATCTGCAGCAGGCGATCTTCCTCCTGCAACTGCTTGTATTTCGCCCGCGCCTCTTCCACGTTGAGCTTGAAATTCTCGGATTCGATCGCCGAACGCACCTCGATCGTGCGCAGGTCCAGCAGGGCCTTGTCCAGATCGGCCTTCGCCGAACGTACCTGCTGCGCGTGCGCGTCTTTGGCCACCGCCTGATCGGCCTTCAGCTTCTCAATATTGGCATCCAGTTGGGAAAGCGAAGCTTTGTAGTCGTCCAGGCGCAGAATCTGGTACTGGCGGTCGAACTCGGCCACGACATCGCCCTTTTTCACGTGGAAGCCCGCCTTCGCCAGATGCAGCAAAATCAAAGAAAAATCTCCTGCCGCGCCGCTGGACCCGCTACCGGGTGCCCCGCCCGGCAGGTTGTTGATCGTGGACCCTAGATCGGCGTTGGGGATCGCCAGGCTGCCCGCCGTGCGGCTGCCGATAACATCCGACGCCTTCTTGGCCGAGGCCGTCCCCGAATCGTTAAACCGGTTGGTTGTGCCTCGCAGAGCGCCCAGGCTGGACGCGGTCTGGCCGGGCGCGGCCCCTGCCGTGGTGTCGGCGCTGCTGCTACTCGTCGAACCGGTACTGGTAGAACCGCTGTTCCCCAAAATACTCGTGGAAGCCGCCGAGCCGGTGGTCGAACCCGAAGTGCCGGATGTGCCCGTCGAACTGGACCCGGAACTCGAAAGCGACGTGGTCCCTGCCGCACCCGAGGACGTGGTCGCGGGAACCATGGAACTTCCCCGCCCCCTGCCGCTACGGCTGCCCCGAAGCCGGGGCGCCATCAGCGCCGCGGATCGCTCCGCCTGGATTACACCCGCCACCCGAAAAGTCCGGCGCAGCTCGCCCACCTGAACCGTTGCCGTGCGCGTCGCGGCGGCGACCGCCTCGGTCGCCCGCTGGACCTTCTGCTGGCGCAACTTCCACACCACCCCCGCTGCAATCACCAGCACAACCGCCAGAATCACCCAATACTTCGTATGACGAGGCTTCTCCGGCCCCGGCACGACGGTTGGCCCCGTCGGCACCTTCGGCGAAGGTACTCCGAGCACGCTCATCCCGGCGGGATTTGATGCGGACGCGCTACTCATGCTTCTGCCAGTTTCCTTTCATGCGTGGTACGTACTCTCTTTTACAGGAATCTCCTGTCTGGCCCGCAACTAAAGAAGACGCTTCGGGTTCGCCGAAGGTTAGCCCTGTCACAGAAATAAACTTCGCCAACTTCAATCCATTGGAAATCAACAGTTTGTATTCTTACGCGCAGGATGTCAAGGAGGGCCGTGGCGCCGCCCTCCACCCCCGAATTCACAAGGACTTCCGTGCTATCGTGGGAGATAGTGTCGTCCCCGCTCAATATCCACCTGGAGCGCTATGATGGTCCCCTCGACCTGCTGCTGGATCTCATCCGCAAGCAGCAGATCGATATCCGGGATATCCCCATCGCCACCATCACCGCCCAGTACCTCCAATACATGGAGAAGGCTCGCGAGCTGGACATCGATCTGGGTGCTGAATTTGTCTACATGGCCGCCACCCTGATCCACATCAAGTCGCGGATGCTGCTACCCCGCGATCCGGAGCTCGCCAAGGAGTCTCCGGAAGACGATCCCCGCCAGGAACTGGTTGAACGGCTGCTCGAACACGAAAAATTCAAGAATGCCGCCGAAATGCTTCAGCAGAAGCGCCTGATTGAAGAAAACGTTTGGTCCAACCCGCAAATCCAGTCTTTTCTTTCTGATGAAGACGATCCTGGGCTGGCCATCACGTTGTTCGATCTGGTCAAAGCCTTTGGGGAGATGATCGAGCGGGTCAAAACCCGGCCCATCTACGAGGTCAATGCCCCCGATGTCAGCGTGGGCGATATGATCCTCAGCCTCAAGGCGGAACTCGAGCGCTCCGGCGACCAGCCCGTCTTCATCCTGCGCATCATGGAGCAGCAGCGCACCGTCCGCGCCATGATCGCGCTCTTTCTGGCTGTGCTGGAGATGGTCAAATTGCAGGCGATCCTCGTCACGCAAAAGGACTTGTTCGGCGAAATCGCGCTGCAAAAGCATAAACAGTTCGAGGCGGTATTCGCCAGCCAGCAGCCCATGATGGCTGTTGAAAAAGACTACACGTAACGGAATGGAAGACAGAGAAGCAATCTCCGCCGGCGAGCAGGTCGAGATGGCCGGCGAAGCAGAATCCGAGACTTTGGCTGAACCGATCACTGCCGACGATCTGTTTGCCGAACCTGCCGCCGAGCCTGCCCCGGTTTCGTCCGAAGATAACGAGCTGAAGGCCGTCATCGAAGCCATCATCTATGTGGCCGACGACCCGCTCTCCCTGATCCAGATCGCTACCGCCCTGGGACAGCCGCGGGAACGTGTCGCCCAGCTCATCGCGGAGCTCGTCGAAGAATTTGATAAACCTTTACACGGCGTGACCATTCGGGAGGTTGCCGGCGGCTACAAAATGACCACCAAGCCCGAGCACCACGAAGCCGTGCGGGCTTTCGTCAAAAACCTGAAGCCGCCCCTGAAGCTTTCCCTCCCCGCCCTGGAAACGCTGGCGGTCATCGCCTATAAACAACCCGTTACCGGCCCGGAGATCATGGAGATCCGCGGTGTGCAGGGCGCCGGCGTGCTCAAGACGCTGCTGGACCGCAAGCTGATCGCTGTAGCGGGCCGGAAGAACGTCATCGGCAAGCCCATCCTGTATAAGACGACCAAGGAATTTCTGGTGCAGTTTGGCCTGAAGGATCTGATGGAGCTTCCTTCCCTCAAGGAATTTGAGGAACTGCGGCGCATGGCGATGTCCGACGAGCCCGCCCCGCAGCCCGAAACGACCGCCGAAACCGACGTGGAGATGCCGCCCGAGACTGCCGCCGAGGCCTCCGCCGGCGATTCGTCCGAAACCCCATCCGAAGCCTTGCCCGAAGCGGCCGCCGAAGCGTCTTCCGAGGCCGACGCTGCCGAACCGCCGCCCGAAACCGCCGGGGCAGCACCGGAAGTCCTCGATCCCGCCCCTGCCGGCGAGGAGAACCCAAGCTGATGCCCGAGGAGCGGCTCCAAAAGATTCTTTCGCGCGCCGGCGTGGCCTCCCGCCGCAAGGCGGAGCAGCTCATTCTGGAGGGCCGCGTCCGGGTCAACGGCGCCGTGGTCACCGAACTGGGCAGCAAAGCCGATCTCGACCGGGACCACATCAAGGTCGACGGCCACCTCCTCCACAATCCCCGGCATCTCCTCTACATCGCCATGAACAAGCCGACCAGCGTGGTCACCACGGTTCAGGATCCACAGCGTCGCACCACGGTGATGGACCTGCTCCACGGCGTTCGTGAGCGCGTTTACCCGGTAGGCCGCCTGGATTACCACAGCGAAGGGCTCCTGCTGCTGACCAATGACGGAGATTTCGCCAATGCCCTCACCTCTTCGGCCACCCATATCCCCAAAACCTACCTGGTGAAGGTGAACGGCCCGCTGACACCCGAGCAGGAACAGGAGTTTCGCGACGGCATTCCGCTCAGCGGCCGCCGAACCGCGCCGGCCGGCCTGCGCCTGGTGCGCCGGGCCGAAAATCCCTGGTACGAGGTCCGCCTCGTGGAAGGCCGCAACCAGCAGATCCGCATCATGTTCAAGCACTTCGGCCGCCTGGTGGAGAAGCTCAAGCGCATTCAGATCGGTTTCCTCGAACTCGGCCCCATGAAACCCGGAACCTTCCGCTACCTGACGATGGCCGAAGTGGCGCGCTTTCAGAACCTGATCCGAGGCCGCGAAGCCGTCCGGAAACCCGCATGAGCGCCATTCCCGAGATTTTGCGCGCGGCCCGCACCATCGCCGTCGTGGGCCTTTCCAGTAAACGCTACCGGCCTAGCCACGGCGTCGCCGACTACCTCCAGCATGCAGGCTACCGCATCATTCCGGTGAATCCCGAGGAGACCGAGGTGCTTGGCGAGAAGGCCTATCCCGATCTCACTTCAGTGCCCGAGCACATCGACATCGTCGATATCTTCCGCCGCTCCGAGTTCGTTCCGGAGATCGTGGACCAGGCCATCGCCGTCAAAGCCGGAGCGGTCTGGATGCAGGAAGGAGTGATCCACCAGGAGGCCGCCGCCCGTGCCGAGGCCGCCGGCCTGGCCGTAGTCATGGATCGCTGCATCCTCAAAGAACACAATCGCCTGACGCGCCGGCCCACTCCTTAGCCCAGGC
>CAZMRK010000519.1:0-19915 GCA_964568355.1 uncultured Solibacteraceae bacterium | reverse complement strand
ACCTGGTCCGCCTCGTCCGCCGTCAGAAAATCGCGTTCGGCCGCCGCGATGGGCGCCGTCAGTAGAATGCACAAAAGCAGGGCGCGTCTCATTTCGATTTGCCCTCCATCACCCCTGACAGAAGTTCGTCATGGATGTGCTGAATCTTCGCGATGGCGCGCTCGACCGGGGGCCGGTCGACGACGCTCATTTCGTCGCGAAAGCTGTCCAGTTTGCGCAACAGGTCCCGCGTTTCAATCTCCGTGCGCTTGAACCACTTGGGACTTTTGCGCGGATTCTTGCCGGTCTCGCGGAGGGAGGTTTCCGCCAGTTCCACCGATTCCTGCACCTCCGCCACCAGCATCTCGGTCTGCTTGAAATCTCCCTTGGCGTAAGCGGCGCGTGCTTCCTTCAGGGCGCGATCGGCATTTTCCATCGCAAGCTTGGAGCGCTTCTCCAGATTGGGCTCCGCTTTGACCGTTTGCAGGTCTGCGCGCAATGCCCCGGCAGTCACGATACTCAGCAGCAAATAGCCGGCCATCCAAAACGCTCTCATCACCGCTTGCTCAACTCCCTCTTGAGGATTCGGGCACGCTGCCGTGCCTTGAACTCTTCGTCCGGATTCTTTCCCTGGCTCAACTCCAGAAACTTCTCGTAGTTTTGCAACGCCGGCTCCACTACGTGCATTTTATCGAGTGTGATCGCCCGGAAATAGTAGTTGGCGGGTGTATTCTCACCCAATTCGCGGGCTTTGTCGAGCGCCGCCAGCGCCTGCTGGTAAGCCTCCACTAGGTACAGCATACCGGCCAGTTCATTCCACGCCTCGCGTGAATCCGGCTTCAGCTTGGTGCCCTCGTAGAACTGCTGGGCCGCCTCCCGGTACTGCTTGTGGTCGCGCAGGGCCCGCCCGTACATCATGCGGAGATTGTAGTCGGAAGGCTGCTCCGCCACGCTCTTCTCGATCAGCGGCAGGGCCTTATCCAGTTGCTTGTTGAACAGATAGGCTTCGGCCAGCGCCAGGCGGTTGGCTGGAGTCGGGTCCTTTTGTACCGCCACTTCCAGTTCCGGGATAGCCTCCTGATAGCGCTTGGTATCCAGCATCAGGTTGGCCATGCGCTCTTTTGCGGCCACGTTGTCCGGAAACTGCTTGTACAACTCGATGGCCTCCACGGTCATCTTGTTCTTTTCATACAGTTCGGCCAGTTCGAGCAGTGCGTCTTTGAAGGATGGGTCCAGCTCGGCCGCCTTGCGGAAGTGAGAAGCAGCCTCTTCCAGGCGGTTTTGGCGGGCAATGGCCCGGCCCCAGCCCAGTTCCGTCGCCGCCGATTTGGGATCCAGTTCCTGCGCCACGCGGTAGGATTCCTCGGCTTTGGCGAAGTCTCCCGAGGCCAGCAGAGCTTCGGCCAGGAAGTAGCGCGGCCGGAACTCCTTGGGCTTCTGTTCCACTGCCTGCTGCAGATAAGGCACCGCCGCGCCGCCCTGCTTCTGGCGCAACAGCAGGATTCCCAGGTTCAGCTCGGCTTCATACAGCCCCGGTTTGAGGGCCAGTACCTTCTGATACTCCGCGATTCCTTCCGTATCTTTTTTTAACAGGCTGTAGGATAGTGCCAGATGAAAATGGGCCGTGAAGTCATTGGAATCCGCCTGGATAGCCTGGGTAAATTCCTGAACGGCCAGGTCATAGTTCCGGGCCTCCAGCGCCTTACGGCCCTCCGCGTTGTGATCTGCCGCCTGTAGAAAAAGGAGGACCGGAACAATGGCCCACATGCGTTTATTTTAGCGCGGGGGTCTCCGAAGCGAGCGCAGTTCGCAGAAACTGCCCTGTATACGAGCCTTCCACCGAAGCGATATCCGCCGGCCGTCCGGCCGCCACGACCCGCCCCCCGCCCTCTCCGCCCTCCGGCCCCAGGTCGATCACCCAATCCGCGGCCTTAATGATCTCCAGGTTGTGCTCGATGATCAGCAGGCTGCCGCCGTTCTCCACCAGGCGCTCCAGCGCCGCCAGCAGCTTGGAGATATCGTCGAAGTGCAGCCCCGTGGTGGGTTCATCCAGGATATACAGCGTGCCTTCGCAGGAAGCCTGGGCCAGGTTGGCCGCCAGCTTGACCCGCTGGGCCTCTCCGCCGGAAAGCGTAGTGGCGGACTGGCCGAGCCGCAGATAGCCCAGGCCTACATCCGCCAGGACCTTCAACCGCGAGGTCAGCCGGGGAACACCCTGGAAGAACTCGAGCGCCTCGTCCACGGTCAGTTGCAGCACTTCGTGGATATTTCGCCCGTTGTAGCGGATCTCCAGAATGCCGCTCTTAAACCGTGTCCCTTTGCACTCCTCGCAAACCAGCTCGACATCGGCCAGAAACTGCATCTCGACCGTTACCGTGCCGTCGCCCTGGCAGGTCTCGCAGCGCCCGCCGGGGATGTTGAAGGAGAAATGCCCGGCGGTATACCCGCGCCGCTCGGCCTCCTTGGTGGAGGCGAACAGCGATCGGATCAGGTCGAAAGCCTTGATGTAGGTGACCGGATTCGACCGCGGCGTCCGCCCGATCGGCGACTGGTCAATCATGACCGTCTGCCGGATCGCATCGGCGCCGTCCAGGCGCTGGCAGGCGATGCGCGGGCTGGTGTCGATCTCTTCCGCGCGTTCTTCGCCGTTCTCCGAAGGCGGTACCGGCGCCTTGTGCAGGGCTTCGAGCGATTGGTAGATCACGTTGTGCACCAGCGTGGATTTGCCCGATCCCGAAACGCCTGTCACCACCACCATCGCATCCAGCGGGATCTCCACGTCGATGTTCTTCAGGTTGTGCACGCGCGCGCCTTCGACGCGCAGCATCCGCTTGCGGTTGATCTTGCGCGGCGGACTGGCGCGCGCCACTCGCAGTTCGCCCCGGAGATATCTGCCGGTCAGAGAGGCATTACCCGGGCAGATCATGCGCTGATATGGCCCTTGAAAGATGATCTCGCCCCCGCGTTCGCCGGCTCCCGGCCCCAGGTCCACGATATGATCCGCCGCCCGCATGACCTCCGGATCGTGCTCTACCACCAGGATGGTGTTGCCCAATCCGCGCAGTTCCTCCAGAATCCGGATCAGGCGCCCGGTGTCCCGGCTGTGCAGCCCGATCGAGGGCTCGTCCAGCACGTAGCAGGCTCCCACCAGCCGCGATCCCAGGCAGGTTGCCAGTTGGATGCGCTGCGCTTCGCCGCCTGAAAGGGTCGAGGCCAGGCGGTCGAGCGTGAGATACTCCAGTCCCACATCGTTGAGGAACTGCAGCCGCTGCAGGATCTCCACCAGGATCTTCTCCGCGATCGCGGCCTCCTCCGGGGAAAGCTCCAGGCGGGTGAAGAAGGCCAGCGCTTCGGCGATGTTCATCCTCACCACTTCGCCCAGGTTCCTGCCCCCCACGCGGACGTAAAGCGCTTCCTTGCGCAGTCGGGCCCCGCGGCATTCCGGACACAGGGCATAGCCGCGATAGCGGCTCAGAAAGACCCGCACGTGCAGCTTATATTTCTTCGTCTCCAGAAAATCGAAGAAGTGGCGGATGGCCTGCTCCACCACCTCCCGCTCCCGCTCGCTCAGGTCGCAATAGGGAACGCCCATGCGCACTTTCGCGGCCTTGGCCGTCTTGCGGAAATTGCCCAGCCAGGAGCGATACTTGGGCTTGGTCCACGGATCCACAGCGCCGTCTTCGAGCGACAGCCCGGGATCCGGAATCACCCGGTCCATGTCGAAATCGATCGTGTTGCCGAACCCCTGGCAGCGAGGGCAGGCCCCAAAAGGGCTGTTGAAGCTGAACAGGATCGGCTCCGGGTCCTGAAACTCCAGGTTGTCGATTTTGCACGCGAACCGTTCGCTGAATCGCAGTGGTTCGCCATTGGAAGCGTTCTGAAAGATGACCTCGCCCGCCTCGCGGTAGCAGATCTCGATGGTGTCCACCAGCCGCTGGCGCAGGTCGGCCGCCACCTGGTCCGGCATCGCGATGCGATCGGCCAGCACGAAAACCGTATCGCGGAAATCGATATCGAGCAGAGACTCCGGGGTGGAAAATTCAAACGTGCGTCCGCCCTGGAACAGGCGCGTGAAGCCTTTTTTCCGCAGCTCGAACAGATGGTCGCGCAGCGCCTGTGTATCCGGATGTTTCTCCTTGTTGACCGGAAACAGTACATACCAGCGCGAGCCCGCCGGCAGACCCAGCAGACGCGAAGCCACTTGGTCCACCGTATCCTTCTGGATGCGGTTGCCGCACTTGGGGCAGAAGGTCTGGCCCACTCGCGCGAAGAGCAGCCGCAGAAAATCGTAACACTCGGTGGAAGTGGCCACGGTGGAGCGCGGATTGCGCGTGGTGTTTTTCTGCCGGATCGCAATGGCCGGAGCGATGCCGTCGATTTCATCAACCGACGGCTTCTCCATGCGCTCCAGAAACTGGCGCGCATAGGCCGAAAGCGACTCCACATAGCGCCGCTGCCCTTCGGCGTAGATCGTGTCGAACGCCAGCGACGACTTGCCTGAGCCGGACACGCCGGTGATCACGGTTAGTTGGTTGTGCGGGATCGAAACCGAAATATTCTTGAGGTTATGGACCCGCGCACCGCGGATGCGAATGGACTCTTCCACAGGTCTCAGATGGGTTACCGGGGTGAATCTTTATTCAGTATAGCAGCGAAGGCCTTCGATCGACTCCGCGTAACCGATATTGGCTGAATGAATCAACCAAATAAAGCCAAATAAACCGAATAAACACTTGACACTACGATAAGCTGCCCATATACTCCCTCTGAAAAAGCCCCGGCCAGGTACGGGCAGATGGTTTCGCTTCGGTGACGAACGAATTCCAGCGTTTTTGGGAGATATCCATGTCGAAACGGCTCCTTAGCGCGCTCCACGCAAGACTCTTGTATCCAACTGCGCCATCCTCGCCCAATCCACCTCAACTGGCACTCCCTCCGATCCACCCGCGCCGGGGCTGACACACGGGACCCGCAAGCCATCACTCAGAAGGAGAAAGCCGATGTTCGACTGTCACGATCGATCGATTGCAGCCGCGAAGCTGGCGTGCCTCGCCGCACTCCTGTTCGTGGGGCTCCACGTTCACCCCACTGCCGGGCTGGCGCAACTCTCTACCGCCCAGATTAACGGAACGGTGCGCGATGCCGCCGGCGCCCTCGTGCCCGCGGCCGTCATCCTGCTTCGCAACACCGCCACCGCGGTCGAGACGCGTACGCTCAGCAATGACCAAGGCGTCTATATCATCCTCAATATCCTGCCCGGCAACTATACGCTCGAAGCCAGCAAGCCGGGATTCACCACCAGCCGGATCGGAGAGTTCACTTTGGTGGTGAATCAGGCTTCGGTATTCGATTTCCAACTGCCGGTGGGACACGTGCAGGAAACGGTGATGGTGGAAGCGGTGGGCACGCACGTCCAAAGCGCGACCGCTGAGCTCGGGGCCGTCCTCACGCAGCGCCAGGTCATCGATCTCCCCAGCAGCCGCAACATCCAGAACCTGATGCGGCTCAGCCCCGGCGTGACACCGGTCGCCACCGGCCAGTCGAGCATCCCTTCGATCAACGGGCAGGTCAACCGCAGCAGCATGTTCATGCTCGACGGGGTGAGCAACCAGGCCACGTTCTTCAGCAATCTCGCCCTGAATCCCATCATGGAAACTCTCGAAGAATTCAAAGTGCAGTCGCACAATGACTCGGCCGAGTTCGGAGGGGTGATGGGAGGAGTCATCAACACGGTGACCAAGTCCGGCACCAATGAGCTGCACGGGCAGGTCTGGGAGATCGAGCAGAACGATGCTTTCAACGCGCGCAATACGTTCAACGCATCGGTGGCGCCGTTCAAAGGCCACACGTTCGGAGGCGTTGCCGGCGGACCCGTGTGGATTCCCAAGCTCTATAACGGACGCAACCGCACGTTCTTCTTCTTCGGCTATCAGTACCAGCAGAGCCATTCGCCGGCCCTGAGCTACATCCGCGTCCCCACGGCGGCAAACCTTGCCGGCGACATGTCCGACTGGCCGAAACAGATCTACAATCCTCTCACCACCAGGGAAAATCCAGCCCAGCCAGGCACGTTCCTGCGCGACCCCTTCCCCGGCAACCAGATCCCAATGAGCCTCATCAATCCGGGAATGGCGTATTTCGCCAAGACCGTTCTGCCGGAGCCCGAGTACACCGGTGTGGCGGATCGCAACGCCATCAACCGGGTTCCGAACAACAGCAAAGTTCAATCGTTCAACATACGCGGCGATCACAAGTTCAGCGACCGGGATACGATCACCGGGCGCTACACCGGAACATTCAACCCGGGTACCGCGGCCGTCAATATCCCGTCGATGCAGCGGGCCAACAATTCCCGCGCGCACAACATCTCCGCCAGTTGGGTGCACACGTTTGGACCGAGCGCCGTCTTACAGGCGCAGTTCGGCCGCGTTCTGCAGTGGTCGGAGAGCTATGACAGGTTCCGGTCGCTGCCTTCCGATTTCAACAGCAAGGTGGGCTTCTCCGCCAATGTATTGACGCCTTACCAGAATGGCCTTTCGCTGATACCCGGGCTCAACGTGGCCAACTACTTCAGCTCCTCGGAAAACTTCACTCATTCGGTCAACGGCGACAACTACACCGGCAAGGTTGGTTTTTCCAAGCTTATCGGCAACCACACCTTCAAGATGGGTGGCGAATATACGCGCATCGGGTACAACACGGTCATCGAGACCTCGGGTATCGGCTTTGCCGATGCGCAGACCGCCGACCCGTCGCGAATCGCCACCACCGGTGCCTCGCTTGCGTCGTTCCTGCTCGGCATCCCGGATAACGCCACCCGGCGCGACATCATCGAAACCATGCCGCGGTTCACGGGTGTGATGGGCTTTTACTTCCAGGACTCGTGGAAAGCGACGAACAATCTGACTATCAATCTTGGCCTGCGCTACGACCGCACCTTCACTCCCTCGGCTGGAACCGAGGAGAAGAACAACAACAAGATGGGCGACATGGACTATCAGCGCGGAATTTACATTCTGCAGGCGATGGCGCCGCCCTGCTCGCAGGTTGGGAAGTTTCCGTGCATTCCGGCGCCGGCCGACGCGCCCGCAGGATGGCTGCCTCCCAACGTGCAGCTTTCACCGAACGGCAAAATTCTCCAGGACACGACCAAGAACTTTCAGCCGCGCGTCGGATTCGCCTATCGCTATGGGCCGAAGACCGCGCTTCGCGGCGGATTCGGCGTTTTCTTTGACAACTACTCCGGGATTTTGCAGATTGCGCGCAACCCGATCGGCACATGGCCTTCGCTCGGCTTCCAGTCCGGTTCGAACCTGAACTATCCCACGCCTACGCAGATCCTGCCGTCGATTTCCGCCAGCAATCCGCTGCCCTCGGCCTCGCTGCCGCTGGCGAATCCGTTCGCCCAGACCGCCTACTTCTTCGATCCGAACTGGAAGAACGCCTACTCGGTGCAATGGAACTTCGGCATCCAGCGCGAGATCGGCTCCGCGCTGCTGGCGACCGTCAACTATGTCGGCTCCGGCAGCCATCGCACGGATGTGGGCGGCCGCTACGGCATGGCCGTTACTCCCGGACCTGGAGACTACCACGCCCGCATGATCTATCCCTATATGGCGGTGCCCACCTCCTGGGATCGTAGCTGGGGCAACGCGAACTACCACTCGCTCCAGACGTCGATCGAGCGGCGCTTCTCGCGCGGCCTGGCTTTCACGGCTTCGTACAATTACTCCAAAGCCATCGATCCCGGTTCCTCGGGCTTCTTCGGCGTGGAAGGCAACTCCATCCAAAACCCTTACAACATGCGCGCCGATCGCAGCGTAGCCAGCTATGACACCACCCACAACGCGGTGCTGAGCTGGGTCTACGACCTCCCCATCGGAAAGAACCGCGCGCTCCGTTCGGGAAATCGGGTCCTGGACTACGCCCTCGGGAACTGGCAGTTGAACGGAATCGCGGATCTCCGCTCCGGCCTCCCGGTAAACGTAACGGTGTCCGGAGATATTGCCAACACGGGCAATGTCGGGTATATGCGGCCGGATGTCGTGGGCGACTGGCGCATCGACAATTCCACGGCGGACAGGTGGTTCAATACGGCGGCTTTCCGCGCTCCGGCCGCCTTTACCTTCGGAAGCGCCGGCCGCAATATTCTGCGCTCCCAGTGGGTACACCGCTTCGATATGTCGGCCTTCCGGAAGTTTCCGATCAATGAGCGCATCTACGCGGAGTTCCGCGCCGAAGCCTATAACGTGTTCAACACCGTTACCTACAACGCACCCACTGCCGACCTTGCCAATATCAATTTCGGCAGGGTCCTGGGCGCGATGGCGGCGCGTTCGATGCAGTTGGGGGCGCGCATTCACTTTTAGCGCTCGCCCCCGGCCCTCGCCTGCGCTGGCACACCCGCGCGAACAGGCGCTACAGTGTTTCGAGAGTGACGAGGCGCAATTTCATCCAGTCGAACGCGGCAGGAGCCGCGGCCGTCGCGGCGCAGCAGAGCGCTCCCTGGTATCGTCGGGTCTGCCGCTGGGGCCAGACCAACATTACGGAACGCGATCCGGAACGGTACGATATTGCCTTCTGGCGCGATTACTGGAAGCGCACGTGCATCCAGGGAGTCATCATCAACGCCGGCGGCATTGTTGCCTACTATCCCAGCAAATTTCCGCTGCACCACCGCGCGGAGTTCCTCCATGGCCGGGATCTGTACGGCGAGCTTGCCGAGGCCGCGCATCAGGATGGTCTCGCGGTGCTGGCGCGAATGGATTGCAACCGCACCGCGGAGGACTTCTACCAGGCGCATTCCGATTGGTTCGCGCGCCAGGACTCCGGGCAGCCATACCGCGCCGCGGACAAGTACGTCACCTGCGTCAACAGCCCGTACTACGACCAGTACATCCCCGACATTCTCCGCGAGATCATCGATCGCAGCCATCCCGAAGGATTCGCGGACAACAGTTGGAGCGGCCTCGGGCGGGACAGCATCTGCTACTGCGATAACTGCCGGCGCAAGTTCCGCGCCGCATCCGGCAAGGCCATCCCGGCCCGTAAAGACTGGGATGACCCGGTCTATCGCCAGTGGATCCAATGGAACTATCAGCGCCGCCTGGAGATCCTGGATCTGTTCAATCGCACCACCAGGAGCGCCGGCGGCGCCCACTGCCTCTATCTCGGAATGAACAGCGGCTCGGTTACCAACCAGAGCCGCGCCTTTCGCGACTTCGCCGCGATCTGCCGGCGCTCGGAATTCCTGCTCCTGGACCACCAGAGCCGCAACAACGAATCCGGTTTCCAGCAGAACGGCGATACGGGCAAATTCGTTCACCAACTGCTCGGCTGGGACAAGCTCATGCCGGAGAGCATGGCGCTCTACCAGGCCGGGCGTCCGACCTTCCGGTTGACGGCCAAGCCGCCGCACGAGTCCCGCATGTGGATGATCGAGGGCATCGCCGGAGGCATACAGCCCTGGTGGCACCACGTCGGCGCCTGGCACGAAGATCGCCGCGCCTATCGCACGGCCGAACCGGTTTTTCGCTGGCACCAGGAGAACGAGCGGTACCTCGTCGACCGGCAGCCCGTCGCCAGCATCGGCGTCGTGTGGTCGCAGCGCAATACGGATTACTATGGCCGCGACGACGCGGCCGAGCTGGTCGATGCTCCTTATCGCGGGATCACCGAGGCGCTCATCCGCGCGCGGGTGCCTTACCTGCCGCTGCACGCCGACCAGATCGAGCGCGATGCCGGCCGCTTCTCCGCCCTGGTGCTGCCGAACGTCGGCGCCATGTCGGACGCGCAATGCGCGGCGGTCAAGCGCTTCGTCTCTCGCGACGGCGGGCTGCTCGCCACGGGTGCCAGCAGCCTCTATAACGAATGGGGCGATCCCCGGACGGATTTTGGTCTGGCGGATCTGTTCGGCGCGCACGCCCCGTCTCCGGAGTTCGGCCGCAGGAAAATCTCTTCCGCGGCCGGGCACACCTATCTGCGCCTTGTGGGCGGCTCCCCCCGTCACGCGGTCCTGCGCGGGTTCGAGGAGACCGACATCCTTCCTTTCGGCGGCACTCTGGAGACCATGCGGACCGATCCGGAAGTCGCCGTTCCCCTCACCTTGATTCCTCCTTTTCCCGTCTATCCTCCGGAAACCTCCTGGATGCGAGTCCCGGAAACCAGCATCCCGGCGCTGGTGTTGAACAGCCGCTCGGACGCCCGGATCGCCTATCTGCCCGCTGACATCGACCGGCGTTTCGGCCGCGACAATCTCCCCGATCATGCGAACCTGCTGGTGAATCTCGTGCGCTGGGTCGCATTCGATCGCATCCCGCTCGATGTGCGCGGCGCCGGCCTGATCGATTGCCACCTGTACCGGCAGCCGGGGAGGCTGATCCTGCATCTCGTGAACCTGACCAATGAGGGCGCCTGGCGCGCGCCTCTGGACGAACTCATCGCCGTGGGGCCTTTCCACGTTCGCGTGAAGCTGCCCGATGACATCAAGGCTCCGGGCGCCCGCCTGCTGGTATCGAAAAATCAGCCCGCGGTACAGGTTCGAGACGGCTGGGCGGCGCTCACCGTCACCTCCCTGCTCGATCACGAAGTCGTCGTGCTCGCGTAACGGCCGAAAAACATCGCACCAGGGGGAATTGCCTGAGCGGCAATTTTACATGCCGTACTTTTTTGCTTATTTTCGCTCTATTTCCATTTGACCCGGCGGATTTCATCGACTATGATTCGTCTCAATTGGGGATATGTTGACCCGAACCCATGTCTGGTTCGCTGTCGCCTGTCTGTTGTTATGCTCCGGCATCAGCGCCGATCCCTCGCCCGCGCTTGCGGTGCTGGAGAAGCGCGCCGGAATGGTCGGCTTCTATGCGGCCGATGGGAGCCGCATCACCGGGCTAAAGGTCGGCAACTTCCCGCATGAAGCCGTTCTCTCCCCGGATCGCCGCCTGCTTTACGTCACCGACAACGGTGTGCTCTGGCTTACCGATGAAGGAGAGGGCGGCAACACCGTATCGATCGTAGACGTGCGCGCGATGCGCCGGACCGGTGTGATCGATCTCGGGCGCTTCCGCCGGCCGCATGGCATCGCCCTTGCTCCTACCCCCGGACAACTGCTGGTAACCACCGAGAAGCCGCCGCGGCTGCTGCTGCTTGACGCGGCGAATCGGAAGGTCCTGCGCGATTACGAAGTGCGCGGAACGAATCCCCACATGGTCGCCGTCGGCCCCGGCGGCGAGTGGGCGTTTGTTAGCAATACGGAGAGCGGCGCGGTAGCTGCTGTGCGTCTCTCCGATGGCAAATTGAATCTCATTCCAACGGCGGCGCGGCCCCAGGGTGCGGTGCTTTCGCGCGACCGGAGGTTGTTGTATGTAACCAACACCGCCGCCGCGCGCCTCACCGTCATCGACCCCGCGCGTCAGGCGGTGGTTCGCGAGATTCCTATCGGCAAAGGCGCCGGCCGCATTGCGCTGGCCGAGGACGGCAGAACTCTCATCTATAACCTCCAGCAAGACCAGGCCGTGGGCTTCCTCGATATCCTCTCCGCCCGGCAGACCGGTTTTGTCCCGCTCGGAGGGAGCCCTCTTTCTCTGACTCTGAGCCGCGATGGACAGCGCGCCTACGCCGGCGTGCAGGATCAGGACAAGATCCTGGAAATCTCCGTGCCGCGCCGCAAGGTGCTGCGCGTGATTGCGGCTCCCAAGGATGCAGGACCTGACTCTGTGACCAGTCTGGAGTAGTCTGATGCGCTACTGTGCCATGCTCGCCGTTCTCGCCCCGTTGCTGACGCTCCGCCCAGCGGAGGCGCAGACCACGTTTGCCTCGCTGACCGGAGTGGTGACCGATCCGAACGGCGCTGTAGTTCCCGGCGCTGTGGTTACAGCCACGTTGCTGGAAAACAATTACCGCTACACTGCGCAAACCAATGATGTCGGCTACTACACGGTGGGGCAGTTGCTGGAAGGCATCTACTCGGTACGTGTCGAGGCGCCGGGCTTCCGGGTCTATCTGGCCAGGGATGTCCGCCTTGCAGCGCAGCAGTTGCGCCGGCTGGACGTGAAACTGGATATCGGAACCGTGGAGACAACGGTGGAAGTAAACGCCGGCGCCTCGCTGATCGAGACCGAAAAAGCGCGCATCAGCGACACCAAGGGCGCCGAGTTGATCAAGAGCTTGCCGCTCAATACGCGCTCGCTGTGGAGCTTTGTCGGGCAGAATCCCGGCGTCGTACAGGCGGCGAGTGCCACGGCCACGCGCCGGTTTTACGGCAGCCGCAATAACCAGTCGGACGCCGCGGTCGATGGCATCACCATTAGCAATGGCCGCGATGGCACGCAGATCTCTCCCCTGGTGAACTATATCGAGAGCTTCCAGGAAGTGAAGGTAGACCTGGCCAACAATACCGCCGAGTTTGGAGGGTTAGGCCAGGTAACGGTCATCTCCAAGTCCGGTACCAATGACTTTCACGGCGCGGGGTTCGACTACTACCAGACTCCAAAGTTCTTCTCCCGGAATCCCTTCGCTCTGACCGGCAGCGGCAGCGTGCAGCACCAACCGGGTGCCGCCATCGGCGGACCGGTCATGATCCCGAAGATCTACAACGGCAAGGATCGGACTTTTTTCTTCTTCTCCTTCGAGACCAGCCGCGGCGCTCAATTGCGCCAGGTAATCAATCCCACGGTGCCTCTCGCGAGCTGGCGGGAAGGTGATTTTTCGAATCTCCTGCCGGGCACCGTCGTCAGGGATCCGTTTAACGGCAACACACCGTTTCCGGGCAATCGCATTCCGGCCGCGCGGCTGAACTCCGTGGCGACGAAACTGCAAGACCTGTTCTATCCCCTGCCGAATTTCGGAGATCCGAATGTGTTCTCCTCCCAGAACTACCGCGACGTGCTTTTCCGCCCCTTCGACCCGGCCACGTACTGGACTGCGCGGCTCGACCACCGGTTCTCGTCCAGGGATTTCATCTATGGGCGGTTCACCTGGGCGCGCCAGTATTCGAGGAATTGGGACGACAACCTGCCCACGATCGGGCGCGTGGAGAACCAGCGCGAGAACCAGGGCGTCAATGTCTCCTATAGCCACTCCTTCCATCCCAACCTTCTGAACGAATTCCGATGGGGCGTGGCTTACAACGATCAACCCCGTAATGGAGCGCAGAACGGACTGGAGCTGGTGAAAATGTTGGGGCTTCAGGGACTCGCGCCTACCCTTCCGGATATCGAAGGCATCCCGCAAATCAGCTTTACGGGGCTGGGGATCCAGGGACTGACGCAGCAGGTGTGGCGGCATCCCGGCTTCAAGAACTACGTCCATCAATTCCAGGAGCAGGTAAGCTGGTTCCGCGGGCGTCATACGCTCAAGGCCGGGTTTATCATCAACCGCGTAAAGTATGCGGACGGCCAGGTGCCCAACAACCTGTTCGGCAACCTGACCTTTTCGAACAAATACACGGGACAGCCGTATGCCGATTTCCTTCTCGGCATTCCATCTACGGCCGCGCGCTCATTCCCCAATTTCGTGAATACGGAGCTGCGCTGGGGTTATGACATGTTCGTGACCGATGAATTCAAGATCACCCGCCGCCTCACGCTCGACCTGGGGATGCGTTACGAACTGCATCCTTCGGCCCATAATGTGGACGGCTACAACTCGCTGTTTGACATCGGCACCGGCAAGATCGTCGTGCCGAACGGTATGGCCGGCAAGGTGAGCGCGCTGCTGCCGACAAACTACGTAAGTGTGATCGAGGCCGGTCAGGCCGGCCTGCCGCAGTCGCTGCTGTTCACCGATAGGAACAACTTCGCCCCGCGGCTCGGCCTGGCCTGGCGGCCTTTCGGGGACCGAACCGTACTGCGCGCCGGCTATGGCATCTACTACGACATCGTGCCGGAGACCGCGCAGAGCGTAGGCGTCCCGTTCGTGATTGACCAGCCCACCTACACCAACCCAACGGTCCCGGTGGTCATTCTGCCGCAGATGTTCCCGGCGACCTCGTCGGGTCCCTCCACGGTCAGCCTGCCTGGAGCGCGCAACACCCATATCCGGACGCCCTACAGCATGCAGTACAACGTGACGCTGGAGCACCAGCAGGGCAATACGGCGTTTCGCCTGTCCTATGTGGGGACCAATACGCGCAAAGGCACCTGGGCTTTCAATATCAACCAGCCGCAGCCGGGACCGGGGACATTCATTAGCAAAGCCAGGGCATTTCCCAACTACCCGGCGATCAACTACCTGACCAACGGCGCCGGGCATCAATACAACGCCATGACTGCGGAAGTGAAACGGCGCGGCGGCCACGGACTCATGTACCAGATGTCCTACACCCTGTCGCGCGACATCGGCGACCTGGAGCGAGGGCAGTCGCCTGAGAACGCCTACGACCGTACCCGTGAGCGTGGTCCGTGGCTGGACATACCAACCCACAACCTCACCGGCAATGTGGTCTGGGAGGTTCCTGTCGGACGCGGCAAACGCTGGATGTCCAGTTCCAGCCGCGTAGCGGACATCGTGCTGGGCAATTGGGCCGTAAGTGCGATTTACACATTCCATTCCGGCCGCTTTCTGACGCCCCTGTGGACCGGGCCCGACCCCACCGGTACCGCCTATACCGCCAGCGCGACGCCGGCGCAGGTCACCATCCGGCCGAACATCCTGCGCGATGGAAACCTTCCCGGCAGCCAGCAGACTACCTCCCGCTGGTTCGACGTCTCGGCTTTCACCGCGCCGTCGCCGGGTTCCTTCGGCACGGCGGGCCCGGGCGTGATTATCGGGCCGCATCAAAACGTCTTTGACTTTGGTCTGTTCAAAGTCTTCCCGGTGGTGAACGAGAGGCTGCTGGTACGGTTTGAGGTTACCGCCACCAACGTTCTCAACCACCCCAACTACAACGATCCGCCGATGAACATCACCTCGGCGGCCTCAGTCGGCGTGATTAGCGGCGTGGGCGGCAACGCGAATATATCCGGGGCCGGCAGCCCGCTCGATCCGCTAGGACCTCGCGCGTTCCGGATGGGACTGCGCGTGGAATTCTGAACATGAAGCGACTCATGCTGTTTCTCGCGGCCGCTGTAGCGGCAACCGCCGGCACTCCGGTGTTCCCTGGCGCGCAGGGTTTCGGCGTGGACACACCTGCCGGACGCGGCGGCCGGATCGTGCGCGTGACCAGTCTCGATTCGGCCGGACCTGGCTCGCTTCGTGCCGCGCTGGAAACGAATGGTCCGCGCATCGTCGTTTTCGAGATCGCCGGCGTCATCGATCTCGATCGCAACAACCTGGTGATCTCCGAGCCGTTTCTCACCGTCGCGGGGCAGACTGCGCCTTCGCCCGGTATCACCATCATTCGTGGTGGCATCATCATGAAGACGCACGATATCCTGTTGCAGCACATCCGCGTCCGTATCGGCGATGCCGGGCAGCCTAAGAAGAGCGGGTGGGAGCCCGAGGTTTCCACATCCGGCGGCAATTCCTACAACATCGTGGTCGACCACTGTTCGATCTCATGGGCGGTAGACGAGAACCTCTCCGCCTCCGGTCCGCGCCTGGAGGGTCCGCAGGCGACTACGCACAACGTAACCTTCAGCCATAACATCCTGGCCGAAGGCCTCTACGACTCCAGCCATTCCAAAGGCATCCACTCGATGGGATCGCTGATTCACGACCACTGCACGAATATTGCGGTGATCGGCAATCTCTACGCCCATAACAACGACCGCAATCCCTACTTCAAGGCGCACACCACCGGCGTGATCGTCAATAACGTGATCTACAATCCGGGGCGCGGGGCGATCAAACTCAACTGGGTGCCGGCGGAGTGGAAGAACTCCAGGATTCAGCCCGCGAACGCTCGCGTCTCGATCGTCGGAAATGTCATGTATGCGGGCGCCAATACGCCTCCCGGCCTCGCCATGGTGGCTCCGAAGGGCGATGCTTTTCTGGAGGACAACCTTGCTTTCGATCGCGCCGGCAAACCCGCCCCGATCACTGGCGGGGAGATCCATATCCTCCAGGAAAAACCTTCCTGGCCGCCGGGCTTCAAGGCCATGCCCGCAAGCCAGACCGTGGCATGGGTAGTGCGCCACGCCGGTGCGCGGCCCAAGGATCGCGACGCGGTGGACCTCCGTATCGTCCGCGAGTTCGAGCAGCGCCAGGGTAAGTTCATCGACAGCCAGGAACAGGTGGGCGGCTATCCGAAAGTGGCTCCGGTGACGCGCAAACTCCAGATCCCGAAAAATGTCGACGGCTGGCTCCGCCAACTGGCGGTGGAGCTGGAGTAGCGGCCGCGGAAGTCGGCGCTCCACACTGATTTACAGCGGCTCTGGTAACGGTTGTTTTTGCTTGCGTTTGCCCACTAAATCGCGTATAGTTTTCCGAACATCGCAGAACGTAAAGGAGGGCTCCGTTTGCCACGCTTTCTGCTTCTCTATTTCTGCGCCCTGTCTTACTGCTTCGCGCAGTCTTCAACCGGCACCGCCACATTGGTGGGTACCGTCACCGATTCCTCCGGTGCGGTAATTGCCGGAGCCAAGGTCAGCGTTCTCAATACGGGCACCGCCTTCACTTCGGAGGGCGTTACCAGCGCGGAGGGGTCTTACTATGTGCCCTATCTCATCCCAGGCTCTTACAAGCTGACGATCGAAGCCGCCGGTTTCAAGACTTACGTGCAGGACGGCATTACTCTGCGTATCAATGAGTCGCCGCGGATCAACGTCACCATGGAAGTCGGCGCGGTCTCCGATACCGTGAGTGTGCGCGCCACCGCTCCGCTGCTCGAAACCGAAACGGCGGCTGCTGGCCAGATCATGGAAGGCGATACCGTGGTCAAGATTCCGGTCATGCAGAAGGCCATCAAGCGCATGACCCTGTACATGCCCGGCCTCAACGTGGTGAACGGCCTCCACGGCGTGGGCCAGCGCGAGCGCTCCCTGGGCATGCAGTTGGACGGCGTCAGCGGCAAAGAGCCGGTACGCGGCATCGTCAACGATGATCAGCACATCATGACCGGCACCCTGGACATGATCCAGGAGTTCAAAATGTGGACCACCGGCATGCCCGCGGAGTTCGGTCATTCGAGCGGCGGCCTCCTCTCCGCAGTTTACAAAAGCGGGACGAATGGCTTTCACGGCTCCGCGGAAGACCGCTACCTCAATGGCAACCTGGTGCACCGCCAGTATTTTGATCAGCTCAAGCGCTGCCAACTTACCGGCAACTGCCCGCCCTGGAGCTATCACGAGATGTCGGCTACTGCCGGAGGGCCGGTCTACATCCCCAAAATTTACAACGGTAAAGACAGAACCTTCTGGTTCTTCGGATTTCAACGCCACCACGAGCATGTCTCGGAAACCGCTATTACCAACGTTCCGACCCCGGACATGCTCAACGGCGACTTCAGCTTCGGCGGCCGCGGATTCCCCATCTACGATCCCGGTACCACGCGCATGGTCGATGGTAAGTGGGTCCGCGATCCGTTCGCCAACAACCGCATTCCGGTCTCCCGCTTTGATCCGGTTGCGAAAGCCTTGCTGTCGCATAATCCCTGGCCTGCGCCCAACGCCGCTGGTATCGTCACACCCACCGGCCCGCAGCAAGATGAAGTCCTGCCCACTCGCGGCCGCTATTACTTCACCCGGTTTGACACGAAGGTGGACCACCAGTTTAATGTCAACCACCGCATCTTCGGCAGGGTCTCCCGCTTCCGGAGCCGCTCTCCCGGCCGCTACTCGACCGACATTACCTGGTCGCTCTACGATCCCGTCGCTGTCTTTCCCAATGACTTCACTAACGTGGTCCTCTCCGACACCTACACCTTTACACCTACGCTCATCAACGAATTTCGCCTGGGCTATAACCGCCGCCGCGAAACCAAAGATCCGGTCAGTTACGGCGAGGATTGGGCAGGACAACTCGGAATCCCGAATGTCTCTCCGGAGACTTTCCCGAAGATCGTGACCGGCTATAACGGAGGTCCCGGCGGACGATACCAGCAGATCGCCGAAGACTTCACCGTGCAGGAGAACCTGACCAAGGTGGCTGGAAAGCACACCGTCAAGCTGGGCTATGAGGTGGTGCGAACACGCTATAACTCCTTGCTGGAGTCCCTGCCGTCCGGCACCTACAACATGGGCGGCACCGACTTTCCGTTCACTCCCAACACCGGCAACACGTTCGCCAGTTTTCTGCTCGGCAACGTGGCCAGTGCTCAGTTTACGCGGGCCCAGGCGACCTGGCTGCCACGCTGGTGGTCGCATGCTTTGTACGTGCAGGATGACTTCCGGCCCTTCCGGAATCTTACCCTGAACCTCGGTCTGCGCTGGTCCTACGAATCTCCCTTCTCGACCAAGTACGGCCAGCAGTCCCAGTTCGATCCAGACGCCACCGATCCCATCACCGGGCTCAAGGGCGCCATCACCCATCCCAAGGGGCAACTGGCTGCCCGGTATTGGAAAAACTTTCAGCCGCGTCTCGGGCTCGCCTGGCAGTTCCGTCCGAATTGGGTCTTCCGCTCCAGTTTCGGAATCACGACCGCCGACCTGTTCGCCAGCGACATCAACACCAATTTCGAAGAGTATTTTGCCACCGCGAATGTCCAGGCGCCGCCGGGCGACCCACGCACCGTATTCAAACTATCCCAAGGCCCTCCGCCGGTCACCTTCCGCCTGAACGCAGATGGCAGCGCTCCCTACATTGGTACGAATTACGCTAGCCGCAATGCCACCTGGTACGACCCCAAGATGCGTTCGCCATACGTCATGAGCTGGTCCGGCGGCTTCGAGTGGCAGTTTGCTTCCACGTGGCTGGTAGAGGCCATGTATCAGGGCTCCGCCGGGGTCCGCCTGTTGAACGGGTGGAATATCAACGTCCAGCCGCCCGGCTGGTTTCCGAGCGACCCGGCGCAGATCGAAAGAATTCGCCAGTCCTTCCAGAACTACAAGCCCTATCCCCAGTTCGGTGATGTGAACCTATACAGCAATTTCGGTCACAACACCTACCACGCCGCTACCCTGCGGGTGGAGAAGCGGTACTCCACGGGCTTGACCCTGAACTCGTTCTACACCTGGTCCAAGACGCTGAATAACTGGGATAGCGCCGGCTCCTATGACGAGGGCATTGTCTCCGGAGTCACCTACTACAATCGCAGTCTTGACAAAGGCCGCGCCAGCTACGATATTCACCACCGCTGGGTGACGACAGTGTCCTACGAATTGCCCTTTGGCACCGGCCGCAAGTGGATCAATCATGGTGGGGTAGGAAACTTCTTCCTGGGCGGCTGGCAGGTAGTCTGGATCCAAACCTTCCAGACCGGCCCTCCGTTCACCGTAACGTTCAACGGCAGTCCCTACAACTATCTGCCTGGTGTGGGGCTGATGGGCGGAGGAAACCGTCCGACCCAAATCCTGCCCGACGATCAGGTCAAACTGGAGCACGTGGACATCGGGCCGAACCGGTTTCCGTTCTCCGCCCAGAATCGCTATCTGAACATCAACGGCTTTGCTTACCCGGCGGCCTACACGATCGGGACGTTGGGACGCAATACGCTCGAAGCTCCGGGAATTGTGTGGCCGCAGACATCTCTGCAAAAGTCCTGGTCGCTCCTGGAGAAACTCCGCTTCACACTACGGGCCGATGTGAACAATATTTTCAAATACAACAACTTCAATCCGCCCAACTCGGTCTTTAACAAGACCGACCCGTCCTCCTTCGGGACCTTCAACGGCACCCGCGGCAGTTTCTCCGACATCGGCACCGGCAGATGGCACACCATCCTCGTCTTCCGTCTGGAATGGTAGTGCAAAGCGGGGACCGGCACGAAGTTCGCCGCACTTGCGAAATTCGTGCCGGTGCCCGTTCCGCACTGCTCTAGCGCTCCCCGCCGATGTGCTCCACTGCGATGTTTCCATTTCGGCAATCCTGTTTGTTTGAAATCATGCTGGAGAGCTTCAGG
>CAZMRK010000518.1:0-6259 GCA_964568355.1 uncultured Solibacteraceae bacterium | reverse complement strand
GCCGATTTTGCTACGCACCGGCGCTGGATGGTCCGCAACTACGCCCTGACCTTCGCGGCTGTCACCCTGCGCATCGAACTGCCGCTGTTGCTCCTGGCGAACCTGCCATTCCTGACCGCCTACGCCATGGTCTCGTGGCTGTCGTGGGTGCCTAACGGCATCGCCGCCGAGCTATGGCTGCGCCGGCGTATCGTCCCTCTGAGCCCGGCGCGGCGGTAGCGCTTTTCCCTTGCAAGTAGACTACTACATAGGTATAATTGCCCTATGGCAGGCGGGCCAAAGCTGTCCCACACTTCGGCCATGATCCTTCAGGCCATCGGCTCCGGCTACATCTACGGCTACACCGTGATGGAGCTCACCGGTCTGCCCAGCGGAACGGTCTACCCGGCTCTGCGCCGTCTGGAGCGCGACGAATTGATCCGCTCGCAGTGGGAGCAGCAGGCCATCGCGGACGCCGAATTGCGGCCGCCGCGCAAATACTACAAGCTGACCCGCAGCGGTGGCGCGGCGCTGGAGGCTTCACGAAAGCGCTATCCGCTGCTGGCCAAGCTGGCGCCCGCCGAGGAGGTCGAGGACCGATGAAAAGCAGATGGCTGCCGCGCGCCATACTTCGCGTCGCCTCGTTCCTGGCCCCCGGAGACCAGCGGTCGGAATGGCTTCTGGGCTGGCGCTCCGAGCTCTGGTACGTCCCGCCGGAAGACGCCACGACCTTCTGCCTGGGCTCATTTTGCGACGCGCTCTGGCTGAGGCGGAACAATCCCGGCCCGGTGAGACTTTTCCGGCTGGAGTCTCCCTTTCACTGCCTCGCCTTCCTGGCGGCAATCGCCGCGGTCACTATTCTGATCGCGATTCAAATGCCGGCTCCCAGGACCATGACGCCGGCCCCACGCTTAAGCGTTCGCGAGCTGGCGATGGGCTCCGTCATGATGCTGATATTTTCCGGCCTGCTCTTGCCGACGATGCGATTGGTCATGGGACGGACCGCTCCCAACCGGTATCCGATGCCCTGGCAGAGCAGGTTACGCCGGTGGGCCTTTCTGGCTTTGAAGCTCGCCCTGGTGCAGCCGATCATGCTCTGCGGCTTTTTCATTCTGGTGGTTGCCGCTCCGGTTGCGCCGGTGACGCCGCTGGGAGTGTGCGCGTCCTGGCTCCTGGCCTTGCGCTGGGTGCTGATCGATCAGCAGCGCCGCTGCCCGCTGTGCCTCCGGTTGCTGACCGAACCGGTTCGCATCGGCACGCCCTCGGAGACGTTCCTGGAATGGTACGGAGCCGAGTCCATGTGCCCGCGCGGCCACGGGCTGCTGCAGATTTCCGCCAGCCCGGCCAGCTACTCGGACCAGTCGCAATGGCTTCGCCTGGACGATTCCTGGAGTGGGCTTTTTTCAAATCCGGTGGGGGTGCGGCAGCGATGACGCTCGAACTGCGAGAAGTCTCCAAACGATTCCCAGGCACACTGGCCGTAGATCGCGTGAGCTTCCAGGCGCGCGCCGGGGAGGTTACGGGATACCTGGGGCCGAACGGGTCCGGCAAGTCCACCACTATGAAGATGATCACCGGACTCATCGAGACCACCTCCGGCGAAATCCTTTTCGACGGCCAGCCGATCCGCGCCGACCTGCTTGGCTTTAAGCAGCGTATGGGCTATGTACCGGAAGAGCCGTACCTCTATTCGCACCTCAGCGGTCTCGAATACCTGACCATGGTCGGGCAATTGCGCGATCTGCCGCCGGAGGCAACCGCCGGCCGTATCGACGGGCTGCTGCGGTTGCTGTCGCTTCACGGCGACCGGCATGCGCCCATCTCGTCCTACTCCAAGGGCATGCGGCAGAAGATCCTGCTTTCGGCGGCGTTGCTCCACAATCCCGACCTGATTCTATTGGACGAACCGTTTTCCGGCCTGGATGTCTCTACCTCCCTGGTATTACGCAGCCTGATTCAGGAGTTGGCCGGCCGCGGCAAAGTAGTGCTGTTCAGTTCTCACGAGTTGGAAACCGTGGAGCGGATCTCAGCGCACGTCGTGATTCTGCATCGCGGAAGAGTGGTAGCCGACGACTCTATCGAGCGCCTGCGCACGCTCATGGCCCTGCCCACATTAGAGGAGATCTTCTCGCAGCTTGCCGTAGAGCAGGACACCGCCGCCGTTTCGCGCGAAATTGCCGACCTGATTCGAGCGTAGTGCGCTGAATCGCGACGCCGGAAGCCGCGTTGGTCTTCCGCAGTATCCTGAAAGGTACGCTCAGGAGTGCCTAATGGATCGACGCAACTTCCTCGGAGGCGCCGCCGGTCTCGGTGCCGCGGCTTTCGCGCAGAGCCGGCGCCCCCGGCCGAACATTCTCTATATTCACTCGCACGACACCGGCCGCTATCTTCAGCCGTACGGCCATGCCGTACCGGCGCCGCACCTCCAGCAACTGGCCGAACAGGGCGTGCTCTTTCGCCGGGCTTTCAACGCCGCTCCCACCTGCTCGCCGAGCCGCGCCGGCCTGCTGACCGGCATGTGCCCCCATCAGAACGGGATGCTGGGGCTGGCCCACCGCGGCTTCCGCCTGAACGACTACAAGCAGCACATTGTGCATACACTCCGCAGCGCCGGGTACGCTTCCACCCTGGTCGGCCTGCAACATATCGCCGCGGATCCGAACATCATCGGCTACGACAAGGTGGTGCGCTGCGCTCAGAATCACGTCGCGCAGGTAGTGCCGCCCGCGGTCGAGTTCCTCAACAGCCGCCCGAAACAGCCTTTCTGGCTCGACGTCGGCTTCTTTGAGACCCACCGCGAGTATCCCAAGCCCGGCCCCCAGGAAGATCCGCGCTTCACCATGCCGCCCCATCCCATCCCCGATACACCCCAGACGCGCTACGATATGGCCAGCTTCAAAGCCAGCGCCAGGCTGCTGGACGAAGGTGTGGGCGCCGTCCTCCAGGCTTTGGAAGCCAACGGGCTGGCAGCCAACACGCTGGTCATCTCCACCACGGACCACGGCGTGGCCTTCCCCGCCATGAAGTGCAACCTCACCGATTTCGGCATGGGCGTGTCGATGATCCTACGCGGGCCAGGTGTTTTTTCAGGAGGCAAAGTCTGCGACGCCATGGTCTCCCACCTGGACCTGTTCCCCACGCTTTGCGACCTGCTGGAAATCGAGCATCCACGCTGGCTGGAAGGCACCTCCTTCCTGCCCGCGCTGCGCGGCGAAAAGCAGGAGGTGCGCTCGGAGCTGTTCAGCGAGGTCACCTTTCATGCCTCCTACGAGCCCATGCGGGCCGTCCGGACCCAGCGCTGGAAGTACATCAAACGTTTCGACGGGCGCAGCCTCCCCGTCCTGCCCAACTGCGACGATGGTCCCAGCAAGAGCCTGTGGGTGGAGTACGGTTGGCGCCGGCGCCCGATCGTGGAGGAGCAGCTTTTCGACCTGATCTTCGACCCCAACGAAACCCGGAACCTGGCGGCCGATCCGACCCAGCATGACGTCCTCGCCGAAATGCAGGGGCGCCTGGAGCGATGGATGAAGACCACCCACGATCCGCTGCTTGCCGGGCCTGTCAAGGCCCCGCCCGGAGCCGTGGTGAACGATCCGGACGGCCTCTCGCCTAAGGAGCGTCCCCGGCCGGCCTAAGCCGTCACCGGAGGCACGAGCGTCTTGAGAAATTCGTGGGCCACGCGGAAGCCGCGTTTGAACTGTTCGGTGAAATCTCCCTGCTGGTAGGCGGGATAGTAGAATTCGTCTTCGTTCTCGATATTCATCGCCCCGCTGTACCCCGCTTCGGCCAGCACCGAAAAGAAACCTTTCCAGTCCACCGACCCATAGCCCGGTACGCGGAAGCGCCACCACCGCACGCGGTTGACCGGTTGGATGCCGGCGCGCCGCACCACGTGCCAGAGGATCTCGGTGTCCTTCAGGTGGACATCATGGATCTTATCGACGAATTCCCGGGCCGCCTGCACCGGATCCATGAATTGCCACACCAGGTGCGACGGATCGAATTGCAGCCCCACATGCGGGCTGTCGTGAAAGGCGCGGAACAGGGCTTCCCAGCCGACCGGTCCGGTGGCGATATTGGGGCCGCCGGCGTAGGGCTCCCAGAGGATCCGCACCTTGTGGCGTTCACACAAGGGGAAGTATTTCTCCTCATAAACCCGCACGATCTCGTCCACCTGCTCCTGGAGCGGCTTTTCGCGGATGGTGCCCGATTGACCGCCGATATTGGGGATTCCCAGCTTGCCGCACAGCTCGATGCACTTCATGGCGAACCGGTTCTGCCGCTCACGCCGGGCGGGATCCGGATCGATGTGGTTTCCATCCACGGCGAGCGAAGAGACCGTAATCCCGGATTTCTGAATCTTCTCGCGGATCGCCGCGATAGCCGCGTCGTCCAGCTTGTCCGGATCCAGGCGCAGTTGCATGCTGGTGAAGCCTTCCGCTTTGGCGAAGGCCAGGTTCGCTTCCGAATATCGGGCAAGCACGCCGAGTTTTGGCTTCCAGTTGAGATAACGGGGCCGCGGCGCCTGGGCCGCCGCCGCTGCGGGCAGGGCGGTAAGAATCGATCTCCGGGAAATGGTCACGCCTCGACAATACAGCGCGCCCCGTGATTCATGCAAGCCATGGGTACAGAAATCATGGAGATCTGCCGATATATGGGCTGTGTGATCTCCCTAAAAAAGTACATCGAGTCCGATCGCGAGGCACTGCTGAAGACAGCGGTGATGTGCTATCGTTCCGCCATTCGCGCGATGGGAGACAATGTCATGCAGGCCTGCCGGCCCGTCGGCGCCGCACTGCATCAGACCCTGGTCGGTCTTCAGTCTGCTCTCGCCGCCGAGTTGACACCGCAGCTTCTTCAGGAGACCGAGCAGCGCGTAGAGAAAGAGTTGCAGCAATGGGGGACAAATGCTTCCCGCTACCTTCAGCAGCAGACGAAGGCGATCCGGGATGTCCTTCTGATCCTGACCCATACCGCACAAACGGTCAGCACCGATAGCGAGCACCACGCCGGCAAAATCTCCCAACTGGTGGGACGCCTGGAGTCCATTGCGCACATGGATGATATCGCCGAAGTGCGCGATCGGCTCACGCAGAGCGCATACGAACTCAAGGACTGCGTCGACCACATGGTCCGATCGAGCCAGGAGTCGGTTGCCCGGCTGCGTCAGGATGTGAATCGCTATCAGGCGCAACTGGAAAGCGCGGAGCGGCTCGCCACGACCGATCCACTCACCGGCGTGGGAAACCGTCTAAGCGTCGAATCGGCCATCACCTTCCGCCTGGCCCAGGAACGTGACTTCTCGCTTATCCTGTTTGACATCAACGATTTCAAGCAAATCAACGACACCTATGGCCATCTCGCCGGCGATGAACTGCTGAAGCAGTTTGCGTGTGAGCTGCGAGCCACTTTTCGCACGATTGATGTCATCGGACGCTGGGGAGGAGACGAATTCCTGGTGGTGCTGGATTGCGACGCCCAGGAAGCCCGCAATCATGTAGACCGCGTGCGCAAGTGGGTCTATGGCGACTACACCATTTCAATTAATGACAGGCCGGCCAAGATCTCCATCGATGCGGCTGCGGGCGTCGCCTCCTGGCAACCGGGTGACACGATCGACGCCATGTTGAGCCGTGCCGACCGGTCCATGTACTCGGATAAGCGGGCATCCCGCTTCGCCGAGGTGAGATGGTAAGATCCCATTTTGGGCCAAAATGCCCGTTCGTCGCGTATTACGAGTTTAAAATCAATCATTTGCAAACATGGGTTGGGACAAAATGTCCCAACTCGAGCAAGATGCTATAAGAAGTCGTGAGCACCAGACGTCAGTTTCTGAGCGCCGCGGGCGTCACCCTGGCGGCCGGATCGCTCGGCGCTGCCGACCGCTTCCCTTCCCGGCGGCCCGCTCCGGCCGAGCGTAAGTTTACGAGCGAGGCGGTGGAAGCACGCATCGCCGAGGTGTCGAAAACCATCCGGGATCCGGAACTCGCCTGGCTTTTTTCCAACTGCTTCCCCAAACACGCTCGACACCACCGTGCGCACGGGCCAGATCGATGGAAAGCCGGACACGTTCGTCATCACCGGCGATATCGACGCGATGTGGCTGCGCGACTCCACCGCACAGGTCTGGCCCTACCTTCCCCTGGCAGGCCAGGACCGAAGGCTCCAGACTCTGCTGGCCGGCGTCATTCGCCGCCAGGCCCGCTCGATTCTCATCGATCCCTATGCCAATGCCTTCAACTTCGGTCCGACGGGCAGCGAGTGGGCCAAAGACCGAACG
>CAZMRK010000517.1:0-12173 GCA_964568355.1 uncultured Solibacteraceae bacterium | reverse complement strand
TGCTTCGGGTTTGCGAATAAAGCCCGGGTTCAGCGTTTCGAGAGCCTGAATGACTGTCAGGGTAATGAGCCCCTCGAGGATGGCGGAGACCAGGAACAGTCCCAGAGAAACGGCCAGCACCGAACCCGACATCCGGATTCCGGAAAGCAGCAATTGGGCCAGGGCGGCCACGGCACCGGCCAGCACGGAAAGCAGCCCGCCGAAGAAGATGGAGAATTTGCGCCACGATCCACTGCCCCAGAAATAAAAGGGAAGATAGCCGGCCAGGACTCCGAGCAGGGCCATATTGATGACGTTGGCGCCGAGGGCCAAAACGCCGCCATCCTGAAATACCAACGCCTGGATGGCTAGAATTGCCGTCATGACCACGGCGGCGGGAGCCGGTCCCAGAGTCAGCCCCAGCAGCGCTCCTCCCACCAGATGCCCGCTGGTGCCGATTCCCACGGGGAAATTGATCATCTGGGCCGCGAACACAAACGCGCCCATTACTCCCAGCAGAGGGGCTTTCGATTCTTCGAAACCGTGCTGGGCACGGCGCACCACGTAGCCGACGGCCGGAGCCGCAACCACGTCGAGAGTGGCCCAGACAGGGGTCGCCAGAAATCCATCCGGAATGTGCACGTTCGATCTCACAGTAGCACGACTTAACGAATCGTGTCACGCGCGGAACGCCGCTCCGGCGTTACCGCCGGCCGCGGTCTTCCACGGATACAATGGATACGAATGGGAGAGCTTAGCCGGATTGGGGTGGCGATCGATTCTGAACTGCTGGAGCAATTCGACCACCTCATTGCACAGCGCGGATACACCAACCGCTCGGAGGCGTTTCGGGACCTGATTCGCGATGAACTCGTGGAGAAGGCCTGGGAATCGCCGCAGAGCTCGGTGGTCGGGACGGTCACCCTGGTCTATGACCACCATGTCCGGATGCTGAGCGAGAAGCTCACCGACCTGCAGCACGACTATCACCGCTCGATCCTCTCCACGCTGCATGTTCACCTGGACCACGACAACTGTTTGGAAGTCCTGGTGGTGCGCGGCAAGGCCGGGGAGGTGCAGAAGATTGCCGACGCGCTGATCAGCACCAAAGGGGTCAAGCACGGCCGGTTGACGATTACGACATCGGGAGCAGAGCTGAAATGATCGTGGGAACAGGGGTCGATCTGGCAGAGGTACCGCGCATCCGGCAGGCGATCGAGCGCTATGGTAAGCGCTTCATCGAGCGAATTTTCACGCCGCGCGAGATCGCCTATGTCGAGCGCAAGGCCAATCGCTTCGAGCGCTATGCCGGGCGTTTTGCAGCCAAAGAGGCCGGCATGAAAGCGATCGGAACCGGCTGGCGGCGCGGAGTGCGCTGGCGGGATTTTGAGGTGGCGAACCTGCCCAGTGGGAAGCCGACTCTTTTGCTGCACGGGGAAGCGGCGCAGATCGCGGGGCAGATGGGCGTGCGGTCGATTTCCCTATCGCTCACGCATACGGCGGAGCTGGGGATGGCGCATGTGATTCTGGAGGCATAGCGACGGCGCGCAGTTGGGCCTCCTCCAGGCGCTTGGTTTCCTGCCAGGTGTAAATCATGCGGTGGATCACGGTCAGGTTGGAGAGGATCGCAATCACCCAGAGCACCGGAGCCATACGGTCCGCCAGCGCACCGATGATGATCAGCACGATGCGCTCGGGACGCTCCAGGAAACCCACCTTGCATTTGGGAATGGTGCACTCGGCCCGTGCGCGGGTATAGCTCACCATGACCGATCCGGTCATCACGATCGCGGTGAGTACGATGTAGAAAAACCGGTTGATCGAGGCGTAGTACACCAGCAGGCCCATGAGCAGGGCCAGGTCGGAATAGCGGTCGATCACGGAATCGAAGAAACCGCCGAAACGGGTGACCCGGTTGGTCTCACGGGCCACGCGGCCATCGACCATATCAAACAGTCCGGCGCCGATCACCACCAGCCCCGCCACCCAGAACTTCCCGGAGGCGAACAGGAAGGCTGCCACCGTGTTGATCACCAATCCCAGGAATGTCAGCACATTCGGATGAATGCGGGAAAGCGCCAGCGCGCGCACAATGCGATCGATCACAGCCCCACAGGCAATTCCGATCGCGCGAGTGTAGGTCATAACTTACTCGGCCGAGTCATGGATCGTGGTCAACCGGAGAACTTCCAGTTCCCTCACACCGCCCGGAATCTGAACCCGGACCGTATCGCCAACCTCCTTGCCCAGCAAGGCCCGGCCGATGGGAGAACTGGTGGAAATTTTTCCCGCCGGGGCATCCGCCTCCTCGCTGGTCACCAGGGAGTAGGTAAGCTCCTCGTCTTTTTTGTTGTCCAGCACTACTACTGTCGAACCCAGCCCCACCCTGTCGTGCGGAATCTTGGAGAAATCCACCATCGACATTTCCGCCAGACGTTTCTTGAGCTGGTTGAGGCGGGCATTCACGAAACCCTGACGTTCCTTGGCGGCGTGGTACTCGGCATTTTCGCTTAAATCGCCATGAGCACGGGCTTTCAGGATCTCTTTGGGCAGTTCCGAGCGCAACTCGTGTTCCAGTTGCGCGATCTCGTCCTGCAATTTCTTCTTGATATCGTTCATCTAGCCGACGATAACTCCCACAGGTCACATTATAGGTCAAACCGCCCCGAGGAGTTTCCCCGGCGCCGAAAAACAAGGTTGCGATCGAGCCAAAAACGCGTTTCAGGAGACGCTAATTGGCGCTCAACGTCACATCCCTGGTGATGGCTCCAGCCTGGATCCGAAATACGTTAGGGCCGGGCTCGCTGCCCAGCAGGACATCTGCTCCGAACAGGCCCGGGCTGGCGCCGTCCAGTGTACGGATTCGCACGACCTCGCCGCCGCCCGAGATCGGGCTCACCTCCGGCTGAGTCAGGAACAGCGGGATTCCCGAGGCGTCGGAGATGCGAAAGAGAATGGCATTCGTGGAGGTACTGCCGGCGGTGAGATTCGATGCCGTGTGCAATAAGGTGATGTATTCGGGCGTTTCGGAGCTGACCGCATACCAATATGGGATCCGGCTCTCGACACCGGAATCCACGCCCTGCACCGTAACGAACCCCTCATATTCCCCCGGCGGGAGCGATCCGGTGGCGAAACGCAAGCGAAGGGTGGCGGATTGCCCACCTTCCAGCCTCACCACATCCGCCGGAAGCGCGGGAGCGGGACCGTCGTCACGCGGAACGACGGCAAGCTGAAACGATTCGGCAGCCGCGCCGAGATTGGTGATGGCGAGACTCGCCATCAGATCGATCCGCGATCTCCCCACGCCAAAGTTCAGCGCCGTGGGAGAAAAAGCCGCCGTGGAGCGAAGAGCGGCGCTCAGATTGAGGAGCCCCGCACCGGCCTGCTGCACGCGCGCCGGCGTCACGCCATCGGCCGCGATGGGCGCGGCGCTATTGATCAACAGAGAGCGATACTGTGCCGCGGTCAATCCCGGGCGTGCCGCCTTGAGCAGCGCAGCCGCGCCGGCCACGAGCGGCGCCGAAAAGCTGGTGCCTTGCTCCTCCACGTAGCCGTTGTCGCTGTAAAGGGCCCCGTTCAAGTCACCTGTCTGCGCGGCGGTGTAGAGATTCATGCCCACGGCGACCAGATCCGGTTTGATGCTGCCCTCCAGGTTCGGACCTCGTGCCGAAAAGCGAGCCACGCGGTTCGGATCGGTCCACAGCGGGCCAAGCGTGAAGCTCAAACTGGCCTGCGGAGCGTCATCTCCCTGCGGCGCCTCACCGAGGTGCCGCTTGATCTCCACGCCATTGGCATAACTCACCATCTCAGCGGGCAGAGTGGCCGCGCCCACGACCATCGTGATCGGGTCGGGCCGCTCCTGATCGGTGTAGACCAGCGCTCCAACCGCGCCCGCCTGGCCGGCGTGATGGAGCTTCTCTTCGAATAAGCAAGAGCCGCGCAGAATCAGGGCGATCCTTCCCTGGAGACTACCTTCGGGAAGTGCGGAGCACGCCATGCCGTCATTGTCCAGGGAGGCTACATCCACCAGCGGCGCCGTGACCGTAGCCTCCGGTGCCGGCCCCGTGCCGGGGATCGCCGCATAGGTGCCGATGCCATTCACGCTGGCCGTCGTGCTGAAGGCACGATCGTTGGCCGAAGATCCCACCGAGATTACCGAGGGCGCCGTGGCCGGGGTCGCGATCGTGGACGGATCCGGGCCGTTGTTCCCAGCCGCTGCCACCACAATCACTCCCGCGGCGACTACTCGCTCCAGCACCCGCACTTCCAGATCGTCAGCCGGCCGCATTGCCAGATCACTGCCCAGACTCAGATTGATGACATCCATCCCATCGCTGACCGCGTCGTCGATCGCTTTGAGGATCGCGTCCTCCGAAGCTTTGTCATTCACCTCGGGAGAGCCGAAAACCTTGTAACTACCCAGGTAAGCCCTGGGCGCGACTCCGGTGATTATCGCCAGCGGACCACTGTTTTGTACCCCGGCGGCTGCCATTGCCGTCGCTGTCCCGTGTCCGACATGATCGCGGGCGGAAAGATCCGGGTCCTCCTCCGGCAACATGCTGGCATAACTTCGCGCCACAATGACTTTCTGGTTAGTAAATTCCTGGTCCGACTCGGTATTGACCTTGGGATAACCGTCCGGTATCGGAAGCGAAGGATCCTGGAGTCCCGGATGGCTGATATCGATTCCCGTATCGATCATGGCGATCTTGACACCGAGGCCCGCGCCATCGACTCCAACCAGATTCCACGCATCGGTGACCTTGTGCAAAGGCAGTGCGTGGTCCAGATTCAAATGGAACAGCCGTACCGGATAGACGTAGCGCACGCCAGGTATGCCCGCCAGGGCGGCAGCCTGGTGATCTGGAATGCGCACCGACAGCGCATTAGCGACCGTTGCCACGCTTTCAATGACCGTGGCCGAAAGCCTCTGTAGCTGGAGCCGCACGCTCCGCTGCTCGGCGCGAACCTTCGCCAGTTGCTGCCGTGCGCTATCGGCCTGTAACGTAAACCGCCCACCCGCTCGCCCACTTCGGCTCAGTGCGGGCTCTTCGGATAACTCCACGATATAGCGATTCGGGAGGTAGTCCTCCCCCAACAGGGGTAGGACCACCAGGAGCAACCACCAAGGCTTCCTCACATCAGAAGTGTAACTCGATTTACTGAACTGGAAGGTTCGCGGTTTTCGACGTAACCCCGTTAGCCGTAATCACCAGGGGCTGGACGCCCGGCGATACGCCGTCGGGCACCTGCACGTTGATCTGATAAAGCCCGACATACGGAGGCACTAAGCCGCTGAACTGGACGGCTGCCTGCTGCCCCCCAATCGTCACGGTGGGAGTAACCCGCGTGGTGGCCAAAGGCTCTGAGGGACTGGGTTCACCGGAAGCCGGCTGGTTGTTGACCGGCCCCAATCCGTTGGCGTAGAGCTGGATGTATTGTCCCCGCTGCGCCGGATGCGCGACCGTCACCAGTTGATAGTTCAGATCCAGCACGGCGGCCAGTTGCTGGCCGCTTCCCGAATCCTGATATTCGAAGGCCGCCGGAGCGTAGTCTTTGAGCGGGACCGTATACACCGAGCTGAGGATGCCATCGGTGATCACCTTCATCTGTACCGAGGACTGCCCTTGAAACTCCCACGGGATCTGCACATTGATCTGGTCGCCGCTCACGTAGGATAGCCGCCCCGGCAAGCTCAACCCGCCGCCATCGAAACTCACGCTGACGCCGGCCATCGATAGCGGCAGCGAGGAAGCGCTAAGAGCCCTGGTGGCATCGCTCAAGTTGGACCCGAAGATGGAAACATATGAGCCTGGAGCCAGCCCATCGCCTACCTGCCCGCTGGCAGCATTTACTACGCCTCCACTTGCGATCGTGGGAAGCTGCCGCGCGAAGGCATCAAACTCCACAGTCAGGCCGCCCGCCTGCGCCGTAAACACCTGGTCGCCGACCTGAGAGCCGAGGTTGACATTGGCGGCGGCGATTCCCAGCTTGTCTGTCACCGGGTCCGCACCACCGATCGATCCACCGCCGCTCGCGGCGCTGAAGGCCACTGCCTGGTTGACCACCGGAGCGCCGTACCGGTCTACCACCTTGAAGCCGACCAACCAGCCCTGGTCGCCAATCACTCCTGTGAAGCTGCCATTGATGAGTGGAAAGATGTTGTAAGGTGTGCCGTCCCCCACCAGGTACAAGTAAGGGACGCGCAGGTTTGTGTTTCCGGCGCTGATCACCAGCGCTCCTTCATACGCTCCCGCGGCTGGAGTGCTTCCTTGCAATGTAACCGTCGCCGTTCCCTGCTGTCCCGGCGTAAGCGCAAGCGTGTTCGGCGAAACACTGAGTTGCGCGCCGTTCTCATCCCGCGGGCTGATGGAGAGATTGAACGTGGCCGCCGCCGAAGACGTGTTGGTGACGGTAATCGTGCGATTGATCGGCAGCGCTCCCTGGCTGATGACGCCGAACGAAAGCGACACCGGATCCACGGTGGCACTGGTGCTCACTGCCGCCGCCACATTGAGCTTGCCTGCGCCGACCGCGGTCACTCGCGCCTGACCGCCGTCATCGGAGATATCCTGCGTTGCCGTATTGACCACCGCGGATTTGATTTGAGCCGGTGAAAAGCTTGCATTGCGCTGTTTCACCAGGGCTGCGGCGCCACCCACCATGGCCGCGGCAAAGCTCGATCCGTTTGCCGAGGTGTAGCCCGTGGCATCGTAGAGGTCGCCCTCCGGATCCGACTTTTGGGTTGCCGTATACAAATCCGTGCCCACCGCTACCAAATCGGGTTTGATCGACGAATCCCCAATGGTCGGACCGTGGGAGCTGAAGTCCGCCACCGTGTTGAACGATGCGCTCACCGGGCTCAACGCGGGATTCAGGCTGACGCTCGCATCGGAATGGGATTGCAGATAGTTCTTCAGGGCGACCCCATCGGTATTGCCCACCATCACCGCCGGGATGCCGGTATAGAGCGCGCCCAACTGGTTGAAGATGAAATCCTGCCCGTCGAGTTGATAGATGACCGCGCCTACGGCCCCCGCCGCCTGGGCATTGTTGATCTTGAGGGCGAAAGAGCAGTTGCCGCGCTGGATCAGCGCGATCTTGCCATTGAGCGATCCCGCGGGTAGCGCAGAGCAGGCCAGCCCATCGTTCTGCAACTGGGAAACATCCCCCAGCGGCGCACTCAGCACCGAGGCAGGCTTGGGGCCTTCTCCAAACAGGGCGTGAAGGTTCTGCAGATTAGCCGGAACACCGGATCCCACCACACTCACGTTGTTGTAGAAGATGTGCGAATTCGTGGTCGCGCCGACGGTGATCGCCGGCGGAACCAGGCCGGGTGTGGCGATGGTGTTCAAGGTCGGGAACTGATTGCCCGTATTGCCGTCATTACCGGCCGAAACCACCACCGTCATACCGCGGCTGATGGCCGTGGTAACCGCCTCTTCCATTGGATAGAAATCCTGATCGCAGACGTCGCTGCCGCTGTCGCCGCAGTCTTTGGCCAGATAGCCGTAAAGTGCCGTGTACCCGAACGGCAGCACCACCACGTCCATGCCGTCGCTATAGGCATCTTCCAGGGCTGCTGTCACCGCGGAGGCAGTGGTGTAGGCGAGGATGCCCGGACTGCCAAACACCTTATAATTACCCAGCCACGCTTTGGGAGCGATGCCGGTAATCGTGGCGGCCGGGCCCGCATTCTGAGCGCCGGCGGCAATCATCGCCACCGCGGTGCCGTGGCCGGACCGGTCGCGCGGGCTGGCATCGTCCGGTGTGGAATAAGTCGGATCGGTGCTTGTCAAGGCCGAAACGTAACTGCGGGCGACGATTACCTTCGTCGTCGTGTAAGCCTGCTCTCCTTTGGGGAAGCCCGAAGGCGTGGAAAGCGAGTTGTCCTGAAACGCCGCGTGCGTTTGATCGATGCCGGTATCCAGAATCCCGATCTTGATACCAGCGCCTGCCTGTCCTGTCCCACCCAGTAAATTCCAGGCGTCCGACGCCTTCACCAGGCCTACCGCCTGGTCCAGGTGCCGGCGGATGGGAGGCATGTAGACAGCGCGCACCACGCCGGGGAGCGATTGCAGGTCGCTCGCGCGGCCGGCCGGTATGCGCACGAACACGGCATTCACGAGGGTTTGCGCAGCACTGGTCACCGCGATCTTACGGCGGGCAAGCTCTCTTCGCAGGATATCCTGGGCGCGCTGCAATTTCTGGCGGCGTGCCTCCATGGAAGCGGTCTGGGTACCGCCTCCGGAAGCGGTCTGCCGCGCGAGCGGCGGGTCCTGAAGCATGAGGGCGTATTCCTGAAGCCGTACGCGTGCGTGTGCCGAGCCGGCCAGCAGCGCGATCAACAGCGCAAAAGATCCGTTCCGCCTGAAAGAAAACATACCCCATTGTGACGCACCCCATCCGCGACCAGTTTACCCGGTGAGTTCCGGATACGTGTTCTGTCGCACTAAGAAGGGCGGGCGCGCAGCACTTCATCCGCTACATCGGCCGCTGCTCGCATCTCGGCTACTTCGTGGACCCGCACCAGGTGCGCGCCGGCCGCGATCGACAGGGCAACCGCCGCGGCAGTGGCGAAAGAGGTTTGTTTCTCCGTAGGATGCGCCAGAAAGGATTTGCGCGAGGGTCCCAACAGAATCGGCAGGTCCAGGTGGGTCAACAGCCCCAACCGGGCCAGAATCTCGGAATTTTGTTCTTTACGTTTACCGAATCCCAGCCCCGGGTCGATCACCAGCCGCGTGCGGTCGATGCCGCTATGCCTCGCCCGGCTGACGGTGGCGTCCAGATCGCGGACGATCGTCCCCATCACATCCGGCAGCGGTGGAAGCTTGGCCCACGTGTCCGGGCGGCCGCGCATGTGATTGAGAATCAGTCCTGCGTCGTGGTGGGAGACCATGCGTGCCAGTTGCGGCTCCAGCGTCAGCCCCGAAGGATCGTTGATGATCTCCGCACCGTGCTCCAGAGCCCGCTCCGCGACTTCGGCCTTATAGGTGTCCACCGAGATCGGAATCGCCAGGTGCCCCTTCAGCCGCTTGAGCACCGGAACCAGGCGCCGCAGTTCTTCGGCGGCCGAGATCGGACTAGCGCCGGGATGTGTGGATTCGGCGCCGATGTCGAGAATATCAGCACCTTGCTCTTCCAACTCCAAGGCTCGCGCGAAAGACCGGTCGGGATCGAGATACTTGCCGCCGTCGGAAAAAGAATCGGGCGTGACATTCAGCACGCCGAGAATCACCGTGCGTTCTCCGAGCTTGATCTCGCGGTGCTTGAGCTTCCAGTAGAACAATTTCCGCATACAAAGATCAGGACCGTTACTTCAATGTCGCATGTTTGATACAGTAACGCTCCAATTTTTCTTGCGAAACCTGTGCCACCTGCGCCTGTAGATATCCCTCCGCGCTGATTTGGATCTGCGGCTCGATGATGTCGTCGGTATACCAGCGGCTGGAAGCCTCCACGTCGGTGGGATACTGGAAATTGGGTAACGTCGCCAAGTGGACCGCCTCTACCGAAGCGATGCCCAGTTCCGGCATGGTGCCCATCCAACACGGCAACCCCGCCTCCTGCGCACGGTCGTGCATCCGCTTGGCGCTGTGAATCCCGCCCACCCGCTGGATCTTGATGTTGATGATCTTCGCCGATCCCAGCTCAATCAGACGTTCCAGCATCGCCAGCGACTCCGCCGATTCATCGGCGCACACCGGTGTCTTGACCGACCGCGAAAGCTCGGCCATCTCTTCCAGGGCATGGCGGCCCAGCGGCTGCTCGTACATCATCAGGCCGAAGCGGTCCAGTTCGCGAAAGACCGGCAGGTCGGCGATGGTATAGGCGGCATTGGCGTCCACCATCAGAGGCACGTTCGGGAACTTCTCGCGGACGCGGCATACCGGCTCGACATCCCAACCGTGCTGGATCTTGATCTTCACCCGGCGATAGCCCTGGCTTACGTAAAGCTGGACCCGATCGAGCAGTTCTTCCACCGTATCGAAAATGCCAATGGCAACTCCGGACGGTACCGGACGGTCGGCAGCCCCCAGCCACTCCCACAAGGGCTTTTTAATGGCACGCAGGTTGCGGTCGACCAGGGCGCCTGCCAGCCCGGCCTTGGCGAAAGCCTCGCCCTCCACCACCGTATCGAGATCCACATCCGGGTTGCGCAGAGCCGCGGGCGCCAGTTTTTCGAGCGCAGCCCAGGAAGATTCCGGGGTCTCTGTGGAGTAGAACGCCCCGGACATGGGAGAAGCCTCGCCATAGCCGGTAACACCATCCTGCCGATAGGAGACGACGATGGCGTCTTTCACCGCGACGGCGCCATTGGAGATACGAAATGGTTCTTTGAGGGGTACTTGGACCCAGTCGAGCGTAATGGATCTATCCATATTCGAAGCCTGCAATCGCAAAAACGTGAGAATTGTGCTGCGGAGCCGGATCTGCGGCGCCCGGGCCGCGGCGTGCCATGCGCACGAGGTGCCGCAAAGGCGCGAATCCGAACTCCCGCGCCAGCCGGGCTGCTTCGTGGTGATCGGGCAGCACGTCCCAATAAAGGGGCTGAGCCGGATAGCGCGCGACGAACCAGCGTATCAGTTCGGGAGCCGCTTCAGGGGAGCGGCTCACGCAAGGCCCCAGGTATGCCGCCTTGGCACCCTTCCGGCCCATGACATAGCCTTGGCCGGGAAGAGCGGCAGCACCCAGCGGCGCCAGCGTGGCCAGCAGTTCCGAGCGATCCGCGCCAAAAGCCCGCCGGTCCAGTTCCCTCCAGTCGTCCAGCAGAAAAGGTCGGACGTCTGGCGCCGCCTCCACTTCCTCCGGCGGGCGGAACCAGCGCTCGATCGCGCACTCGTCCGCAAAGCCCAGCTTGCTATACAAGGGCCGGCCCATGTCGGTGGCGTCCAGTTTGGTCCAGGCCACGCCGCGGCTGTCGAGATACACCAGGCAGCGCTCCATCAGGCGGCGCGCAAAGCCGCGGCCCCGATAGTCGGGATGCGTCAACACCATGCCGATCCAAGCCAGATCGCGATGATAGTCGACAGCGGTGGCCGTCGCTACCAGCCGCCCCTCGTACTCCAGCCCAAAACAGCCTTCCGGAGCCAGGCGCATCACGTTCTCCCAGTCCGTCTCGGTCTGGTTCCATCCTGCAGCCTCCTTGAGCGCCATAGCCGCGGGGATGTCGGAAGAGGTTAAGATGCGCACGTCTGACATAAAAGGAACCGCCGATTCACGCGGATTCACGCCGATCAAATTCATGAACCAGCCGGCGGATCTGGAGTCTGCGGGAGCCGAAGTTGAGTAGAAGACAAACTTGCAATCCAGTGCCCTTCAAATAGTTCAAGCATTGAGCCACATGAATCTCATCTAGATTCTTGACCGCCTTCAGTTCCGTCAGCACGCAGCCGGCCACCAACAGATCTGCGACATAGTCACCAACAAGAACGCCGTCATACCGAACCGGAACCGCTTTCTGCTGCTCCACCGCCAAACCGTTCTTGCGAAGTTCATATGCCAGAGCATTCTCATAAACTTTCTCCAGAAACCCGACGCCCAACGTATTCACAACCGTATAAGCACACCCAATAATCCGCTCCGTAATCTCATTCAATCCGCGTGCATCTGCGTCCATCAGCGGTTGCATTTGCTTTTACACAGTTACCCGTCGCCACCCCTTGCCCACCTGGATCAACAACTCCTGATCGCCCCCCGTCCAGACCAGATCGTGGACCTTCTGCCCATTGATCTCTACCGCCCCAGCCTTGATCTTGCGCACGGCATCGCTCACCGATTCCGCCAGTCCGACCCGGGCCAGCAATTTGTCTACCCGAATGCCCGCTGGCGTTCGCACACCTTCGGGAAGCGGTACACAAGGCACGTCGGAAGGAACCTGCCGCTGCCGTACCACGCGATTGAACTCATCGGCAGCGCGCGCCGCCTCGGCCGCGGAATGGAAATCGGTTACGATGCGCTTGCCCAAATCGGACTTGGCGTCCATCGGATGCACTTTGCCCGCAGCCACGCGCGCCCGCAACTCGCCGATCTCAGCCTCGCTCATGTCCGTCAGCAGTTCATAATACCGGTACATCAGATCGTCGCTGATCTGCATCACCTTCCGGAACATCACCTCAGCCGGCTCGGTTACGCCGATGTAGTTGCCCAGCGACTTGGACATCTTGTTCACTCCATCCAGGCCTTCCAGG
>CAZMRK010000516.1:0-15444 GCA_964568355.1 uncultured Solibacteraceae bacterium | reverse complement strand
CCGGATTTTTCGACGTTGGTACTGCCTCGGCGGGAGGAACGGCGCGGAACAGACGTGTAAATTCTCCGGGCTCAGCCGCGGGTGCAGGCGCCGGCGGAGGTGGGGGTGGCGCCGCGGGCGGGATCGGTTCGGAAGCCGGCGGAGCGGCGCGAAACAGACGGGTAAATTCCCCTGGCTCGGCTGCTACTGGAGGCGCTGCCGGCGGAGGCGCAGGGGCGGCAGGTGGGGCTGGTTCGGCGGCCGGCGGGGCCGCGCGAAACAGACGGGTAAATTCTCCAGGCTCGGCTGCCGCCGGAGGCGCTGCTGCGGCCGGCGGTGGCGGAGGCGCGGCGGGTGTCGGCGGAGCGGCGCGGAACAGACGTGTAAATTCTCCGGGCTCGGCTGCCGCCGGAGGCGGCGGTGCAGGGGTTGGAGGTGGTGCTGCCGGCTGCTGCGGCGCAGGCGGTGGAGGCGCCGCACGAAACAAACGGGTAAACTCGCCCGGTTCAGCCGCGGGCGTCGCCATGGTGACCGGCTTCGGGGTTACCGGCGAACCGAACAGCCGCGAAAATTCATCGTCTTCCACCGGTGCCGGGGCGGGAGCGGGCGGCGGGGCTTCCGGGGCCTTGACTTCCGGAGGTCTGGCCGCCGGCATTTTCCACGCTCCGCTGCGCGCCAGACGTTCGGTCCGGATGCCCGGCTGGGCATCCGGCGGCGGCGCGACGGCCGCGATCCAGTTGCGCAGAGAGGCATTGCCCGGCAGCGTATCGGTCACGATGAAGGGGATGCCGTCATGATCGCCGGCCTCGAGAATGTGCTGCCGGTCTTCGGGCTGGAGCGCGACGATGGACTTCAGCAACGCCTGATTTTCGATGTTGTAGCCGCCGGCCAGGAGGTGTACCAGGACTGGCCGGCCCGAGGAGATATCCAGCGCTGGTACTGCTATTTCGCGTTCACTGTTGTGGACCGCCACCTGAAGTTCGTATTTTTCATGAAGGCGCATATTTCTTCTCGCTCCCCGAGATGCCAGCACCATGATGTCACTCGCGGTTCGAGAGATTCAACCGGTGCCGAAGCGCCAAATCGTGCCTATGATACAGTAACGGACTAATTTTGCGGGTTATGAGATTTCTTTCCAGAGTCGTCTGGTCGGAGGGCATGTATCTGAGCCCGCATCACTTCCAGGCCCAAAGCCGTTACTTCGAAGATTCCATCGATTTTGCTGTGTCCACGTTGTGGTACCAGCCGTACGGCTTATTGGGCTATGCACTCGATGACGAGGCTCTGCGCAACGGGACGCTGGCTCTGGTGCACGCGCGCGGAATCTTCTCCGACGGAATGCCGTTCCTGATGCCCGAATCGGATGAGTTGCCCGAAGCGCGTCCGATTGCCGAACTGTTCCCGCCCACGCGCGACCGGCTGACGGTGCTGCTGGGCATACCCCAGCACCGGACCAACGGCGTCAATTTTGCGCTGTCCGATAACGCCAGGCAGGTGCGCTACCTGGCCGGCACGCGGGCTTTCTGCGACGAGACCACCGGCGGCGACGAGCGGCCCGTACAGCTCGGGCGCAAGAACATACGCTTTCTGCTCGATACCGAGCCCGCCGAGGACTTGGTCACCCTGCCCATCGCCCGCGTGATGCGGGACGGCGCCGGGCACCTGATGTTCGACCACGAGTTCATTCCCCCCTCCCTGCAGATTAGCGCCAGCGAACGGCTGATGCTGCTATTGCGGCGCCTGATCGAGATTCTGGAGGAAAAGAGCGCGACGTTGAGCCGGTCGCCGGGCGATTCCCGTCCGCTGGGCGATTTCTCTCCCCGCGACATCGCCAACTTCTGGCTGCTGCATGCGGTGAACTCCGCGCTTGCCCCGCTGCGCCACCTGTGGATTTCCAAGCGCAGCCATCCGGAGGAGCTGTTCGTGGAGCTTTCGCGGCTGGGCGGAGCGCTGTGCACCTTTGCGCTGGACTCCCATCCCCGCACGCTTCCGCTCTACGACCATGAGCGGCTGTCGGAGTGTTTCGACGCGCTCGACCGCCACATTCGCGCGCACCTGGAAACGATCGTCCCCACCAACTGTGTCACGATCCCCCTGGAGAAAGTCAGTAACTATTTTTATGAAGGGGAGATTACAGATACGCGCTGTCTGGGCCGCGCCCGCTGGGTGCTGGGGCTGCATACCAGCGCCGGCGAGGCGGACCTGATTACCAAAGCGCCGCAACTGGTGAAGATCTGCTCGGCCAAGTTCGTGGGCGAACTGGTGCGGCGCGCCATTGCGGGGCTGACGCTGACCCATCTGCCGGTACCACCACCGGCGATCCCGGCACGCCTGGAGACGCAGTATTTCGGCATTACCAGAAGCGGGCCGTTCTGGGACCACATCGTGCAGACGCGGCGTGTGGGAATCTATGTCCCCGGAGAGCTGCCGGATCCGGAGATTGAACTGTTCGTTGTTCTGGAATCGTAGAAACACGGTTGCATATGACACAAGCTACTGCTTTCGAGAGCGGCACATCGCGCCGCACCGAAAACCTGGCCCTGATCTTCCAGGAATTGCTCACGGCCATTGTCCGGCTGCGCTCCAACCGCCAGGCGGTGTCGGATTCGGAATCGTTCCGCCATCACATCCGCGAAGCCGTGAAGACCGCCGCCCAGGAAGCCCGCAATCGGGCCGCCTATTCCACCGATGATATTCGCATGGCCACGCTGGCGGTCATCGGCTTTCTGGACGAGACCATCCTCAACCTGCAGCATCCGCTGTTCGCCAACTGGCCACGCAAGCCACTGCAGGAGGAATTGTTCGGCACGCACATGGCGGGCGAGGTGTTTTTTCAGAACCTGCAGGAGCTTTTGGGCCGCAACGACTCCGAAGACCTGGCGGATGTGCTCGAAGTCCACTATCTCTGTCTGCTGTTGGGGTATCGCGGGCGCTATAGCTTGGGCGATAAGGGCGAATTACAGGCCATCAGCGCGGCGACGGCGGACAAGATCCGGCGGATCCGGGGCGCTTTCGCGGGGCTCTCGCCGGCGTGGCTGCCGCCCCCCGAAAAAGTGGAAGTGGCCAAGGATCCCTGGGCGCGGCGTTTTCTGATCGGCGCCATTGCGTGCTTCTCGCTCATGGTGGTTCTGTTTGTGATTTATAAGCTGGTGCTCGGTTCCGGCGCCTCCGGCCTGCAGGCCATGGCGTCGTAGGAGGGACTATGCGCAAGATAACCATCAGTACCGTGGTCGGGTTTGTCACCTACGCCCTGCTGGCCTGGGCGACCACCGGCATTCTGGGCATCAAGGGCGTGAACCTGTGGATTTTGCGCGGCGCGCTGCTGCTGCTGGGAATGCTCGCGGCGGCGGCGATCATGTGGTTTTTCTGGATTCAGAAGAAGCGGCAACAAGCCGATGACGCCGCCATGGAGGCGGCTCCGGCGGGTGGCGAAGAGATCGACATCCTGGTGCGCGAGGCCGAAAAGAAGCTGGCCGCGGCGCAGGTGCAGAAGGGAGCGAGGATCGGGAACCTACCGGCGATCCTGCTGCTGGGCGACCCCTCGTCTACGAAAACCAGCACGCTGCTGCACTCCGGGCTGGAGCCGGAACTGCTGGCCGGGCAGGTCTACCAGGAAGGCAATGTAGCGCCTACGCGGTCGGCGAATCTGTGGTTTTCGCGCCGCACGCTGTTCGTGGAGGCCGGGGGCGGCCTGCTGGCGGACCAGACGGCCTGGTCGCACCTGGTGAAGCGCCTGGCGCCGCGCAAGCTGGGAGCGGTGGTGGGTGGGGCCGGACAGGCTCCGCGCGCGGCGCTGGTCTGTGTGGAGGCGGAGCGCATCGCCGGGGGCGGCGAGGGCGTGGCCACGGCGGCCCGCAATCTGCGCACCCGCCTGGGCGAGATCTCGCAGCAGTTCGGAATCCAGCTTCCGGTCTACGTGTTGTTCACCAAGACGGACCGCATTCCGTTCTTCGCCGACTACGTGCGCAATCTCAGCAACGAGGAGGCCACGCAGGTGCTGGGCGCGACACTGCCGGTGGCGCCGGTCTCGGCCTCCGGGGTCTATGCGGAACAACAGGCCGGGCGGGTGAACGGCGTTTTCGATCAGCTTTTCCGGTCGCTGTGCGATGCCCGGCCGGAATTTCTCTCGCGTGAAAACGATGCCACGAAGCTGCCGGGCACGTATGAATTTCCGAGAGAATTTCGCAAGCTGCGGGCACCGCTGGTGCAGTTCCTGGTGGACCTGTGCCGGCCGAGCCAGTTAACGGTTGGGCCATTCCTTCGCGGTTTTTATTTTTCCGGCGTGCGGCCGGTGGTGATCCACGAGACGGCGCCATCGCCGGAACCCAGGGCGGCGCAGGTGCAGAGCGCTCCCGGGGCCAGCGAGGCTACCGGCATGTTCCGCGCGGGATTCCAGCAGCAGGCTGCCGCGGCAGCGGCTCCGCGCATCGTGGGTACGCGCAAAGTGCCGCAGTGGCTCTTCCTGAGCCACCTGTTCAACGACGTCCTGCTGGGCGACCGCGTGGCGATGGGCGCCAGCGGTTCGAGCGCCAAGGCGGATACGCTGCGGCGCATCCTGCTGGGATCGGCGGCGGTACTGTGTCTGATCTTTGCTCTTGGCTTTACGGTCTCGTTCTTCCGCAACCGGTCGCTGGAGAACCGGATCAACGATGCGGTGCGCGGATCGGCGGTAGTGCCGGCGGCGGAAACGGTCGCCTCGGCCGATTCGCTGCGAAGGCTCGAGACGCTACGGCAGTCGCTGGCCACGCTTTCGACGTATCATCGCGAAGGCGCTCCCCTGAGCTACCGGTGGGGACTCTATGTCGGCGACGATCTCTATCCGGACGTGCGCCGGGCCTATTTCAAGCGCTTCCGCCAGCTTCTGTTCGGCCAGACGCAGGCGGACCTGCTGGCCTTTCTGCAAGCGCTTCCGGCGACACCGGGTCCTTCCTATGGCCAGACCTACGACACGCTGAAGGCCTACCTGATTACGACTTCGAATCCGGACAAGAGCAGCCGGGCTTTTCTGACTCCGGCGCTGATGGGCACCTGGAGCGCCAATAAGACCATCGATCCGGAACGGCAGCAACTGGCGCAAAAGCAGTTCGATTTCTATGCCGATGAGTTGCTGATCGCCAACCCGTACACGAAAGACAACGATGGGGCGGCGATCGAGAAGGCGCGCCGTTATCTTTCCCAGTTCGCCGGTTTCGAGCGGGTCTACCAGGCCATGCTGACCGATGCGGCCAAGACCAGCCAGCCGATCAATTTCAATCGCAAGTTTCCGGGTTCGGCGGAGGTGGTGCTCGACGCGAAAGATGTCGCGGGACCGTTCACCAAGCCGGGATACGAGTTCATGAAGAACGCGATCAAGAATCCGGAGCGGTATTTCAGCGGCGAGCAGTGGGTGCTGGGCGACCAGGGCGCGGCCAATATCGACCGATCAAAACTGGCGCAGCAGCTTCAGGACCGCTATCAATCCGATTTCATCGGGCAGTGGCGGGCCTATCTGAAAGCAGCCAGCGTGGTGAAATACGCCAATCTGAAGGATGCGTCGCAGAAGCTGAACCTGCTTTCGGGCAACCAGTCTCCGCTGCTGGCGTTGTTCTGGCTGGCTTCGCAGAATACGGCGGTGGACGATCCGGAGGTGGTCAATGCGTTCCAGCCGGTGCATGCGGTGGTACCTCCGGCCAGCGTGGACCGCTACATCGCGGTGCCGAACCAGACCTACATGAATGCCCTGGTCAAGCTGCAGACTTCGATTGAAGGGATCTCCAGCCAGCCGGAAGTGAACGATGCGGCGGCCAACAATACGCTGGCCGACGCCACAGCGGCGCGGGTGACGACACGGCAACTGGCGCAGACGTTCCGCCTGGATCCGCAGGGGCACGTGGAGGCGCTGACGCAGAAGCTGCTGGAGGACCCGATCACCAACGCGGAATCGCTACTGCGCACGCTGGGGCCGGCGGAGCTGAACGCCAAGGGCAAGGGCCTGTGCGGCCAGTTCCGGAGCGTGTTTGCCAAGTATCCGTTCAATCCGAATGCCACCGCGGAGGCCACCGTCGCCGATGTGAACGCCATCTTCCGCCAGCCGGACGGCGCGCTGTGGGCGTTCTACGAGGCCAACCTGAAAAAGCTGCTGCCCAAGCAGGGCGGCCAGTATGTGCCGGCGACGGCGGGCGGCGTTTCGCTGACCCCGGCGTTTGCCAATTTCTTCAACCAGGCGGCGGCGTTTTCCGAGGCGCTGTACTCGGGCGGCTCGCAGGATCCGCACCTGAACTACACGCTGAGGCCGGTGCTCACCGAAGGAATACAGAGCTTGGGGCTGCAGATCGACGGGCAGGCGCTGACCTATGCCGGCGGTTCGGCGGAGGCCAAGCCGTTCCACTGGCAAGGAGCGGGTCCGCACGGAACCCGGGCGACGGTGAAGTTCGGATCCGGGCCGGACCTGGCGTGGTCGAACAGCGAGGGCCTGTGGTCGGTATTCCGCTTCATCGGCAAGGCCGATCATCGCGAGCCGGCGCCGGGCGGGGAACTGCTGGACTGGACCATCCGGATCGGCAAGGAACCGGTGATGCTGCCGAGCAATAAACCGCTGACGGTGCGGTTCGAGCTGGGCATGGCGGGATCGCCGGCGGTATTTCAGAAGGGCTTTTGGTCGCGTCTGGCCTGCGTGGCGGATGTGGCGAAACAATAACGGTTCAGAGTCAGGAGCAGAACGATGTCTCAGTTTTCGCGTTCTTCGGTCCATCTGGACGTCGATGCCGGAACCAGCTTCTCGCCGCCCGAGAGACCGGAATCCGATACCCCTTTCCGCATCCTGCTGATGGGAGATTTCAGCGGGCGTGCCAACCGCCGGGCGCCGATGCCGGCGAGGTTGAAACCGGTGCGAGTGGATCGGGACAATCTGGACCAGGTACTGGCCGGAATGGGCGCCTCGCTGGAGTTGGGCCGGCAAGGCTCCGGGATTCTGCTGCGCTTTCGCGAGATGGAGGATTTTCATCCCGACCGGATCTATCGCCAGAGCGCGATTTTCGACCAGATCGAAGAGACGCGGGCGCGGCTGGCCGATCCGGCGACGTTTGTGGAGACGGCCGCGGCGCTGGGGCGGGCCAAGCGGGAAGTGCGGCCGCCGGCGAGCACCGCCGCGGCTGCGAGTTCGCTTTCCTCGGGCGCGAACCTGCTGGACGATATTTTAGATGCGAGCGAAGGCACGCCCGCGGCAACGGCGCGCCGTCCAGACGAGTTGCGCGCGTTCATCGACCGGGCGGTAGCTCCGCATACGGTGGCACGCGAGGATCCGCAGCTCCCGGAACTGATGGCCGAGGTGGACGCCAAGGCCTCCCGGCTGATGCGCGCGGTCCTGCACGATCCCGATTTTCAGGCGCTGGAAGCGGCCTGGCGGGCGGTGTCGCTGCTGGCGCGCGGTCTGGAAACCGGGCCGGAGCTGAAGATCTATCTTCTGGACGTGACCAAGGCGGAGCTGGCCGGCGACGTCAGCGGGCTGCACCGGCTGCTGGTGGAAGAATCCTCGATTCCGGGCGCGGAGCCCTGGGCGGTGGTCGCCGGCAATTATTCGTTCGCCCGGACGACGGCCGATCTGGCGCTGCTGGCGAACCTGGCCAAGGTCGCGCGCGGGGCGGGAGCGCCGTTTCTGGCGGAGGCCGATCCAGCGGGCGATCCGGACACCGAGGAGGCCGCGCAGCTTTGGCATACGCTGCGTCACTGGCCCGGAGCTTCCTGGGTGGGCCTGGCCCTGCCGCGCTTTCTACTGCGCCTGCCTTACGGCGAAAAAACCGATACGATTGAGAATTTCGCTTTCGAGGAGATGCCGGGGAAGCCGGAGCACGGGCACTATCTGTGGGGAAATCCGGCGTTCGCCTGCGCCTATCTCTTGGGGCAGTCGTTTGTCCAGGAGGGATGGGACCTGCGGCCGGGGACGCAGCAGGAGATCCACGGTCTTCCCCTGCATGTGTACGAAGTCGACGGCGAGCAGCAGCTAAAGCCCTGCGCGGAAGTCTGGATGTCGGAGAAGGACGCCGAGTGGATCATGGAGCAGGGCTTCATGCCGCTGGCGTCGTTGAAGAACCAGGACACAGTGCGGCTGGTGCGGTTCCAATCGATTGCGGAACCGGCGACGGCATTGTCAGGCCGGTGGACGTAAAGCGCTCGAAACAGCAGCGCCTGCGCCAATAGCGGTCGATCGCCCAAACAGTGGCTCACCAGTAGTAGTAGAAACTCTACACAATCCGTAGTAGAATACCTACACAATGCAGCGCCGGCGGCCGGCCGGGTCCCTATGAGCTTGCTGAAAAACCTCGCAGTCACCGCTCTCTCACGGTCGGGGCTCGGTAAGTGTCTGCAAACACGCAATCATGTTCTGAACCAGCCGGGCAGGAGGGACAATGAGCCTATTCTTTCAAAAGCTGAGATTTTTGCTGCACCGCCGCCGGTGGGAAGAGGATCTCCGAGATGAACTCCAATTTCATCTCGATGAAGAAGCCGAAGAGCGCCAAGCCCGGGGATTGAGCGGCGAAGAGGCCCGCCACGCAGCCCGCCGGGACATGGGCAACCTCGCTCTCGTACAGGAGGAAACCCGCGCCGCATGGACTTGGACCTGCCTGGAACAGCTCGCGCAGGACTGCCGCTACGGATTCCGGAGCATCGCGGCGAACAAGACGTTCAGCGTGCTGGCGATTCTGTCCCTGGCGCTCGGCATCGGAGCCAACACGGCAATCTATAGCTTCATGGACGCTCTCCTGCTGCGCTCGCTGCCGGTTTCAGATCCCGAATCGCTGGCTGTATTGAATTGGCGTGTGAACCTCACCGGAAGCGATTTCGTGATGCACACCATGATTGGCAGCGCCTGGAGTGAAGAAAAGTGGGTAGGGGGAGCCGCTATTTTTCCTTATCCCGCCTTCGATCTCATCCGGACCAAATCCGGCGCGGTCTTTTCGAGCGTGTTCGCCTACTATCCCACGCGCAAGGTGAACGTGATGGTGAAAGGCCAGGCCGAACAGGCCGACGGCGAGTTTGTTTCCGGAGACTATTTTCGCGGACTCGGGGTGTCGCCGGCTGCCGGGCGCCTGATTCTTCCGGATGACGATCGCGCTGGGGCGCCGACCATCGTTGTCCTGAGTTTTCCCTTCAGTCAACGGCGCTTCGGCGATGCGGCGAGCGCGCCGGGCCAATCCATCCTGATCAACAACATTCCGTTCACGGTGGCGGGAGTCGCGCCCCCTGGATTCTTCGGCGTAGATCCCGCGGCAGCGCCCGATTTCTATATCCCGCTCCGCACGGGCCTGGTGCTCCGGCTAAGGTTCGGTGCGAACGATGCCGCTGCTTATCTCGACCAGAACTACTATTGGCTCGAAATGATGGGGCGCCTGCGTCCGGGCGTGAGCCTGCCGCAAGCGCAGGCCACGCTTGGCCCCCTGTTTCACCAATGGGTCGACTCCACGGCGGCCAACGATCGGGAGCGCGCGCAGCTTCCCGAACTGCTGATCCGCGAGGGCGCGACGGGGCTCAATACGCTGCGGCGGCAGTACTCGAAACCCCTGTACGTGCTGCTCGCCATGGTGGCGCTGATTTTGGCGATTGCCTGCGCCAATGTCGCGAATCTGCTGCTCGCGAGAGCTACGACGCGCAGGCGGGAAATGGCGGTGCGGCTCAGTATCGGTGCGGGACGATTCCGCGTAATCCGGCAACTGTTGACGGAGAGCGTGCTGCTGGCGGCGATCGGCGGCGCCATGGGAGTGGCCTTCGCGGTGTGGGGAATCCGGTTCCTGACGCTCCTGCTGGCGAACGGAAGCCCGGACTTCACGCTGCACCCGGATTTGAGTTGGCGCGTGCTGGGCGCGGCTGTAGCGCTATCGCTGGTGACAGGGCTGCTGTTCGGGCTGGCTCCGGCGCTTCAGTCGACGCGCGTGGATTTGATATCGGCCTTAAAAGAAATGCGGACGGGAGGGGCGGGTTCGCAGCGTTCCTTCCGCCGCGCGAGCCTGGGTCAGATACTGGTGGCGGCCCAGTTCGGCATCTCCCTGCTGATGCTCGTCGCGGCGGGATTGTTCGTGCGGACGTTGTCGAATCTGCAGTCGGTCCAGTTGGGATTTAACCGCGAAAACGTGCTGCTGTTCCGACTGAATGCGCGGCAGGCGGGACACCGGGATCCGGAACTCACCACGTTCTACATGGATTTGCAAAAGCGGTTCAGCGCGATTCCGGGCGTGCGTGGCGCAACTGCCTCTCATTCGCCGCTGCTGGGGGAAGGCACGTTGTTGAGCCAGGTGCTGCCGGTAGGCATGCAGCCAAAGCCGGGAAAAGCTCCTCATGTTTTGACGACGGGAGCCGATTTCTTTGGGACGATGCAGATTCCCGTGCTGCTCGGGCGCGGGATCGACGAGCGCGACCAGCCCGGCTCAGCGGCCGTCGCCGTGGTGAGCGAAGCCTACGTCAAGACGTACTTCGGCGATCGGAATCCGCTTGGCCAGCATCTTTCGATTCATCGTCTACCACCTCTACGAGATCAGGAAGTCGAGATCGTGGGGGTTGTCGGGAACGCGCGCTATGGGGCTCTCAAGGGCGAGTTTCGCGAAATCGTGTATCTGCCGTTCGGCCAGCGCTCGTACCGTCCGGTGGAGGAGATGACGTTCGCGCTTCGTACCAGCGGCGACCCGCTTCGCTACGTCCATACGGTGCGCGAGATTGTGCACCAGGCGGATGCGCGCATTCCGGTGACGAATGTCAAAACCCAGGCAGCCCAGATCGATCAGATGATGAACCAGGAGATCATCCTCGCGAGGCTCTGCACCGGCTTCGCCTTCCTGGCATTGCTCATCGCCTGTGTCGGTTTGTACGGCACGATGACCTACACGGTCGCGCGGCGCACCGGCGAGATCGGGATCCGGATGGCGCTGGGAGCGCAGCGCGGTACTGTCGTTTGGATGGTATTGCGCCAGGTCCTTGTGCTGGCGGCGGTGGGGCTCGCGATCGGCGTGCCTACGGCGCTCAGCATATCGCGATTCGTCGAATCTTTTCTTTTCGGTGTAAAGCCAAATAGCCCGGCTGCCCTGGTGGCGGCGGCAGCCATTCTCCTCAGCTCCGTGCTTTTGGCTGGTTACGTGCCGGCGAGGAAGGCTTCTCGAATCGATCCGATGACGGCCGTACGGCACGAGTGAGTTTGATTGGTCCGCTTGCTGACGGGGATGTGAAAAAATGCGCGGTTTGCCGGACTGAAGTCCGGCGCCGGCTGAAACCGGCCCCACAAGGCTTGGCATCTTGGGTGTGCCAGTTTTAGATTTAGAACACAGTACTGGGCGGGCACACTGCGGCCCCGAGGAGGGGAAAGTTTTTGATTTGAAGGGCCGCGGCTGGCCGCCGCGGCGGGAGGTGATGTAGATTTTTTTGTTCGCGTTTGCCAGCGCGAAGGAATCGATTCCTTTTCTCTTCCGTCCTCCCGGTGAAGGGACTTCGAAAGAGGCAGCAACACCTGGGTACATCCGCCTGGCGGGGCCCCGGCCTTTGGCTGATGCGTACTTGCTCCGGTGAACGAGCAACTCTTCTTCCCGATTCCATGGTAGCGGAGGGGTGTGGCGATCCCGTTTCGCCGGCAGCCGCGGCGGCGCGGCAAGTGGCTGAAAATCCGGGGACAGAAGCGCTCAAAAAAAATTCGCAATGGGTGTGACCGGCGGATTCGTTGCTTCGGGGCGGCGCGGAAGTTTATCCTATCCGTTTGAAGAAGGGCCCCACACTCAGGCACTTGGGGGCGGTGACGATCGGTTCGCTGGCCGTATTGTTTCTGCTGGACGGCGCTGTTTTTCGCAGCGGGCTGTACAGCCAGATGGTCGCGCCGGAATCCTATGCGGGCAGCTTTCAGGCTGCTGTGCGAATCGCGGCGGCGACGCCGTCCGGTCCCCCCAAACCGGTTCTCCTGTTAGGAGACTCCCGCATCACCGAGGGATTCTCGCCCAGGCTGGCCGACCGGCAGGCCGCCGGGCGGGTGCGGTTTGTCAACGCCGCTATTCCGGGGTCGAGCGTGCGCTCCTGGTTCTACCTGTTGCGGGCTCTGGACCCGCGGCGGGACCGCTACCCGGTTATTGTGATTCCCGTGGACGATTATGACGACGAAGACGGGGCCTGGGACCACGACGATGAGCCGACCGATCAGCACATCGTGCAGCCGGTCCTGCGGTTCTCGGATATCCCGGAGTTCGTGTTCTCTTTTCGCAAGTGGGATGCCCGGTGGGGGGCGCTTCGCGAGAGCCTGGTCGAAGGCCTCGCCTACCGCGACGACCTGCGCGACTTCCTTCGTCATCCGCAAGCGCGCCTGGCGGCGGTTCGGGATTTCCGGGAGCATGTGACGGACCGGAGTTACGGCTACGAAGGGAGCCCGCGCGTCATTTCTCCGGGCGACCCGGCGCTCGAAGCGCTGATTCACCGGCCGCCCTCTCCCCAGACCGGCCACTACCGCCAGTTCCGTTCCTACTGGCTGGGCCGCCTGCTCGAGCCCTACACCTCCGGCGGCACGCGGTTTCTGATCGTCCGCGTGCCGCGCAATCCCTGGCCGATCGCGCACTACGCGCGCTTTGATCCGCACAGTTCGATCCGCTCGCTGGCATCGCGGCGCCACGTCGTGGTAGCGGACGAAACCCTGTTTCAATCTCTCGAAAAACCCGCCTATTTCTTCGATGCCTTCCATTTGAACCGCGCCGGCCGGGAGGCGTTCACCGCCGGGCTGGCGGAGTTCATCCTCCGGCATTTCTGCTGAAATGCTCTTTTCCACCTACGCCTATTTCGTCTTCTTCCTGGTGGTCGCGGTGATGTTCTATCTCTCGCCGGAGCGCTACCGGCACGCGATCCTGCTACTGGCCAGCTACTTTTTTTACGCGAGCTGGAACTGGCGCTTCGTGCCCCTGCTGGCGGGCCTCACGGTAATCGATTATTGCGCGGCGATCTGGATCGAGGGCAGCGGCGGACGGCGCCGCAAGCTGGCGCTGCTGCTCAGCCTGGCTGCCAATCTGGGCTTTCTGGGCTTTTTCAAGTACTACAATTTCACGGCGTCGACGGTGGCTTCGCTACTGGGGCTGGAGCCGGGCCTGTGGCGGCTTTCGATCATTCTTCCACTGGGGATCAGCTTCCACACGTTTCAGAGCATCTCCTACGTGGTCGATGTCTATCGCGGCGAACAGGCGGCGATCCGGTGTTTTCCCGACTATGCGCTCTTCATCGCCTTTTTTCCGCAACTGGTGGCGGGTCCCATCGTGCGGGCGCATCAGTTCTTCGCGGACCTGATGCACTGGGTCCCGCCGGACCGGAAAGAGATCGGCCGGGGCGCGGTGCTGATTGTGCTCGGCCTGGCGAAGAAGGTGGTGCTGGCGGACAATCTCGCGCTCATTGCGGATCGCTATTTCGCCGGTCCGCCGGATACTGGCGCCTGGACCGGGGTACTGGCTTTTTCGGCGCAGATCTTTTTCGATTTTTCCGGCTACACCGACATCGCCATCGGCTCGGCGCTGCTGCTGGGCTTTCACTTTCCGGTTAATTTCCGGCGTCCCTACCTGGCGGTGAGTATCACCGATTTCTGGCGACGGTGGCACATCTCGCTCTCTTCGTGGCTGCGCGACTATGTGTACATCCCGCTGGGAGGGAATCGCAACGGGCGGCTGCGGACTTATCGCAATCTGCTGCTGACTATGCTGATCGGAGGGCTATGGCACGGCGCCAACTGGACGTTCGTCGTGTGGGGCGGATATCACGGCCTTCTGCTGGCGGCTGAGCGCCTGCTGGGCATTTCGCGGCGGAGCGACGGCAAGTGGACGGCGGCCAGTCTGCCGCGCTGCGTGGCGACGTTTCTGCTGGTGTCGGTGGGGTGGATCTTTTTTCGCGCCTCCAGCCTGCACCAGGCCTTCGCGATCCTGGGCGCGCTGGCGGAATGGCGCCACGCTTCCGTTCCGGTGGAGCCGGTCCTGGCCGTCCTGGTGGGGCTTGCCCTGGCGCTGGCGGTGCTGGAGGAGCGGCGGCAGGTGTTCGACCGGGTGGGGAGCGGGCCGCTGTGGCTGGTTTCGACCTGCACGGGTGTGCTGCTGTTTGTGACGGCGTTGTTTACGGCCGGCGAAAAGATTCCGTTTATTTATTTTCAGTTTTAGCGTCGCGAGGAGTCGCGACGCTGCACGCAGGAGTGCGTGCGCCACCATGTGGCGACTGTGCTAACCTCGCGGAGAGAACTCTCCGATGGCTCTTCAGCTTCCCGCGCGCATCGGGAAATACGAACTGGAAAAATTCCTGGGCGGCGGCATGTCCCATGTCTACCGCGCCAAGGATACCGTGATCGGGCGGACCGTGGCGGTCAAGATCCTGACCGAGGAGGGTTGCGCCGATGCGGAGGCCAAGGCGCGCTTTTTGCAGGAAGCGCGCATGGCGGGCAACCTGGAGCACGACAATGTCATCGCCATCTACGATTTCGGGGAGGACGACCAGCATCGCCCGTACATGGTGATGGAGTTTTTGCGGGGCGAAGACCTGCGGCAGGCGATCCGCGGGGGCCGCGTGGGCGAGCTGGCCGACAAGCTGCGGATCGCCCTGCAGATCGCGCGGGCCATCGGCTTTATCCACGAGCACCAGATCATCCATCGGGACATCAAGCCCGAGAATATCTACCTAACCCCGGCCGGGGTGGTGAAGCTGATGGATTTCGGCATCGCCAAGACGGCCGGGTTGAATATGACCCGCACGGGCTATGTGATGGGCACGCCGTTCTACATGGCGCCGGAGCAGGTAACGGGGAAGAACATCGCCGAGCCGGTGGATATCTATGCGTTCGGCGTACTGTTTTTCGAGTTGCTGGTGGGGGTAAGGCCGTTCGCGGGTGATACGGTAGAGCGGATTTTTTACAGCATACTCAATGAGCCGGTGGATCTCTCGCCGCTGGAGCAGGCGGGTGTGCCGGAGCCGGTGCGGACGCTGATCGCGCGATGCACGGCGAAGAATCCGGCGGGGCGGCCGGCGAGCTTCCGGGAAGTGGCGGAGGAGATCGAGCGGATTCTCCGGGAGATGTGCGGCGCCAGCGCAACGGTCGCCGCGGCCGCCAGTGCGGCGAAAGCGCCGGGCATTCCGGCGGCCACGAGCGCGCAGGTGGTGACGGGGCCGCGAGCGGCGGCAGTCCAGGAGGAGCAGAAGGAAGCAGCGCCTCCGGCCGCCAAACGCTGGATGGTGTTCGCCGCGGGGGGCGCGCTACTGGCGGCGATGATCGTGGGAATTGTGCTGTATGTTTCGCGCACCCAATCCAAAGCGGTTGTGGAGCAAAAGCCGGTGGAAGCGACGTTGAGCCCGACGCTTTCGACTCCCACGGGGGAGATGGTGCTGGTGCCCGCCGGGGCTTTTCTGGCGGGGCAGGACCGGCATCCGGACAACCTGCCGGCTTTCTATGTCGACCGGACCGAAGTGACGAATGCGGCGTATCAGCAGTTCTGCCAGGCGACCGGGCATGCC
>CAZMRK010000515.1:0-7908 GCA_964568355.1 uncultured Solibacteraceae bacterium | reverse complement strand
GGCTACAAAGAGCGTCCTCTCCTCCAGTTCGTAGTGGGAATGGGCCAGGAGCCAGGTATCCTGCACGGTGAGGCGGAGCATGGGGAGGGGGTCCACAGTCCAGTCCCGCAGCACACGGGCAAGCTGGTCCAGCCAGTTCTCGATCGCCCGGTGCTCTTCCCGCAACAATGCCGTAGCGGGGGTGACGGGGTGAGCTCTCATCAGAAAATCCAGATCATGCTAGCATCCCCCGCGATACCATTCCTATATGAACCGTACCGTGTACCGTCCTTCCGGGGGAAAGCGTCCGCTGAAGACCCTGGAGAGGGTACTCTCGAAGGCCGGCATGGGTTCGCGCAGCGATGCGCGCGGCTGGATCGGCGCCGGCCGGGTGAAGGTCAACGGGAAGGTGATCCAGACGCCCGACCATTGGGTGGATCTGGAGCGGGACCGGGTAACTTTCGACAACCGGCTCGTCCGGCGGGAAGAACCCGTCTACCTGCTGCTTTACAAGCCGACCGGCTACGTCACCACGCGCCGGGACTCCGACGGCCGGCCTACGGTTTACGATCTCCTCCAAGGCATTGATGGCTGGGTGATCCCCGTGGGACGCCTGGATATGGACACCAGCGGGTTGCTGATCCTGACCAATGATACGCAGTTTGCGGAGCATCTCACCAATCCGGAGCACCAGGTCGCGAAGACTTACCTGGTGAAATCCTCAACAGTGCTCAGCGAGGAGCAGTTGGAAATGTTGCGGCAGGGAGTTCACCTGAGCGACGGCCCTACGCGGCCGGCCAAAGTCGCTCGTGTCCGGGACACCGGCAAGTATACATTTCTCGAGATCGCCATCACGGAAGGGCGCAACCGGCAGGTGCGCCGCATGACGGAGGCGATCGGCAGCAAGGTGCTCAAGCTGGTCCGTACAGCCATAGGCCCGGTGCGTATAGGAGATCTGAAGATCGGTACGCACCGGGAACTCACGACGGAAGAAGTTCAGGCACTGGGTGGGTGTGTTATTTCTCGACGGTCAATTCGTTCTTCACCGAAAACACACCGGAAACGCCGTTAGCCTGAATACCGGCGATGTTCTTGTCCGTCTCGTTCGCAACCACGCCGACCAGGGTGACGTTACCATTCTTAACGAGGATGTGGATCGGCGGGACCGAGCGGAGTCCGTATTGTTGCAGGGCGGTCTGGCCATAAACGCGGCGATAGACGGCCAGCCGGATCCGGTCGTCCATCGGAGAAAGCGGCAGGACTTCGATGTTGTTGATGACTTTCTCAACACCTTCGATTTTTTTAACGACGCGCTCGGCATCCGACTTCAAGGTCGGCCGGGTGACCTGACCGAGCAGGGTAACTGTCTCGCCGTCAACACGATAAGCGAGGTTGTCGAAAACACCATAATAAGGCAGCATGACCAGTTCGTGGCGCACTTCGCGAATGATCCGGTCCCGAGTGGCGGTAGAAGGACCTTGAAAAGCGGAACACTCGAAGGCCAAAGTCCCGCACAGCGTGACCGCTAGTACCAGGATTTTGAACAGCTTCACAGCAATACCCTCCGTCGCAGTCATTATGAGGGCAGCCTTCTGTAGGTTGTCAAGAGTGCGATGTGCGCGAGCGTGCAAGCTCATCACTTCGGGGTGTAGGATAGAAATGAGAGAAAGCAGTGGAAATTGTCCTAAAATCCAACAGTACTTTCGGGGTACACTGGTAACTTCAGAGGGACAGTATGAAAAAGTACGGAAAGTTCGCCGCTCTGATCGTCATTGTGATCGGCACGCTGGTCTGGCTGGCCACAGCCGGCATCAACGAGACGAAGACCTACTATAAAACCATCTCCGAGGTCGGTCAGATGGGCAATCAGGCCCTGGACAAGCGGATCCGGGTGGCCGGCGACGTCGAGAGCGGTTCGATCCAGCGCAGCAGCAATGGAGTCGAATTCGTTCTGGTCCAGGACAAGCTCAGGCTGAAAGTGGCCTATGCGGGGTCCGAGCCGTTGCCGGATACCTTCCGGGATGGCGCGCAGGCTCTCGCCGACGGCAAGATGGGGTCGGACGGCGTGTTCCATGCCAACAAAATCCAGGCGAAGTGCGCCTCGAAGTACGAGGCCAAGCCGGGGGGAAAACCTGGTCAAGTTTCAGGGAATATAAACCCCGCCAAAAACATCTAAGAAGAGAGCAACCACATGGAGAATCTGGGATCGCTGGCAATCCTCCTGGCGTTCTGCGTCGCGCTGTATGCCGTGGTGGCATCCGCCGTGGGCCGCATCAAAAAGAAACCCTTCCTGATTGTCAGCGGCGAGCGGGCGGTTTACTGCGTGTGGGCGCTGGTGACGCTGGCCTCAGGCATTCTGGTGAACGCGATGCTGACCGGCGATTTCCGGTTCGCCTACGTGGCGGCGCACAGCAACCGCAGCATGCCGCTGCTGTATAAGTTCGCGGCATGGTGGGGCGGGCAGGAAGGGTCGCTGCTCTTCTGGAGTTGGCTGCTTTCGACCTACTCGGCCGTGGTGATCTTCACCAACCGGCATAAACATCGGGACATGATGCCGTACGTGACGGCTGTCCTGATGACCGTACAGGCGTTTTTCCTCATTCTGAACAACTTCGTGGTCCACCCGTTCCAGATGCTGGCGGTGGACAAGCTCATCACGGCCGTGCCGGATGGCAACGGCCTCAACCCACTGTTGCAATATCCAGCAATGGCCATCCATCCCCCTATGCTCTATTTGGGCTATGTGGGATTTGCGGTGCCTTTCGCCTTCGCCATCGGCTCGCTGATCACCCGGCAGCCGGGCGATGCCTGGATTCACACGACGCGCCGATGGACCCTGGTCACGTGGTTGTTCCAAAGCTGCGGCATTATGCTAGGCGCCGCCTGGGCGTACCACGTGCTGGGCTGGGGTGGATATTGGGGCTGGGACCCTGTGGAAAACGCTTCCCTGCTGCCCTGGCTGAGTGGGACCGCTTTTCTGCATTCGGTAATGATGCAGGAGAAGAAAGGCATGATGAAGGTCTGGAACATCGTACTGGTTTCCGCCACCTTCTTCCTGTGCATCTTCGGAACGTTTCTCACTCGCTCCGGCGTGGTGAGCTCGGTCCACGCGTTCGCACAGTCCCCGATCGGCAAGTACTTTGTTTCCTTCCTCGCCATCGGCATCGCGGCGACGGTTTACCTGATTTTCGACCGGCTGGACTTCCTCAAAAGCGAATCGCAGCTCGAGAGCGTCATTTCGCGGGAATCAAGCTTCCTGTTCAACAACCTCATTCTGCTGGCGAGCTGCTTTGCGGTGCTATGGGGTACGCTGTTCCCGGTGATCTCGGAAGCGGTTTCGGGGGAGAAGATCAGCCTGGATGCCGCCTGGTTCAACCGTCTGATGGTGCCGATTGGGTTATTCCTCCTCTTTCTGACAGGGGTAGGTCCGTTGTTCGCCTGGCGGCGCACCTCTACCGACAGCCTGCGCCGGAATTTCCAGTGGCCTGGCGTGGCTTCCGTAGCGCTGGTAGCGATTCTGATCGCGGCGGGGATGCGGCAGTTCTACGCACTGATCTCGTTTGGCTTCTGCCTGTTTGTGGCCCTGACGGTGCTGATGGAGTTCTATAAAGGCGCCCGGGCGATCAGCATCAAGAACAACATGAACCCCCTGTGGGCCGCGGTGGAACTGACCCACCGGAATACGCGGCGGTATGGGGGATACCTGGTCCACATGGGCATCGTGCTGATGTTCATCGGCTTCACTGGGCACGCCTTCAACTTGGCGGACACGCGGGAAGTCAAGATGGGTGACCACATGGAGCTGGGCAACTATCGGCTGAAAGTGGTCGACCTGCAGGAGGGCGAGAACGAAAATTACAACTGGCACCGCGCCCTGATGGAGATCTCGAAGGGAGGCTCGGTGCTGGGCACGCTCGAACCCGAGCGCCGCTTTTACAAGGCCAGCCGGCAGGGCACGTCGGAAGTGGGCGTCCGCAGCCGCCTGAACGAAGACCTGTATCTCAATTTCGCCGGCATGTCGGACGACAATGCCCGGGCGGTCATTCAAGCCTACGTTTTTCCGCTGGTGAGCTGGATCTGGATCGGCAGCCTGGTCCTGATCGGCGGTACGCTGGTGGCCCTGGTGCCGAGCAAGGTGAAGATGCAATACGCCCGTACGGAAGTGGTCGGATATACCAAGAAGTATGCTCCGATTGAGAAATAGCCTGCTGGTGCTGGTGGCCGTCGCGGCCCTGGCGCAGACCGCCTCGGAAAAACCGAGCGAAGCCGTGCTTCGCGTGGGGCGGCATCTGGCCTGCCAGTGCGGGTGCACGGACACGGTGGCGACCTGTTCCATGCTGGAGTGCAGTTTCTCCAAGCCGGCCAAGGAGCGCATTGCGCGCCAACTGGCCGCGGGCATGAGCGACCAGGCGATTGTTGACCAGTTTGTGGCGGATTACGGCAAGGGAGTGTTTCGTGGGGACCCGAGCGCATTTGGATGGCTGATTCCCTATGCGTCCATCCTGATCGGCTTGGGGGTGATTTGGCTATTCGTGCGGAAGTACCGGAAGCCGCGCCCGCTGGCAGAGCTGCAACCTGTCCCTGAGGATCCGGCCCTGGCGAAACACATCGAACAGATCGAAAAGGACCTGTCCCAGCTAGATTGATGGTCATTGTCATTACATCCCTCATCACGATCGGGGTGCTTGTCTACATCCTGAGCGTCCGGGCAAAAGATCTGCCTGAACCCGAACCCGAATCCCCTTTTCAACATCTGGATGAGCGGAAGGCCGCCATCTACGAGAATCTAAGAGATTTACAGTTTGAGTATCGGCTGGGAAAGCTCTCTGACCAGGACTATCAGCAGACCAAGCGCGATCTGCAGACGGAACTGGCCGGGGTCATGGCCGAGATCGACAAGCTCAAGCAGAACTTGAACCTGAACGGCGCTACTGCCCCTGCGGCGGCAGTGCAGCGCAAACCTTCTCCAATAGATGCTTTGACCTGCCCGTCCTGTGGAGCAAAGTTTAAGGAGAGCTTGAAATTCTGCGGAGAATGCGGAAAGCCCATGAAGGCGGTGCAGTCATGACGGCGATGCGGCTGAGTGGGCTGGCCCTGCTGTTGCTGGCGCGAGGATTTGCGATCGACGGGACGGTTCTGAACCAGACGACCGGAAAGCCGCAGAGCGGCGCGGCGGTAACGCTTTACAAGCTGGGCCAGGACGGTATGGAGTCGGTGGAGAGCGTGAAGTCCGATGGCCAGGGTAAGTTCGCGATCAAGGCGGACATGCCGGGTCCGCGGCTGATCCAGACTGCGTTTGACGGGGTCACCTACAATCACATGCTGCCACCGGGGTCTTCGACCACCGGCCTGTCGCTCGAAGTATTCAACTCGTCCAAACAACCCGGTGATGCCAAGGTGGCGCAGCACATGATGCTGTTCGAACCTTCGCAGGCGCAGATGGTGATCAGCGAGACCTATATCTACCGCAACGAAGGCAAAATCACCTACAACGATCCGGACGGCGGCACGTTGAAGTTTTATCTGCCCACCGCGGCGAAGGGGATCGTCCAGGTCAATTGTACGGCTCCGCAGGGGATGCCCATCCAGCGGGCGGCGGAGAAGACAGCCAAGGCCGATGTCTACAAAGTGGACTTCCCCATCAAACCGGGGGAAACGCGGATCGATCTGACGTACCTGGTGCCGTTCTCCGCCGGGAGCACCTTTGAGGGCAAGATTCTATTCCAAGGCGGACCGACGCGGCTGGTGGCACCGAACGGGGTCACGCTAGCGGGTGACGGCATCACGGCGCTCGGCGCGGAACCGAGGACGCAGGCCAATATCTACGATGTGAAAGGCTCGACGTTCCAGGTTCAGGTGCAGGGCACCGGGTCGCTGCGCGGGCCGTCCTCCGCGGAGAATTCCGATAGCCAGGATAACGGCCCTTCGATCGAGCAGATCATGCCCAAGGCCTGGGACAACGTGATTTGGATTCTCGGCCTGGCGCTGGGCATTCTGGCGCTGGGCTTCGTGCTTTTGTACCGTGCACAATCGGCGGGGCAGGCGGCACCGGCGGTTGGAGGCGGGGAATTGGCCGCCGCAGCGAAGGGGAAGAATGACCGCCGTCGCCGTTGAGGGCGTGTGGAAGTTTTACGGGGATTTTCCTGCCCTGCGAGACATCGTACTCGATGCCGAAGCAGGCTCCTGCCTGGCGCTGATCGGCCGCAACGGGGCGGGGAAGACGACGCTGCTGCGCATCCTGGCGGGCTTTAACCGGCCCGGCCGCGGGCAGGTGCGAATCTTCGGTAACGAGCCGCGCGAGACCTCGACGCGGGCTCAAATCGGATTCATCGGACACGGCATTTCGGTTTACGACGAACTTTCCGCGCTGGAAAATCTGAGCCTGTTCGGGCACTTGTACCAGCTACCGGATCCGAAAAAATCGGCGCTCGAATGGCTGGAACGAACGGGGCTGGAGCGGGTGAAGGACGGGCTGGTGCGAGAGTTTTCGCGAGGAATGCGCCAGCGGCTGGCGGTAGCCAGGGCTTTTCTGCACAATCCCTCGGTGCTATTCCTGGATGAGCCGTTTACGGCGCTCGACGACCGGGCGATTGAAATGCTGCAAAAGCTGCTGCAGGGGGCCCTGGCGGACGGGCGCACGATTGTTCTCTCCACGCACCAATTGCGGGAAGCGCTCGAACTCGCGACGCATGTGGCGCTATTGAATCGCGGGCGGGTGGTCTTCCATGGCGGCCGGACGCCGGAGATGGCAGCGGATCCCGGTTTCGTGTATGCCCGTTACGGAGAAGGTGGATGAGCACGGTGGCAGCGCCCAGGCAGCTTCGCCCTACCGGGCAACCCGCGCCGGCGGGCGGCTGGGCGGTGATTCGCCAGAGCCTGTTTATCGCGGCAAAAGATCTGCGCGCCGAGATGCGGACCAAGGAGGCTATCAACGCCTCGCTGGCGTTCGCGGTGGTGATGCTGGTGATGTTCAGCTTTGCCTTCGATCCTTCCGAGGAACAGAATCGCGTGATCGCGGGCGGGCTTCTGTGGATCGTTTACGCGTTCGCGGGGACACTGGTGCTGAATCGCAGCTTCGCGCGAGAACTGCCGAACGACTGTCTGGATGCGCTGGTGGCTGCGCCGATTCCGGCCGCGGCCCTGTTCCTCGGCAAGTGTCTGGCGAATTTTCTGCTGCTGATGGCTGTGGAACTGATTTCGTTGTTCGTGTTCGGCATTTTCTATAATGTCCGGTGGTATGTGCAGTTCTGGCCGCTGATGCTGGTGCTGCTGATGGGGACCTGGGGCTTGACGGTCATCGGGACGATTTTCAGCGCGCTGACCGTGAACATCCGGTTGCGCGAGCTGATGCTTCCGCTGCTGGTCTATCCGATGATGATTCCAGCGCTGATGGCGGCCATGCTGTTGAGCTCGGAACTGGTGAACGGGCAGCCCCTGACACCGGACAACATGGTCTGGCTGAAGATGCTGGCGGGGTTTGACGTCATCTATACAGCACTTTCCCTGGTGCTGGTAGATACGGTGCTGGTGGGCTGAGGGTAGCGCGAGCCGGGCTCGCGCGAGGTCTTGGATATGCGCGAAAAAATCATTTACGCATTGGGAGTAGTGACGGCGGTGCTGCTGGCCCGCAATCTCTACTCGATCTTTATGGTGTTGCCGGACGAGGCCTCGCAGGGGATGATTTACCGCATCATCTTCTTCCACGTGCCGGCCGCGATCACCGCGATGCTGGCGGCGTTCGTGGCGGCTTTCGCCAGCATTGCATTCCTGGTGACGAAGAATTTCCGGTACGACGCGCTGGCCGTGGCGACTACCGAAGTCGGCCTGGCATTCCTGGCGGCGAACCTGGTGACGGGTTCGATCTGGGGCCGGATCATCTGGGGAATCTGGTGGACCTGGGACGCGCGGCTCACGTCGGCATTGGTCTGC
>CAZMRK010000514.1:0-4088 GCA_964568355.1 uncultured Solibacteraceae bacterium | reverse complement strand
GCCTTGCGGATAGGCCTGCCGGTCGGGGATGTAACCGATGGAGCCGTTGGCCAGCTCGGCGATCACCGTGCGCGGAAAGGGTGATGCGATCTTGAGCGCTTTGCCATGCTCGACAAAGATCTCGCCGGGCATACCTACCCACGCAAGCTGCTCGCCCAAGGTGATCACCTGCACCTCGGCCTGGATCGGCTGGCCGTGCCGCTCCTCCAGTTCCAGCACCTTGAAGGCGTTCACCTGTTCGAGGAACGGGCTGGCATTAGGCTTGCCGTAGGCTGCCACGATCTGCCGCGCCCGCTCGACCTCGGTGGGGCTGTAATGCGCCAGGGGAAGCGGCACCGTCGTGCTGGCCACGTGCAAGGCGCCCGGATCGATCGGTTCCAGGTGGCGCCATGCCTTGAGAATGTCGCCGGTCAGGATGGCGCCGATGCGCTCGCCTTCTACATGTCCTTTCTGCGGCTCGGCGCTCGAGGTATCGATGTGATTGATGTTGCCGGCGGTACCGATCGTGAAGATGGTCAGCAGGTCCGGACCTTTGATTTCGGAGAGCAGGCGGCCGATGGTGTAGGCGTAGTCGGCGGAAAACTGCATGCCGCCCACGGTATCCAGGTGGCAGGCGAAGTTGACGTAGAGGGCCAGGGGCTTGCCCGACGTGGATTCAAACAGCACGATGGGAAGATCCGGGTCGATGGTCCCCACCGGTCCGACGATTTTGGGATTGCGCTTGCCGGGATTCCAGCCCACCGTGCCATCTTTCATGAAGTAGCGCCGGATGAAGCTCACCTCGCGCTCTTTGCCCAAAGCTGCGCGGACGCGGACGGGCTGCAGGTCGGCTTCGGCCTTGCGCACACTCTCGGCGATCAGGCCGGGCAGAGAGGCCAGGTAATCCTGGGCGAGTTTTTCGGTCTTGGCATCCACGCCGCGCAGGCGGCTGCCCATCTCCGGGCCTGTGTGGGAATGGGTCGCGCTGATCATCACGTTGGCCGGCGGGACGGAGGTCGTCTTGCCGATCGCTTCGCGCGCGGCTTCCACAATGGGGCGCGGCACACCTACCAGGTCGAGCGCCACCATGGCCGCTTTCGCGCCGTCCTTTTCGATCACCAGGGCCTTGGCGAAGAGGTCGTCATGCGTGCCTTCGTTCAGCCGGACATAGTAGTAGCCGGCCATCGGCATGCCCAGCGGCGGGGTGATTTTGACACCGGCGCGCCCCGCGCGGAGATCAGCGGAGCTGGCCGGCAGCACACTGAGCAGAAGAAGGAGGAAGAAAGGCGTTCGCATTCTACTAGTGCAGTATACTGCACGGTTTATGAGGCAAAGACTGGAAAACAAAGTAGCGCTGATCACCGGCGCGGCCGGAGCGATTGGGTCCGAGATGGCGCGGTTGTTCGCCTCGGAAGGGGCCGCGGTGGCGGTGGCCGATATCCAGCGCGAGGGCGCGGAACGGGTGGCGGGAGAGATTCGGGCGGCGGGCGGCAAGGCGATCGGCGTAGCGGCGGATATCAGCTCGGCGGAGCAGGTGGAGGCCGCGTTCCGGCGGACCGGTGAGACTTTCGGCGGATTGGACATTCTGGTGAACAACGCCATTGACTTGTCGGGGGATACTTCCATCACCAAATTGACCGAGGCCTCGTGGGACCGCACCATTGCGGTGTGCCTGAAGGGGCCGTTCCTTTGCACCCGGGCGGCGATCCCGATGATGCAGGCTCGCGGCGGCGGGAGCATCGTGACCATTTCGAGCGTCAATGCGCTGGCGGCTTTTGGAGAGACCGCGTATACGGCGGCCAAGGGCGGGCTGATTTCGATGATGCGCCTGGTGGCGGCCGACTATGGGCATATCGGCGTGCGGTCCAACATCATTTGCCCGGGCACGATCGAGACCGAAACCTCCATGCGGTACTGGCGCAGCCACCCCGCGGGATTCGCCAGGCTCAAGGAGATGTATCCGATGGGCCGGATCGGGCAGCCGGGCGAGGTTGCCCACTGCGCCCTGTTCCTGGCATCGGAGGAGGCGAGCTTCATTACGGGGGCGGTGCACGTGGTGGACGGCGGGCTGATGGCGGGGCGACGGTTCGAGGAAGACTGACCAGTGCTCGGAAAAAATGCAATTTGGGACAAAATGCCCGCGGCACACTTGTAAGCTATTGATGCTAAAGAAATAAAGAAATGCCGGTGGGACAATTTGTCCCAAATGCATCTACTAGCGGGTCTCTGACCCGTGTGCGTACGTCATGCGAGTGGTCAGGGGAAAGCGGCCGGGATCGCAGCTTTGGCAGATGGCCAGATCCGCGCGGATGGAAGCCAGCATGTAGGCTTCTTCCAGGGTGAGCCCCAGGCGGCGCATCAACAGGGACACCATCTCGTCGCAGGCGATGCGCATCGCCGTGGCGGGGTCCATGGCGTCGCCGGTGGTGATCCAGAGCCCGCCGTATTCCAGCCAGGGGCGGCTGATGGCTTCGCCCTTTGCGAGGTCCACGGTGATCGTGACTTCGGCGGCGATCTCCAAGCCGATCATTGAGACTTCGCCGTCGCCCATGGCCGCATGGACGTCGCCCAGCGCCAGCAGCGCTCCCGGCACTTCGACAGGCAGGTGCAGGGTAGCGCCCGGACGTACGAACTTGTTGTCCATGTTGCCGCCGTGACGTCCGGGATAGAGACACGCAATCTCGCCGGACGCCGGCGCCACCCCGATCGTCCCTACCATGGGCGAGACGGGAAACCGGAGGGTTTCAGAGAAGTGTGCCCAACCATCCTGAATGGGAATCATACGGGTGGCGAAATGGGGCGCCCGCTCGCCGATCAAGCCAACGCGCGCCTTCACCGCCGTAAAACCCTGACGGTCAAGGGCGATTTCACGAATATGCACCACCAGCGCGTCGCCCGGTTCGGCGCCGGTCACGTAGATGGGGCCGGTCACCGGATTCGGGCCATCGGGATGGGGTTTGTCCAGAAGGTCGGCCGAAGAGCGGATGGTGCCCGAGCGCGCGTCGTGAGTTTCGACCACTACGGTCTCTCCGGGCGAGATGGTCACGACGGGAGGATGGGCGGCACTGAAGCCGTAGCGCTTGTGCTCTCGCGAGATGCGCCGGAATGGCGCGGATTGGTCCATATCTGGCAATGATATCCTGTGTAGACTGAAAACCTGCTTCCATCATACGGATGGACCTCCGCGTGCCTCGGAATGCACAGGACCGTTATGATCCGTGACACACTCGTCGTTCCTATCGAAGCTGTGGGCGACGGCTCGCCGGATCGCCGGCAGGATCTGCTGGCTGTTGAGGAGCCGCTCGAAATCCTGGTCAACGGGAACGTTCTCTCTATCACCATGCGAACTCCGGGCGATGACGGCGACCTCGCAACCGGATTCCTTGTCACCGAAGGTGTGATCGAAGACGCCAGCCAGATTGTCTCGATCGGGCATGGGGAAAACGAATCGAATTCGCGGCGCGCCGGCAATACCATCCGGGTAGAGCTGAGACCGGATGTCGAGATGGATGTTGAACGCCTGCGCCGAAGTTTCGTCACGCACTCCAGTTGCGGCGTCTGCGGCAAGATGTCGATCGAATCCCTGGAGGCCAAGCCGCGTCGAGAGATGCCGGACGGCGCTCCCGTGATTGCCGCGGAGCTGATCCACCGGCTGCCGCAGGTTTTGCGGGAGTCTCAGGCGGCCTTTGAGCGTACCGGAGGGTTGCACGCGGCGGCGCTGTTTTCTCCGGATGGCCGCCTGCTGGCGCTTCGGGAGGATATCGGACGTCACAATGCTGTGGATAAGCTGATCGGAGCGGCCTTGCGCAATCCCGCCGTAGAACCGGGCGGCTGTCTCATGCTGGTCAGCGGCCGGGCGGGATTTGAGCTGGTACAAAAGGCGGTGATGGCCGGCATTCCGGTCCTGGCGGCAGTGGGCGCGCCTTCCAGCCTGGCGGTGGAGACCGCGCTGCGATTTCGCATGACCCTGTTGGGTTTTGTCCGCGATCGCCGGTTCAATATTTATTCGGGAGGTTGGAGAGTCCGATGAAACTTCGTATCCACGGTAACTCGCTGCGCTTGCGGCTCAATCAACAGGAGGTGGCGGCGCTCTGGAAGAACGGCCGGGT
>CAZMRK010000513.1:0-9121 GCA_964568355.1 uncultured Solibacteraceae bacterium | reverse complement strand
GCATCGTCCCGATGTGGTGCTGATGGATCTCCGTATGCCCGTGATGTCCGGTGTCGAGGCTGCCGAGCTCATCCGGCGCGATTCCCCTCAGGCCCGCATTGTGGCGCTGACCACCTATGGCGGCGACGAGGACATTCATCGTGCGCTGCAGGCCGGCGTGCAGGCGTATCTCACCAAAGACGTGCTGCATGACGAACTGCTGAAAGCCATCCGCGCCGTCTATGCCGGCGAGCGTTATCTTCCGGCGGCGGTGGCTTCGGCGCTGGCGGCGCAGATTCCCCGTCCCAACCTGAGCCCGCGCGAGATGGAAGTGCTGGCTCTGATCGTGCGCGGCCTGGGGAACAAGCAGATCGCCTTTGAACTGCACATTGCCGAGCACACCGTCAAAAACCACGTGAAGAACATTCTGAGTAAACTGGGAGTAGAGGACCGCACGCAGGCGGCTACCGCCGCCATCCAGCGTGGGGTCATCCACTTACCATAAACGGAGCCGCGCAGCTCCCGAGACCTCGAAAGTCTGGCGGATCGCGATGGCCCGAAAGGGCTATCAACCGGTAACCCGCCCGCATCATCCTAAATATCGGTAGATTTTCCATAATGGAATCAGCACTTAGCGGCAACCTCTAGAATCATTTGCAATGTGGATCGTCAGATTAGCTCTACGCCGTCCCTATACCTTTGTCGTCATGGCTGTGATTATCGCGTTGCTGGGCGGCTTCGCGATCACCTCCATGCCGGTGGATATCTTCCCGTATATCGATATTCCCGTTATCAGCGTGGTGTGGACCTACAACGGCCTTTCTCCGGTCGAAATGGAGAAGCGCGTGGTCACCATCTTCGAGCGCGGTCTGACGACCACCGTAAATGACATCGAGCACATCGAGTCACAGTCGTACAACGGGATCTCCGTCATTCGGGTATTTTTCCATCCCAAGGTGAAAGTGGAGATGGCGTTAGCCCAGGTGGCGGCCATGTCCCAGACCATTCTGCGTATCGTGCCTCCGGGCATGTTCTCGCCGATTATTCTGAAGTACGACGCCTCGAGCGTTCCGGTCCTGCAGTTGGGGTTGCGCAGCAAGACGTTGAGTGAACAGGAGCTGTTTGACCTGGGCCAGAATTTTATCCGGACGCAGCTCGCCACCGTGCAGGGAGCGTCCCTCCCGCTACCCTATGGCGGCCGGATGCGTCAGATCATGGTAGACCTGGATCCCGGCCAGCTATTTGCCAAAGGTCTCTCCGCTACCGATGTTTCCAATGCGCTAACCGCGCAAAATCTGATTCTGCCGGCCGGCACCGCCAAAATCGGCGATCGCGAGTATCAGGTGAAGGTCAACAGCAGCCCCGAGCTGGTTTCGCAACTGAATGACTTGCCGATCCGGAACGTAAACGGCGCGACCGTTTATATGAAAGACGTGGCGCAGGTGCGCGACGGATTTCTGGTGCAGACCAATATTGCGCGGACCAACGGCTCGCGCGGCGCGCTGCTGACGGTGCTCAAGAACGGCCAGGCGTCCACGTTGGCCATCGTCAACGCGGTGAAAGCCGCTCTTCCCAAGATTTTGGCTGGCTTGCCGCCGGAGCTGGAGGTTCGTCAGCTTTTCGATCAGTCTCTGTTCGTTCGCGCAGCCATCGGCGGCGTCTTGCGTGAGGCGCTCATCGCCGCGTTTCTCACCGGAATGATGATCCTGCTGTTCCTGGGAAGCTGGCGCAGCACGCTGATCGTCTGCATCTCCATTCCGCTCTCGATTCTCACCTCGCTGATTGTCCTGAGCCTGATGGGCCAGACCATCAACGTGATGACCTTGGGCGGTCTGGCCCTGGCCGTGGGCATCCTGGTCGACGATGCGACGGTTGAAATCGAAAACACCCACCGCAACATGGCGATGAAGAAGCCGCTGGTGCGCGCCGTGCTGGATGGCGCTCAGCAGATCGCGGCTCCGGCCTTTGTTTCTACGCTTTCCATCTGCATCGTGTTCGTGCCGGTGCTGCTGCTTACCGGCGCCGCCAAATATCTGTTCACTCCGCTGGCCATGGCGGTAGTATTCGCCATGCTGGCGTCCTACCTGCTGTCCCGCACTCTAATCCCGACCATGGTGCACTACCTGCTCAAGCTGGAAGTGGAGCTCTACGCCAAGGGCGAGCACGGCGAATCGGCGGGAGGGACCGGCATCTTCTGGCGTCTGCACTATTGGTTCAACCGGCGTTTTGAGCGCATGCGGGCCTTCTATACGGGTTTGCTTGACTGGTCGCTCGATCACCGGCCGCTGGTGCTCACGCTCTTCGGCGTCTTCGTCATCGGCTCGCTGGGTCTGACGGCGCTGGTTGGCCGCGACTTCTTTCCTACCGTCGATTCCGGACAGATGCGGCTACATGCGCGGCCGCCCGCCGGCACACGAATCGAACGGTCGGAGATGATCTTTGCCCGGATCGAAGATGAGATTCGCAAGGTGATCCCGGCGGATGAAGTCGATACCATCATGGACAATATCGGCCTTCCGGCCGGCGGCTTCAACCTGGCGTTCGGCGACAGCCCGAACATTTCCAACTCCGACGGCGATATCCTCATCTCGCTCAATTTGGAAAAACACGGACCCACGGCCGAATACACCGACCGCCTGCGCAAACGCCTGAATGCCAAATTTCCGGATGTGACGTTTTATTTCGAGGCAGCCAACATCACCAACCAGATTCTGAACTTCGGATTGCCGGCCCCCATCGATCTCCAGGTAGTCGGCCGCAACGCCGACTTGAACTATAAAATTGCGCAGGGTCTGCGAGAGCAAGTTGCCGCGATTCCGGGAGCCGCCGATGTCCACATTCACCAGGTGGTCGATGCCCCGGAGATTCGCCTGAACGTCGACCGGGTGAAAGCCGGACAACTCGGGCTGACCCAACGCGACGTTACCAACAGCCTGCTGATCTCGCTCAGCTCCAGCGGCCAGGTGGCGCCCAATCAGTGGCTCAACTGGGCCAATGGTGTGAACTACACGGTGGCCGTGCAAACGCCGCAATATCGCGTCGATTCGATGGATGCGCTGCTGCATACACCCATCTCGGCCCCCCTGGCCGGCGTGCTGAGCGTAACGCCCAACTCCATCGCCGGCGCGGCCAATGCGGCGGTTTCCTCGATCGGATCGAGTCCCAACCAGGCTTCTCCCGCATATGGCAACCCCGGCTCGCTTCCGGCTTCCTCGCAATTGCTTTCCAACCTGACCACAGTCCAGCGCGGGGTTACGACGCAAATTGTGAATCACTACAATGTGCAGCCCTTGATTGACGTCTACGCGAACGTCGACCGGCGGGATCTGGGACGCGTTGGGGCGGCGGTCGATCAGATCGTCAAGCAGGCGACTCCCAAGCTGCCCAAGGGCGTCACGCTGATGGTTCGCGGCCAATACGCGACAATGCAGTCGTCGTTTTACCGGCTAGGCCTGGGCATGATCTTCGCCGTGATTCTGGTTTACCTGCTGATGGCAGTGAACTTTCAATCCTGGGTGGATCCGTTCATCATTTTGATGGCCTTGCCTGGCGCGATCGCGGGAATCTTGTGGATGCTGTTCGTCACCCAGACCAGCTTGAGCGTGCCCTCGCTAATGGGGTCGATCATGTGTATCGGCGTCGCCACCGCCAATAGCATTCTGATGGTGGTGTTCGCCAATGACGAGCAGTTGGAAGGGAAGGGTCCTCGTGCAGCCGCTTTTTCGGCAGGATTCACTCGTCTGCGTCCGGTCATGATGACGGCGCTGGCAATGATCATGGGCATGCTGCCCATGGCCCTGGGGCTGGGCGAAGGAGGCGAGCAGAACGCGCCTCTCGGCCGGGCCGTTATCGGAGGCCTGCTGGTGGCAACCGTTACTACGCTGTTTATCGTACCGATTGTTTATAGTTACCTGCGTAAGACGGCGCCGACCGATTTCGACAAGCGGATCGAAGTGGAGGAACAGGGTGGCGAGTATACCGAATTGCGGAACGCCTGAAAATTCTGTATGAAGCAAACTGAGTGGAATAGACCCGAGGAAAGCGAAGTGGCAGTGGAGAACACCGAGGCCCAGTTACGCGCCGAGATCGAAGAATTGCGGCGTCAACTGGAGGAGCAGCGCAGGATGCAACTCGCCGTGGCGCAGCCGCACGCACCGGCGCGTCCCACCAGCCGGACGCTCTGGGTGATCGCTGCTCTGGCCGTGCTCGTTTTGGCGATTGGGTTTCTCGCCGGCTACCTCCCGCGCCAGCAGCGTGAGTCCCTGCTCGTGGCCGAAGCCAACGCGGAAAAGGAGGCTCTCCCGACCGTGACCGTCTCGACCGTACAGGAATCCTCCTCCAAAGCCGAACTGGTTCTTCCGGGCAATATCCAGGCGATGACCGAGGCGCCGATCCTGGCGAGGGCGGATGGATACGTCAAACGCCGCTACGTCGACATTGGCGACCGCGTGCGTGCCGGCCAGCTTGTGGCTGAAATCGAAGCCCCGGAGATCGGCCAGCAGGTGCAGCAGGCCAAGGCGGCCTTGCAGCAGTCGCAGTCGGCTTTGGAACAGGCTCGCGCCAACTATCGCCAGGGCAAGACCAACGAGGAGTTGGCCCGCGTAACCGCCCAACGCTGGGGCAACCTGTTGACCAAGGGTGTGGTCTCCCGCCAGGAGAACGATACGTATCAAGCGCAATATCAGGCGCAAGTGGCCAATTCCCAGGCGCTCGAAAAAGCCATCGCCGCGGCCCAGAGCAATGTGGCGGCCGCGGAAGCGAACCTGGCCCGTCTCACCGAACTGGAGGGATATCAACAGGTGCGCGCGCCTTTCGCCGGCGTCATCACGGTCCGCAACGTGGACGTCGGCGCTCTGATCACCAGCGGCACGACGCTGCTGTTTCGCGTGGCGCAAACCAACCCGGTTCGCACTTATATCAACGTGCCGCAGTCGGACGCCCCATCGGTTCACGTGGGGCAGCAGGCCGAACTGCTGATCCCGGACCAGCCTGGCAAGCACTACACCGGGACGGTCACGCGAACGTCCAATTCTCTGGATCCGGCGAGCCGCACGTTACTGGTCGAAGTGCAAGTGAAGAATCCGGACGGCACTCTGCTGCCGGGGACATATTGCCAGGTAGACCTGAATATGAAAAGGGCTCAACCGCCTGTCCTGATTCCCGGAGATACATTAGTGATCCGCGGCGACGGGCCTCAGGTGGCCGTCGTTCAGCCGGACCAGACGGTACACTTTCAGAAGCTGGTCCTTGGGCGCGATTATGGTGACCGGATTGAAGTGATCTCGGGCGTCGAAAAAGGGCAGAGCGTCATCGCCAATCCCAGTGATGCCGTTCGCGAAGGCGTGAAGGTCAAGCCCGTTCCGGTAACCGCAAAACCAGCGCCCAAAGCTGCCGGTGGCTCCCACTGATCGTACCCTGGGGCGAGCCCACGATAACATACGAGTATCGATGCCGAAATCCATTGTCAGTATCTTTCTGTCGTTCGTTTTGTGTGTGCTCCCCCTTTGGAGCCAGGGGCCGGCGGTCACCGCGGGTGGCCGCAACGCATTGTGGCGCCCTTACTACCCCATGTCCGTTCCGCGAGTAAACTTCGAAAACTCTCCTCGCGTGCAGCAGTTGATCCGGGCAGGGAATCTGTACCTTACGCTCTCTGACGCGCTGGCTCTGGCGATCGAAAACAATCTGGACGTGGAACTGGAGCGGTTCAGCCTGCCGGTTTCGGATATGGAGCTGATGCGCGCGCAGGGCGGCGGTGTTTTGCGCGGCGTTCCGTTTATTCTGGCAGAAACGCCGGCGGGGGTAGGTGGTCCGAATAGCCCCCTGGTGACCTCGGCTGCTTCACCTGGAACCACGCCGGGCGCCACCGTGGCCTCCAACGCGCTCGAGCTCGGCGTCCTCAGCGCGGCCCAAACCAACCTGTCGCTGTTGGGTACGATTGGCGACTCGGCCGGTCCCCTCATTCCGCAGTACGATCCGGCATTGGTCGGCACGCTGAATTGGGCCCACCAGACCGCGCCTCAAGCTAACACCGTCGCCACCGGAACCAGTTCGCTGGTCACCGAGACCGGGACCGCCAACGCAGGATACCAGCAGGGATTCAGCACCGGAACTCTGGTCAATGTCGGGTTCACCAATTCGCACCAGTCGCTCAATTCCATCCGCAGCAGCATAAGCCCGTTCACCGCTTCGAGCTTCGGCATTACCGTGACCCAGCCGTTGCTGCGCGGCTTTGGCCGCAGCGTCAACCGGCGCTTCATCCAGATCGCGCAAAACCAGCAGCGCATCACCTCGCTGCTGTTTCGCCAGCAGCTCATTGCGACCGTTTATGGCGTGGTGCGGCTCTACACCGACCTGGTGGCGCTGTACGAAGACCGGAAAGTAAAAGAAGAAACCGTCGCTTTGGCCCAGAAGCTCTATGACGACACGAAGGCGCAGGTGGACGAGGGAACCTTGGCTCCGGTCGAACTGACGCGCGCCAACGCCCAGGTCTTCTCCAGCCGCCAGGATCTGATCAATGCTACCGGGCTGCTTGAAGAGCAGGAAGCCATTCTCAAGAACGTGCTGACTCGCCGGGGGCACGAAGACCCGCTGGTGCGGGAAGCCCGCATTATCCCCACCGATACGCTGGACGTGCCGGGATCCGACAAGGTCCAGCCCGTTCAGGATCTGATGGACCAGGCGCTGGCCAACCGGCCCGATCTGGCGCAGGGTGCGATTCAGATGCAAAACTCGCAGATCACCCTGAAAGGTTCCCGCAATGCGTTGCTGCCGGAAGTGGACCTGGTCGGTGTGGCGCAGAACAACGCCTTGGCGGGGCAGGTCAACCCCCTGGCCACGCCCAACAGCGCCGACCCGCGCTTTGTCGGTGGATATGGCGGGGTGCTCGAACAGTTGGCTACCCGGAAATATCCTACTTACGGCATCGGGGTGCAGGTGACTCTTCCGTTCCGCAACCGCATCGCCGAAAGCGACATGGCCCGCGATGAGCTGCAACTGCGCCAGACCGAGATCCGTCTGCGGCAATTGCAGAATCAGGCCAGGCTGGAAGTGCAGGATGCCGTCATCGCCATGCGGCGTTCGCGCGCGGCCTATGAAGCCGCTGTCCAGGCTCGCAAACTGCAGGAAGAGTCCTTGGCGGCGGAACAGGAGAAGTTCGCCGTGGGCGCCTCGACCGCTTTCTTCGTCATCCAGTACGAAAGCTACCTGGCCCAGGCCAAATCGGCGGAGGTCGTTGCCAAGAGCGCTTATGTGAAAGCGCGCGCGGCTCTGGAGCGCGCCACCGGTACCATCCTGGACACGCAGCATATTTCGATGGACTCCGCCCTCAAGGGCCGACCATAAACAACAGTTACCGAGCCGCGACCGTGAGGGAGCGGTTCTTACTTGCGTTCCCCCTAAAATGAGAAGGTGCAGCTTCCCTTAGCCATTCGCGCGGCCGGCGAGCGGAGCGCCGAACAAATCGGCTTCGCCGTGCTCCGGAGAGCCGCGAAGGAGCTTTCCGACGCCTACCGCGCCGGACAACCCGCCCGGATCCGCCAGTTACCCAACCCCGACCGTCTGGCGGCCTACCTGGTCACCCGGATGCCGGCCACCTACGCGGCCGCTGCCGCGGTCTTGGCCGAGGTGCGGAAACGCTTGGGCGAAGTGCCTGTCGGCTCTCTGCTGGATGCCGGCGCCGGCACGGGCGCGGCCAGCCTCGCCGCCCGCTCGATCTTCCCCGCGCTGGCGGAGTTCACCCTGCTCGAACCGGATAGCACACTGGCCCAAGCGGGCAGGGAATGGCTCCCGGAGGCATCCTGGCAGGACTGGGATCTTCGCGGGCCGGAGGCGGTGCCCGCTCGGGATCTGGTAATCGCCGCGTACTCCTTGGGCGAACTGTCCGGGCCTTCTGCCTTGGAAGTGGCCGTACGGCTATGGCACGCCTGCCACGTGGCGCTGGTGGTCATCGAACCGGGGACCCCCAAGGGGTTTTCCTTGATCCGCCAGATCCGCGACTCTCTGCTTACGCAAGGCGCCAATATGTTGGCACCTTGCCCGGCGGCCAGTCCATGCCCGATTGCATCTCCCGACTGGTGCCACTTCAGCCAGCGCGTGGAGCGATCCTCGCTTCACCGGCGCCTCAAAGACGGCGCCCTGGGATACGAGGATGAGAAGTTCAGCTATGTGGCCCTGGCGCGAATGCCCGTAGCGCTGCCTCCGGCGCGCATTATCCGGCATCCCCGTCATCAGCCGGGCCTGATTACGCTCGACCTGTGCCGGGCCGGCGTGCTGGATGCCGTCAAAGTCCCTCGCCGCGATCGAGAACGGTTTCGGGAGGCCCGCCGCGCCCGCTGGGGCGATCCGTTTAGCGGCTGACCCAGCGGTAGGCGGCCTGGGAATTTCTCCAGAAATACTTCTCCGCCGCCTCCGGCCCCTTTTTCTCGAAGTACTTGTGAACCACCCGAAAGACGGCGTCGTAGGGGCCCACCAGGTCGCTCACCGGCCAGTTGCTCCCATAAACCACGTGGTCCGGTCCGAAAGCATCCCACAATTCATCCAGGCTGCGCTGATAATTGCCGCCGTTCTTGCGCAGAACGCCGGAAACCTTCGCGTAGACCTGCGGCCGCTGTCCCAACTCCTTTAACGCCGGTGGCGGTGACGGCCAGTCAAACGGCAGGTGGTTGATGACAATGCGAAGCTTGGGCAAGCGATCGGTCAGGCGCACCAGCACGGGCAGCATAGCGGTGTTGCCAATGACATCCAACTCCAGGTCAGCCTCCGCCAGACGTGACAAGTCCTCCAGGAACTCCTTCTGCTGCAATCCCTTAGAGATCGCGTCCCCGTTCACGCGGATACCCCGGAAGAGCGGGTTCCGATGAAACCGGGCCAGGTGCCGGCGAAACTCCGACGTCCCCGGGTCCAGATGTCCGACCATGCCCAGAATGATCGGGCTCCGCGCCGCCAGGTCCAGAACCCACTGGTTATCCTCCAGCCAGGGACTGGCCTCCACGACGATGGCTCCGGTAACCCCGTAGGGAGCGGTCAGTTTTTCGAACTCGGCCGGAAGCACGGTCCGGTAAAGGACTTTTTCTTCCTTCGCCGGCCAGGGGACGCCTTGCGGACGGGAGGGATCGTAGAAATGGAGGTGCGTGTCGACCACGCG
>CAZMRK010000512.1:0-3134 GCA_964568355.1 uncultured Solibacteraceae bacterium | reverse complement strand
GGAAAAGACCGCTCCCTGGGTCAGCAGACGATGGAAGCCGCCGGTGTACTCGCTCTCGAATCGCGTCAGGTAGTCGTATCGGAATTGGTCGATGACGATCGCCACCACCAGCTTGGGCTTCTTGGGGACCGCACCCGCGGTTGCTGGGAGCGCCGCCAGCGCCAGGCAAGCAAGCCCCAAAAGCAACATGTGCACGCCGAACTTCTTCTTCATGGATCTTCTAGCGTATCACTTGCGGCTCGCGCCTTGGCTACTCCTCGTGCGTGGTCTCTTCCTGCTGCACCAGTTCCTGCCAGAAATCTCCATAATAGGTCCAGCGGGCCGGCTCCATCCCGAACAAATGAGAAGAGGCGACATTCACTTTGCCATGGCCGAACGGGCAGATGTACTCGGTGCCGGGACGGTTGAGCAAGGGCGTGCCCCAGGAACCGGTGGGCACCGGCATCCGCAGCCGGCGCAGGCAGACGCGGCAGCGGTAGCGCTGGTCGATCAGCGACCAGTACACCAGCCCGCACGCCGCCAGCCCGAATAGCCAGAATCCCAGCGCCAGACTCTCGCCGCCTCCCCAATGCAGCGGATGGCGCGCCGGATCCACCAGGATCAGCCATAGTCCGGTCAGCGCCCCAATTGCCGCCGCCGTCTTCGCCAGCAGGAAAACATCAAAGCGCGCGCGGCGCAGGATGCTGTCCGGGCGCCTGCGCTTCAGCGCGAAGCGGACCAGATCCAGCGCTCCAACGATCGCCACCAGCGCCATGGCGTCGGCGGCGAACCAGAACAACGGCACGATATTGCGCAGCAGTTCGTCCTCAATGCGGGCCAGACGCACGCCGGAAAACATCAGGCCGCGTCCTCCGATCATCCACAGGTCTTGCGCGGCTTTTTCGCGGCGAACGCCCGGCTTGAGGCGAACGATAGCCCCGAAACGGGCGCCCTGCACTCCGGGAGCGGCTAATTCGAGTTCCGCCGGTGCCCACACCTGGATTTTGCGGGTAACGAACCAGAACTCGGGCGGCAGCACGCCGGCTACATGATACTCTTCGCCATCCAGGTCCAGCCTCCGGCCCAGCACTTTGCGATCCCCTCCCAACTGCTTCCGCCAGAATTCGTAACTCAGTACGAGCGCATGCTGTTCGTGCGGTTCGAAGGCAACGCGGCCAAGCTCCGCCCGCACGCCCAAGGTCTGGAAAAAATCGGTGGAAACACGCGCTCCGGCGATTGGCTTGAAGCCATAACCGCTAAAGGTTGTCCAGCGGAAAGCCGAGACATCGGCCAGGTGACGCGCATCCACCTTCCACAGCCGCAGCACACGGTCGGAAAGGAAATCGCCGGCAGGCCAGGCGAAGCCCCGGCCGGAGGCCGCCAGCAGGCTATCGGCGTGTTCGTAAGGCAGGCGTCTCCATGCCAGCGTAGTCACCGTGCCCAGCACTCCGCTTCCAATGGCGATGGCCAGAATCAGCGCGAACGCTGCCAGCACCAGGGCCAGGCTTCTGCCGAAGCTCGCCGCCCAAGGGAGAAAAGACTCGGTCCACCAGTCCAGGACTGGCGATCGTTTGCTCGCCGGCATGAAGGCTCTACGAAGCTGACACCAGCCGGCTGGGGGAAGTTCCCCGGCCCGGCGTTAGGGAAACAGTCCGAAGATCCGTTCCGCGCCCTCGAAGCTCCATACGCTCATCCAGGTGCCCAGGTTGGTGCCGGCCATCGCAAGCACGAGCAGCAGGAAGCCTGCACGCGCCAGTTCCTGATAAACCACCCAGGGGATGCGTGCGGCCAGCAGCAGCTTGGAGCCGTCCAGCGGGGGCACCGGCAGCAGATTGAAAATCGCCAGGTAAAGGCTGAGCCGGACCCCTTGCGCGGCAAACTGCGCAAAAGCCGGCCAGAAATGTACACCCACCATTGCCGCGGCCGCCAGGACCACGGCAAAGATCACGTTGCTCACCGGGCCTGCCAGCGCGACCATCGCCAGGCCGTTCAAGCCCCATCGGAGCTTCGACGGGTTTGTGTTGACGGGGCGTCCCCACCCCAGGAAGCCTGCACCCATGAGCGAAGTGATCGCCGGCAGAATCACCGTCCCCAGCCAGTCCACGTGCATCATGGGATTCAGGCTGACGCGCCCCTCCCGCTGTGGTGTGTCGTCTCCGAGCCGCGTCGCCACCCAGGCGTGCGCGAACTCGTGCGGCGTGGTCAGCAGCCACAGGAGAGATACATTCAGAATCGCTGAATCGAGATGCAGGTTGACCATAGTGATCTTTTAGCGGCGCTGGACAATCAAGGCCCATAGCCCCAAAAGAAGGAGCACTGCCAGGGCGGATATAGCCGGCATGATACTGATAGCTTTATTGTATGCGCATTGTCGCCGTCGAAACCATTCACCTGGCGCGGGGCATTACCGTGCACGCCGGACCGATTCAGTGGCTTTGGGTCCGCCTCCACACCGATACCGGTCTTACCGGCCTGGGTGAGACCTACCCTCATCCGGAAGCAGAGAAGGCCGTGGTCGAACGGTCGCTCGCGCCGGTCCTGCTGGGCCGCGATCCGCTACAAATCGATCGCCTCTGGGCGGATATGTTCCAGGCCATCTCCTACAGCGGCTGGGGCGGAGCGGAGATGCGCGCCATCAGCGCCGTCGATCTGGCGCTCTGGGATCTGGCCGGCAAAGTGGCGGGCCAGCCGGTCTATCAGCTCCTGGGTGGAGCTTCGCGCGAATCGATTCGTATCTATAACACCTGCTACGACCACGTCGACTTCCTGCGCGAGCCTGTCCGCCTCGCTCGCGAATTGAAGCAGTCCGGCATCCACGCCATGAAGATCTGGCCGTTCGACCCGATCGCGGCCGAGACGCGCGGTCAGTATATTACTGCCGACCAGATGCGTCTGGCGATCGAGCCATTGCGCCTGATTCGCGAAGAGTTCGGCGACTCCATGGATGTGGCGATGGAGTTCCACGGCTACTGGAACCTGCCCAGCGCCATCCGTATCGCCCAGGCACTGGAGCCTTACTCGCCCATGTGGCTGGAAGAGATGCTGCCCCAGGACAACCTGGCTGCCTATCGCGAACTGGCTCAGGCGACACGCCTGCCGCTTTGCCTGAGCGAGCGCCTGATGACCCGCTGGGGCTTCCGCGAACTGCTGGAGAA
>CAZMRK010000511.1:0-3054 GCA_964568355.1 uncultured Solibacteraceae bacterium | reverse complement strand
CCGGTCGCCTCCGGCCGCCCGCGCGAGCCCCCCAACGACATCGGCTTGCCGGTCACAATGGCCGTAACCGTATGGCGCACGTGCATCGAGTAGGTGTCCATGACCCAGGCCATGACCTTCTCGTTGGTGTTCACGTCCGGCGCGGGTACGTCGCGCTCCGGTCCCAGGAAATCGATAATCTCCGCGGTATAACGCCGCGTAAGCTTCTCCAGTTCGCTATCCGAGAGGAGATTGGGATCGCAGATCACGCCGCCTTTGGCCCCTCCGAACGGAATATTCACCACCGCGCATTTCCAGGTCATCCACGATGCCAGGGCGCGCACCTCGTCGAGGGTCACGTTCGGCGCGAAGCGGATACCGCCCTTGCCCGGTCCGCGCGCCACCGAATGCTGCACCCGATAGCCTGTGAACACTTCCAGGCGCCCGTCATCCAGTTGCACGGGAATGTTGACGGTGATCTCCTTCGCGGGGCTCTTCAGCACCTTGCACATGCCATCTTCGAGCTTCAGCAGGGCCGCTGCTTCATCGAAGCGGGCTTCGGCGGCCAGCCAGGGGTTTTTCTCCTGCTCGAGTGACAACGTCGTGGTAGCCACAGATCCAACCTCCGGTCTCATTATCCCATCGGGCACAGAGGATTTCGCACCGCGGTTCAGGCCGCTGGACGCGTGGAGCGGACACGTTTGCCGAGTTCTCCAATCTGGTGCATCGCCTGCTTCCGTGCTTCGGAATACTGCTTCACATCCTTCGATCCGGTCTTGAGGAAGTTCAGGATGATGGCCTCGGCGGCCACATAGTCCGCGCTGGCCGCCGCTACCTCGCTGGCGATGTCATGCGGAATGCTGGTCACGCCGTTGGCGTCCCCGTGCAGCAGATCCCCGGGATAGACGGTCAGCCCTCCCACGCGCACCGGGACGTGCACGGAGGGGATGTGGCTATAGCCATGGGAGCAGATGGTGCCGTTGCTGAAGGCCGAAAAGCCCAGACGCCGCACCTGGTCCAGGTCGCGCGCCGTGCCGCTGGTGATCAGCCCCACGGCGCCGAACGCCTGGTAACTGGCGCACATGATCTCTCCGAACGTGGCTGCCACCGCCGGGTCGTCCAGGTCCTGAAACACCACGATCGGCGGGCCAGGGATTTCGCCGAACGCCCGCAACTGATCGTCGATCGAAGAATATACTTCGCCTTCGGCGCGCGCCGCGGTGCGTATGGTCGCCGTGGAGGCATAGCCGACAATCGGCGGCATCTCCGGAAAGCATGCGCGGATCCGGTCGTCCATGTAGCCGGCATGGCGCGGCCGCACGTTGAATAACTCGATCACATTGCAGATGGTGGGCGTGTCGTATTGCCCGAGCAGTTTTAGAGTATCCGGCGAAAGTTGGGGTATGGACATGGACCCCTATTTTAGTATTTCCAGGGCCTTCAAAACCTGCGGATCGCGCCGGGCTTCGATCTCGTCGCCCTTCTCCACTCCCAGCGCCTGGTTGAAAATCTCCGTCTTCAGCCGCGCCTGGATGAAGTCGCGCTCACCGGACCACTCCGCTACCCCGGGCTGGATGCCGCGCTGCGCTACGAAAACCTTGAAATCGTCCAGCAACGCCGGCGTCACATCGAAATCGTCGCCCACCTTGTGGTCCCGCAGGTAGCCGGTCGCGTAAGTGGTAAACACACCGCTGCCGTCGAGTACCGCGCGCAGCCGCGTCATTGCCGGCGGAAACACAACCTCGTCCGGCACGATCCCTCCGCCGCCGGTGACTTTGCGCCCCGCATCAGTCTGGAAGTCGCCCTGGCTGTTGGGATGCGAGGCTTTTTCGGCCAGCGCAAATTGCGCAGAATCGAGCGGCTTCTGAATCGACCGCCCGCTGGGTGTATAGTAGAGCGCCGTGGTCAGCGCCAGCCCCGTGCTGTCCGATAGCGGATAGACACTCTCCACCAGGCCCTTGCCAAAACTCGGCTCGCCGATGATGGTAGCCCGGTCGTGATCCTGCAAGGCGCCCGAAACGATCTCCGACGCGCTGGCGCTCTTCCCGTTCACCAGCACGCACATCGGAAATTCGTAGGGAGTCGCTTTTTCCGGAACCTTCTCGGTCTTTTCCGCCACGTTGCGCCCGCGCACCGTCACGATGGTCTGCCCCGGCTTCAGAAACAGGCCCGCCGTAGCGATGGCCGCGGTCAACATTCCACCAGGATTGTTGCGTAGATCGAGCACCAGCCCCTTCAGCTTTCGGCCGCCCAGCTTTTCAATGCCCTCGCGGATCTGGTCGCCGGTTTTCTCATCGAAACTGGATACCCGCAAATATCCCACGCCCGGCTTCAGCAGGAAGGTCCGCTCCACGCTGGGTGACTGCATCTCCTGCGGCGTCATGATGAACTGCAAAATCCCCGGCTGATTGGGGCGCTTCACGTCCAGCCGCGCCTGCTGCTGTCGTGACTGCCCCAACAGCCCCACCAGTTGCTCCATGTCCAGCCGGCTGAGCTGATAGCCGTTGATCGCCAGAATCTCATCGCCCGGCGCAATGCCGGACTTCGCCGAAGGAGTCCCCGGCAGCGTCTGCAGCACGATCACCCGTCCCGGCAGGACCGACACCACGCTGCCGAAGCCTTTTTGCGTCGAGGTCTCCAGTTTTTTGAGCTGTTCGAACTGTCCCGGATCGAAGAAAACCGAATGCGGATCCAGCCGCCGCAGCATACCCGGAATGGCGCCCTGGTAGAACGCCTGTTCGGACGAAACCGGATCGGCCGCGTTCTGCTCCACAATGGCATACGCGTCAGTCAGCCGCTTGACCAGCGGGCCCAGGTCCTCGTCCTGACCGAATAGAGCAGGGACCAGAAACAACAAAACCAGTAAAGAAGAGCGCATGACCACGGCTAGACCGAAGTTACCTCGCGGATAGTCTCATTTTATCGCGTGAACCTGGTGGCCTTTCGCGCCTGGTGGCGTTCGAGCGCCAGTTCGATCAGCCGGTCTACCAGCCGGGGAAAGGCCAGGCCGCTGTGCTCCCACATCTTGGGATACATGCTGATCGACGTAAATCCCGGAATGGTGTTGATCTCGTT
>CAZMRK010000510.1:0-2508 GCA_964568355.1 uncultured Solibacteraceae bacterium | reverse complement strand
TGGCGCCGCACCCGAGCGTCATTGATGGATATACGTTGGTGGTGATCCCCGTGGAGCCTTGCGGCGCCGGTGTGTTCACCAGCACGCGGTTGGCCGGCATCTTCAGCGCGAATTCGCGGATGCGGGCATCATCGTTCGAGTGGATGACGCAGGTGTGGCCCAGCCCGCCGAAGTGCAGCAGGCTGTCGCAGACGGCCAGGCCTGCGGCAAAGTCCTTTACCACGTACATCGCCAGAACCGGGGAGAGCTTTTCCACCGAAAGCGGGTGCTGCTTGCCCACGCCTTCCAGTTCCGCCACCAGAATCGAAGTATCCGCGGGGACCTCGAAACCGGCCATGCGCGCGATCTTGCCGGGTGCCTGGCCCACGCACTTGGGATTGATGGTCCAGTTGGGCGTGATCAGCAGCTTGCCCAGCGCTTCTTTTTGGGCCGCATTGCAGAGGAAGGCCTTGCGGGCCTTCAACTGGGCCAGCACGCGATCTTTCAGCGGCTCTTCGACCACAATCGCCTGCTCGCTTGAACAGACTGTGCCGTAGTCGAAGGATTTGCCGTCCACCACTTTGTTGATAGCGTCCACCACGTCAGCCGAGCGCTCGATCATCACCGGCACGTTGCCCGGGCCGACGCCGAACGCCGGCTTCCCGCTCGAATATGCCGCCTTCACGATGCCATGTCCGCCGGTGGAAAGAATCACGCCGGTGTGCTCGTGCCGCATCAGCGCATGGGTACCGTCCAGGCTCAGCGTGTGGACGCACTGGATGATCTCCTCCGGAGCCCCGGCTTCAAGCGCCGCGCGGTACAGCACGTCGGCCGTCTCGCAGGTCGAGCGCATGGCATGGGGATGCGGGCTGATCACGATGGCGTTGCCGGCTTTCAGCGAGATCAGCGTTTTGTAAATCACCGTGGACGTGGGATTGGTGACGGGCAGAATGGCGGCGACTACACCTACGGGAACCGCGATCTCCACCAGCTTTTCTTCCGGAATCTCGCGCACAATCCCGACGGTCTTCATGCCGCGCATACGCTGCGGCAGCAGGTCCGCGCAGAGCAGGTTCTTGGCCAGCTTATCGGAGGCGTTGCCGTAGCCCGTCTCTTCCACAGCGAGCTCGGCCAGGCGCCGGGCCTGCGCCCGGGCGGCTGCCGCCATCCGCTCCACAATCGCGTCTACCTGTTCCTGGGTGTAAGCGCGATACTTTTGCCAGGCGGCGTAGGCCTTCTCTACTTTGGTGCGGACCTCTTGAATGGAAACGAGGTCTTTGTCTTCGAGCATTAACCGAGAGATTTTTTGGCCGGTCCAGCGCCGGGCAACACCTTCTCCACCTCTTCGTGCGGGCGAGGAATCACATGGACGCTGACCAGCTCACCGACACGGCGAGCGGCCGCGGCTCCGGCGTCGGTGGCCGCCTTCACCGCGCCAACATCTCCGCGGACGGTGATGGCCACGTAGCCGGCCCCCACGAACTCCTTCCCCGTGAGGACTACATTGGCCGTTTTCACCATCGCATCGGCAGCTTCGATAGCGCCCACCAAACCCTTCGTTTCAATCAGGCCCAGGGCCTCCATGATGCCTCCATTCTGCATTGAAACATTTACCGTACCACAGAACAACAAAGCGCGGAGTGAGGAAGACGTAGGAGAAAATCCAGGCGAGGAACCGGTGGGAAAAGATGGCCCCAAAAAGAAAAATGGTTCCAAGTGACTCAATTCGCAGCCAAGCTCACCACCGGCATGCACGGCATTGAGCTTTGCAGCCAGGACTCCCGGGCGTCCAACCTGTTCACTCCCCGCTGCTCCTTTTACGGAACTGCGGATCAAAGCTCCCAGGCCCGCCTGCCAGTCCTTCCTGGCTGGTGCCGACTTCTCGAAACGGCCTTTCGCTCGCTCAGGACGACTTCCGGCTACCCGGTTGCCATTCCAAGGTCAACGTTCCCGGCCTGCTTCTTCAAAGCCCCGCAGAAAATTCCTCAGACCCGTTCGGTTCTTTGCTCCCCCGCTCGTTCCGGTTTCCCGGGGTCGGGCGGCTTCATCGCTAAAACCCGTTGCCTGATTCCGTTCCTGCTCTCCTAATCGACTCCCGAGTTTCCACTCCCCGCCCCGGCTCTTTCAAGCCGACGCGGATCGACGCGTTCCACCCGGTCCCCGATCAGGAAGCACACCTTCCAGCTACGCCCGATTGCCCTTCGCTCCCCGCTGCCCTTTTCTATTTTTGATAGGTACAGGCTGCGGATCAACGTTCCAGGCTCGCTACGTCTCCGGAGGCTTGCTGTTCCTCAAACCTCTTGGAACCTTCTTCACTATGCGCCTGCGCAATGTTTCAGTCAAATGAATTTTTGTGATTTCCCGAGCTTTTCCTCAAGAAACATTTGCCCTGAAATCAATGTGTTATGCCGCTATCGAAGTGCATTGTTTGTGGATAAAACGAGACTGGCAGATCCTGTTTCAGGGAACCAGCTTCAGGATCATGCCGGTATCGGTTGCGACCCATAGATTGGCCGGATCGACCCCCGC
>CAZMRK010000509.1:0-7784 GCA_964568355.1 uncultured Solibacteraceae bacterium | reverse complement strand
GAACGCGAGACCATTCTGGTGGTGGAAGACGAGCCCGCCACACTGCGAATCTCGAGAATCCTGCTGGAGACATGGGGGTACCGCGTGCTGGGTGCGCAGACGGCTCGCGAGGCGGCGGCCCAGTTCCAGTTGCACCGGGAGGAGATCCGCCTGCTGCTCACCGACATCGGCCTCCCCGATGGGAACGGCCTGGAGCTGGCACGCCGCCTGCGCCAGGCGGATCCGGCGCTGAAGGTGGTTTATTTTTCGGGCCATCCCCCGGCTGAATTTGAAGGAATAGAGCAGGATTTCCTCGCTAAGCCATTCAATCCGGATGGCTTGGCCCGCAAGATAAGAGAAACCCTGGATCAACCCGGAACCACCCTCACCGGAAGGCCCGAGGCGGAGTTCGCGCCGGGCGCCGAAGCGGTTCGTGCTGAAAACGACTGACACCCGAACCACGGTGGTATCATAGAAGTTAGCCCTTTCCTTCGAGGTAAATCCGATTGGCATTCGTAGAAGGTTGTAAGCATTCGCTGGACGTATCCATCCCGGTCGATGAAGTAGAAGCGGAGACGGGCCGCGTTACAACGGATATTCAGAAGCGGGCAAAACTGTCCGGCTTCCGTCCAGGTAAGGCGCCGGCCTCCCTGATCCGTAGACATTTCGAGTCCGATATCCGGCAGCAGGTCCTGGAGAATCTCATTCCCAAGCACCTGCAGAAACAGTTCGATGAGGACCACCTGCAGGTGGTCGGCACGCCGGACATCTCGGATGTACATTTCCACGACGGCGAACCGCTTCGTTTCAAAGCTACTTTCGAAGTCATCCCCGAAATCGAGCTGAAAGAATATAAAGACCTGACCGTCGCCTATCACGATCCGGAGGTCAGTGAGGAAGATATCGACAAGCGGATCGGGGAACTGCGCCAACAGAAGGCCGATTACGCCAATGTCGATCCCCGTCCCCTGGAAGACGGCGATTTCGCGGTGCTCTCCCTGGCCAGCGAAGACGTGAAGCAGGACGAGATGATGCTCGAAATCGGGGGCGCCGACACCATCCAGGCGTTCAGCGACAATCTGCGGGGCATGACGCCCGGCGAAGAGAAAGATTTCGATGTCAGCTATCCGGAGGACTACGGACAGCCCAAGCTGGCCGGCAAAACCGTGCATTTCCATGCGGAAGTGAAGGGCATCCGCAAGAAGGAACTGCCCGAGGTCAACGACGATTTCGCCCAGGATCTGGGCGACTACCGCACCGTGGCCGAACTGCGGGAAGCGGTCCGGAAGTCGATCCTGGCGCAGCGCCAGTATGAGGCTCAGCAGGAGGCCAAGAACAAGCTGATCGATATCCTGGTGGATCAGCACGACTTTCCGGTGCCGGAGGTATTCGTAGAACGCCAGCTTCGCAACCGGGTGGAGCAGAGCCTGCGCTCCCTGGCTGCCGAAGGCGTGGATCCGCGTTCAATTCAGCTAGACTGGGAGAAGGTGAAGGCTTCGCAAGGTGAAAAGGCGCGCCGCGAAGTAAAGGCATCGATGCTGTTGTCCCGCATTGCCGAGCGGGAAGCAATCGACGCGACGCGCGAGGAAGTGGACCGTGAAGTGGAGCGCGCCGCCAAACAGCAGCGTGAGCCATTTGCCGCCGTCCGTCTGCGCATGGAGAAAGACGGTACCTTGGGGCGTATCGCTTCTCACATTCAAACTGACAAAACGCTCAATTTTCTGTTCGAGCACGCCCGAAAGGTCGCTGAATAAGCGCGTGTGGACCGGAGACATCCGGCCAACCCCATGGATTGCTTCAAACTCCGGATTCAGGTGATAATATTAACGTACTCGTATTTCCCACCCCCGGGGGCCAGCCGGGAGTTATTTCCTTTCCCGGACACCGCCATCGGCGGTAGAGGAGAAAACTTGTGAAGCGTGCCGGTGCCGATGATGCTTTGCGATGTTCGTTTTGCCATAAAAGCCAGGACGTAGTCGGGAAGCTAATCTCATCCCCCAGTGATTACCCGCGAGCTTACATTTGTGACGAGTGCATTGCCGTCTGCAATTCCATCCTGGAAGACGACAAAGTAGACCAGCCCTCCGGTCTGGCCCACAAGATTCCAAAGCCGCTGGAAGTTAAGGAACATCTGGACCAGTACGTCATCGGCCAGGAAGCCACCAAGAAGAAGCTGGCCGTGGCCGTCTACAATCACTGCAAGCGGATCCAGATGAACCGCGTGCGGAATTCGGATGTCGAGCTGTCCAAGTCCAACATCCTGTTGATCGGGCCAACCGGGACCGGCAAGACACTGATGGCCCAGACCCTGGCCCGGATTCTGGACGTGCCGTTCGCCATTGTGGACGCCACTACCCTGACCGAGGCCGGCTATGTCGGCGAGGATGTGGAAAATATCATCCTCAAGCTCTTGCAGGCCGCCGACGGGGATGTGCAGCGTTGCCAGCAGGGAATTATCTATATCGACGAGATCGACAAGATCTGCCGCAAGGACGAGAATCCCTCCATCACGCGGGATGTCTCGGGGGAAGGCGTGCAGCAGGCGCTCTTGAAGATTCTGGAGGGGACGATCGCCAACGTTCCGCCGCAAGGCGGCCGTAAGCACCCCCATCAGGAATTCACCCCGATCGACACCACCAATATTCTCTTCATTTGCGGCGGCGCTTTTGTCGGCTTGGAAAAAGTGATCAGCCGCCGGGTCGGAAAAAAGTCGATCGGCTTCCTGACCGAAGAAGACAAGAACCGCCCCTCCGGCGTGAACGGTCCGCGGGACTATAATCTGCTCTCGCAGACGCAACCCCAGGACCTGATCAAATTTGGATTCATTCCCGAGTTCATCGGCCGACTGCCGGTCAGCGCGGTGCTGGAAGACCTGGACAAACAGGCGCTGATCCAGATTTTGAGCAGGCCCAAGAATGCCATCATCCGGCAGTATCAGAAGCTGTTCGAGTTCGAAAATGTGCGCTTGAAGTTCACCGACGAAGCACTGGAAGCGATCGCGGACCTGGCCATGGAACGCAAGGTCGGGGCCCGCGGCCTCCGCATGATTCTCGAGGACCTGATGCTGGATTTAATGTACTATCTCCCGTCGTACAAAAAGGTCCGGGAATTCCAGGTCACCAAGGAGATGGTGCTGGCGCAAAAGATCAGCCTTACAATATTAGAAAAGGCCGGTTAACTTCGGCCACTCCTGGTCCGAGCTTGGTCACGGTTATTTCCCTATCGGAGAAACATGCTTACTTCAAAGGAAAAGTCGGATACAAAACGCTTGCCGATGATGCCTATCCGCGACGTCGTCATCTTCCCTTATATGATGACGCCGTTTGTCGTCGGCCGTGAATCCAGCGTACGCGCGCTGGAGGAAGCCATGGCCGGCGATAAGAAGATCTTCCTGGCCACTCAGCATGACGCTTCCATCGACGAACCGAAACCGAACGAGATTTACAGCGTAGGCACCGTCGTCAACATCGTGCAGAGCCTGAAGCTGCCCGATGGCAATATCAAGGTTCTGGTGGAGGGCGTGGAGCGCGCCAAGGTAGTCTCCATCAGCGACGAAGAAGGTTTTTACCGGGCCGTGGTGCGCACCTTCACTTACAAGGTGGAGATGGGACAGCAACTGGAAGGCCTGGTAAGCCGGGTGACCTCGCTGTTCGAGCAGTACGTCAAGCTCAGCCAGAATCTGAACTACGAGACTATGATCGCCGCCATCCGGGTGGACGATCCGGGCAAACTGGCCGATACGGTCGGCGCCAACCTGCAACTCACCATCGAGGAGAAGCAGGAACTGCTGGAGATCTTCGATCCCATCGACCGGCTGACCCGCGTCGCGGAGATGCTGGACATCGAGATCGAGAAGCTGAACGTGGACCGCACCATCCAGGGCCGCGTGAAGCGGCAGATGGAGAAGGCCCAGAAAGAGTACTATCTCAACGAGAAGATCAAGGCCATCCAGAAGGAGCTGGGCCGGGGCGAGAAGAGCGAAATCGATGAGTTGAAGAAGCGCATCGAGGCCGCCGGCATGACCGCCGACGCCCAGGAAAAGGCCATGGCCGAGTTGAAGCGGCTGGAGAACATGCCGCCGATGTCGGCTGAATCCACCGTCTCGCGCAACTACCTCGACTGGCTGCTGGCGGTGCCGTGGAAGAAGAAATCCAAGGAGATCCGCGATCTCAAGTTCGCCGAACAGGTGCTCGAATCGGACCACTACGGCCTGGAGAAGATCAAAGAGCGCATCCTGGAGTTTCTGGCCGTACGGCGGCTGGTGAAAAATCCGCGCGGCTCTATCCTGTGCTTTGTCGGACCTCCCGGCGTGGGCAAAACCTCGCTGGGCATGTCGATCGCCAAGGCCACCGGGCGAAAGTTTGTGCGTATGTCGCTCGGCGGCGTGCGGGATGAGGCGGAGATCCGCGGCCACCGGCGTACGTATATCGGTGCCCTGCCGGGACAGGTCATCCAGATGATGAAGAAAGCCGGGACACGCAACCCGGTCTTCATGCTGGACGAGATTGAGAAAATGTCCATGGATTTCCGCGGCGATCCCTCGGCCGCGCTACTAGAGGTACTGGATCCCGAACAAAACTATATGTTCGTTGACCACTATCTCGATGTAGAGTATGATCTCTCGCAGGTTTTCTTCATCGCCACGGCGAATGTGCTGCACTCCATTCCGCCGGCTCTGCAGGACCGCATGGAGGTAATCCGGCTTTCCGGGTACACCGAGTACGAAAAGCAGGAAATTGCCAAGCGCTTCCTGGTGCGCAAGCAGATGGAACAAACCGGCCTGAGCGGGGACCAGATCGAGTTTACCGATGCCGGGCTTTCCGGCCTGGTTCAGTATTACACCCGCGAGGCAGGGGTTCGAAACCTGGAGCGCGAGATTGGAAACGTCTGCCGCAAAGTCGCGCGGCAGGTGGTAAACGATCTGGCGGAAAAAGAGAAGAAACCCGCCGAAAAGGTGGTAGTGACGCCGGAGATGCTGCCGGACCTTCTGGGTCCGTACAAGTTCCGCGACCTGCAAGCCGATAAGAAGAATGAGATCGGGGCGGCCGTCGGGCTTGCTTGGACCGAGGTGGGCGGCCAGATTCTGACTACCGAAGCCACGCTGATGGAAGGCCGCGGAAAACTGACGATCACCGGGAAACTGGGCGACGTGATGCAGGAGTCGGCTCAGGCGGCGATGAGTTATATTCGTTCGCGGGCTCACCAGTTCGGCCTGCCGAGAGATTTTTATCGCAACCTGGATGTCCACGTGCATATTCCGGAAGGAGCGATCCCCAAGGATGGTCCTTCGGCCGGCATCACGATTTGTACGACGATTTGCAGCGCGTTGACGCGCATTCCCGTGCGCGGCGACGTGGCTATGACGGGAGAAATTACACTGCGCGGTAAGGTGCTGCCGATCGGAGGTTTGAAGGAAAAGTTACTGGCGGCCCACCGGCATGGGATTTTCGAAGCCATCATGCCGGCGGATAACCAGAAGGATCTCCCGGAGATACCGGAAAATATCCGCAACGCGATGAAGTTGCACTTCGTCGAGTCCATGGACGAGGTTCTGAAGATCGCACTCGAACGGGAGATCATTGCGCTTCCCACTCCGGTGGGGAATCCGGCGGTTGAACTTGCCGCCCAACCCAGCGAAGAGAATCGCGCCCATTAAGGTATGGAGTAACCGGGGATGGGTCGGAGAACCCGCCCCCGGTCCATCGGATGCAGGCAGAGTTTGTCGTGAGTTCGGCCCGGCCGGAGCAGTTCCCCGCTGACGGCCTGCCGGAAATCGCATTGTTAGGGAGAAGCAACGTCGGAAAGTCCAGCCTGATCAACACCCTCATCGGGAAGAAAGGGCTGGCTTTCACCAGTAGCACTCCGGGTCGCACACAAACGATCAATTTTTATCGGATCGACGGGTCTTTTTATTTTGTCGATCTTCCGGGCTATGGTTATGCCCGGATCTCGAAGGAGCAGGCTCAGGCGTGGAAGCGATTAATCGAAACTTATTTATTGGAACGCCGGAGCCTGGACCTTTCTCTTGTGATACTCGACGTCCGCCGCGGATGGATGCAGCATGATCTCGAACTGAAGCGGTGGCTGGATCATCACCAACGGCGATACCTGGTGATCGCCACAAAAATGGACGAGTTGAAGAAGCAATCGGACCAAGAGCGCGGTTTACACATGATCCGGAAAGAGGATGTGGAACCGCTGCCGTTCTCGGCCGTTACCGGCCGGGGAGTGAGGGAAATTTGGCAAGCGATATCGACAAGACTCCACAGACGGTAGGTAGTACCCCGCCACCTGAGAAAATCGAAAAAACCGCCGAACGGCAGGCTGAGAAACCCACCCGTGACTCATCCGGGGCTGCCCAGGATTCCGGTGCGAACCGGGAGACCTCGGGTCCCGCCCGGGACTCCTCCGGACCTGCTCGTGAAGCCGGCGTAACGGCGCCCAAACCCGAACGGGCGGAGCGCGTCGCCGAGAAACCCCCAGCAGAGAAACCGGCCGAGAAGGCCGCTGACGGCAAGCCCCAGGAGAGGGCCGCCGAGGCGCCCTCTTCCGGACAACCGCACGGTCCGCGACGCAAGTCCGCCGGAAACAACGCCAAGAACGGAGCGGTCACGCTCGACCTGGTGGAACTGAAGGACATGAGCATCCAGCGGCTCAACCAGGTAGCCAAAGATCTGGCCGTGGCCGGAGCCGCCGGGCTGCGCAAACAGGAACTGATCTTCAAGATCCTGCAAACGCAGGCGGAAAAGAGCGGCCTCATCTTTTCCGAAGGCGTGCTCGAGTGCCTGCCGGATGGCTTCGGCTTCCTGCGCGCCCCGGAATACAATTACCTGCCGGGTCCCGATGACGTTTACGTATCGCCCTCCCAGATCCGTCGCTTCGATCTGCGGACCGGCGACACGATCTCCGGCCAGATCCGTCCGCCGAAAGAAGGCGAGCGCTACTTCGCCCTGATCAAAGTCGACGCCATCAACTTCGAGCCGCCGGAAGAAGCCCGCAACAAGATCTTCTTCGACAACCTGACGCCGCTTTATCCCGACGAGCGGCTCAAGCTGGAAACCGTTCGCGAGAACTATTCCGGCCGGGTGATGGACCTGCTGACTCCCATCGGCAAGGGCCAGCGCGGCCTGATTGTCTCGCCGCCGCGCACCGGCAAGACGATGCTGCTGCAGAGCATCGCCAACTCCATCACCACCAACCATCCGGAAGTCACCTTGATCGTCCTGCTGATCGACGAACGGCCGGAAGAGGTGACCGACATGCAGCGCTCGGTGCGCGGCGAGGTCATCGCCTCCACGTTCGACGAGCCGGCCACACGGCACGTCCAGGTGGCCGAGATGGTGATTGAAAAAGCCAAACGCCTAGTCGAGCACAAAAAGGACGTCGTGATTCTGCTCGATTCGATCACCCGCCTGGCGCGCGCCTACAACACCATCGTGCCCCCATCCGGCAAGGTGCTCTCCGGCGGCGTGGATTCCAACGCGCTCCAGCGCCCCAAGCGCTTCTTCGGTGCCGCGCGCAACATCGAAGAGGGCGGCTCGCTGACGATTAGCGCTACCGCGCTGATCGACACCGGCAGCCGCATGGACGACGTGATCTTCGAAGAGTTCAAGGGCACCGGCAACATGGAAATCCACCTGGAGCGCAAGCTGGTGGATAAGCGCGTCTTCCCGGCCATCGACATCAACAAGAGCGGCACCCGCAAGGAAGAGCTTCTGCTGCCCAAGGAAGAGCTCAACCGGGTCTGGATTCTGCGCAAGGTGCTGAACCCGCTTTCTCCGGTGGAAACCATGGAACTTCTGCTG
>CAZMRK010000508.1:0-7326 GCA_964568355.1 uncultured Solibacteraceae bacterium | reverse complement strand
GCGTATTGCTCGAGCGTGATGTCGCTCTTGGGCTTGCCGTAGTCCATCCACATCTGATCGCCGCTGGTTCCTTGCGACATGATCCCGACGAACCGATCGTCCGCCCCGATCAGTTTGCCGATCTCGGCGGCAAACAGACCGTAGTAGTCCGCCGAAACTGGCGTGGAATTGAAATAGTGCATGGAGTAGTTCGCCAGCAAGGCGATCGGCCGCCCCTCCGGCGACTTCAGCGCAACGACCGGCAGTTCCGGATCAACCGGGCCGGCCGGGGCAATGGCATTGGGGTTCTGATAGCCCGGATGCATATTGGCGCGGACGCTCGCCACGCCAAAGGGATCGGTGAGCATCTTGTCCGGCCGGTAGATCCACCGCCGGCAATGGGTGTGTTCGTAGTCCTCCACCGATGCCCAGCCGATTCGCGCCGGTGCCAGATGTTGCGCGGCCACTTCGATCCCTTCGGCGATCTTGCCCGGCAGGTAGCGGACATATTCTTCATCCGGCGGCGTTCCCAGTACCCCCATGGCAGACGGCGCCGAGTGGGTGTGTGTGGCCGAGACCAGCATGTGGTTCACGGGAATGCCCGTTTTCTTCGACGCCGTTTCTTTGGCTTGATCGATTAGCTCGCGGGGCATCATGCAGCTATCCACCACCGCGATGGCGATGCGAGTCGCGCCGTCGTCCAGCACCAGGCAGCGGGCGTGAATGCGGTCGCTGGCCTGTTGCGCGACGCGCTCGAAAAACATTCCGTTGACGACGACGGGAAAACGCGGGGGCGTGATATCAATGGCGTACGCTCCTGCGCGGAGCTGTTTCCTGGTGGCGGCTGCTCCGGGAAGGCACAGAGCCACGACAACTACGACGGCGCCCGCCAGGCGCTCTGCTCGTCTGTTTCTGGGCATAGGCCGCGCGATCTGAGTTGCGAGGAATTGGCCTGATATGGTCAGACCGAAATAGGGAAAACCATATCACGTCCGGGAATTGGGCGTCAATTCGGCGGAACCGCGCGCGTCAGCAAACGGACACACCAGGCCTGTCTATACCCTCAGTACGATTTTGGGATTGCCCCCGGCCTTACTTTTTCAACAACTCCACAGCCTTCTTCAGCAGCGGATCGTCCTGACTCTTCTGCTGCGGCTGTTCGTTGTTTTCCGGCAGGGGTTCGCCGTTTTCGTCTACTTCCACCTGAGTGTCCGGTTCGGTCATCAGGGTGCCGGGAGTTACCCGTGTATCCTGAATGGCCTTACCGCTCGGAGAGTAGTATTTGGCTACGGAAAGAATGATCGCGGCGCCGTCATCCATCGTCACGGCGCGGCGCACGGAAGCATCGCCGTACGTCGGTTCGCCCACCAGTTCGGCGCGCTTGTTATCCAGCAGGGCTGCTGCGACGATCTCGGCTCCCTCAGCCGTGCCCCGGTTGGTAATCACCACCAGCGGCAATTTGCTGGCGGCCTTGCTCGCGTTGGCCTCGAAATTCTGGCGCGGCATCCGCTGCCCTTGCAGATAAGTGATCAGGCCGCTCGAAAGAAATACGTTGGCCGCTGCCACGCCCTCATTGGGATCGCCCACAGAGCAGTTTCGCAGGTCCAGAACCAGCTTCTGCGCTCCCTGCTTCTGCAGATTCACCGCCGCCGTCTCGATCTCCTTGGCTTTGCCTGGAGCCAGCGTGTTCGGATCGATGTACCCCACCTGATCCGGCAGCATCTTGCTGCTTACCGGTGGATAGGTAATGTTCGCCCGGGTCAGTTTGATCTTGGAAGGCTCCGGCCGGCGCACGCGCACCACCGTCAGATCCACCGGAGTATTCGGCTCCCCTTGCAGCAGCATGTACGCATAGGCCAGGGGCATATCCCGCGTCGCCACGCCCTTGATCGTTTCGAGCATGTCCCCCGTCGAAAGACCGGCCTTGGCCGCCGGCGATCCGGGCACCGTGCCCACCACGCCGACGTAGCCGAACTTCTTGGAGAGAATCAGTCCGACATCCGCTTTCTTGACGTCCTTGCTCTTCATGTAGTCGCGATACTGTTCCGCGTTCAAATAGCTCGCGAAGGGATCGATGGACTCCAGCAGCCCGTTTAGGGCTCCCAGCGTCACACTCTTCATGTCCGGCTCTTCCACATATTCGCTCTTGATGCGGTGCAGGACTTCGGTGTAAACGCCAAGCTGCCGGTAAGCGCCTTCCGGAGAAGAGCTCTTGCCCAGCATGCTGCCGATGAGAAGCAGGACCACGAGGAAGGTCGAGGTCATCACAACCAGGTACTTCAAGCGGCTGTTCATAAGATTTTTGCGCACAAAGACGAGCCTATCGCCATTATAACAGCGGGTCCTTGCTTACACGTGATCCCACTGCGCGGAAACTTACCCATTGGCTTTGACGCTGATCGAGTCGGTCTGGTTGCCGGCTGCGTCTACCGCCCGGACTTTGTAATAAAGGCCACCGGGATGCCCCGCCGGAGCGGCCGTATCCGTGAGGACGAAAAGGTCCTCGCTCAACTGCGGCGCAAACGGCACCGTCCCGATCTTCTCGTCCCGGCGGTAGATTTCGTAGCGCGCCAGCGCCTCCGAACCCGCGTAAGCCGTGCTCCAGGAGACCTTTACATCCGACTTGCTGACCCGCTCGGCGCGCACCGTGCCAGGTGCGAGCAGGCCGCTCGAAGGGCGCTGGAAAAAGTTCGTGTCGGTGCCGTGCAGGCTTGCTACCCGTCCCTCGATCTCCCGCCTCCGCGCCTCCGGAACCGGGTCCCGCATCTGGCAGGCCGCCAGGTTCGCCACGATCTGGTCCCGCGACGGATCGTTGTTCGGGTCAGTCAGCCCAATGCCCGTGATCAGCGTGCTGACCCCGGGAATCGAAAGCGTGTAGTGCAGGAAGTCCTGGTAGGGCACCTTCCCGGGCTGCCCCACCGAAAGCACGCTCTGCCCCGGCCGTCCCGCGTACTTCTTCTCCAGGCCCCACATCGCCCCATCGGCGAATATCTTCATCCCGATGATTCCCATGCCCTTGGCCGCCGCCACCGGCACCGAGTTGTTCTGGTGGCAGAAATAATGCCGGTCGTTCGGATTGAGCGCCACCAGAAGCGTCTCCAGGTGATTGTGCCTGTCCCGGCGCATGGCGTACATGTGCACCGTGGGATTCTCGTGCCCCGTTATGCCGATGTGCCGGATATACTTCTTGTGTTCCGGGTTCGCCCCGGTGCGGTTGGTGCCGTCGCGAAAATCGATCAGGCCCGCCAGCGCTCCGATCCGCGGCAGCGAGCGATCCTCGGGATTCTCCAGCCCCTCGAAAATCGCGTCTACTTCCGACTCCTGGGAAAGTGCGTGGATTTGCAGCAGATCCAGGTATGCTCCGTCCGGAATGTAGCCTTTCCCATCACCGAAAAACTGCGACAGCGCGCGCTTCAAATCGTCTACGCAGGTGCTGCCTCCCCCCGCTGAATGCCCCAGCGGTTTGGACCCGTCGCGAACCACCGTCGACCGCAGCCCGGTCTTGGTCGCCAGGAACAGCCGCCCGCGCAGAGCGGCATCGTAGCCCGGCTCTCCGGGAATCAGGTTCAGAATGCGAAATGCCTTGTGATAGTTCAACTGGCTGAGCTGATAGTTGTTGGCGGTCTCCAGGTAGGTTATGCCGGCGCGCACTGCCTTCACCACGATCGCCACGCCCTCGTCGCCCGGCAGGTCCCACATGACCTTGTTGCCGCCTGCCAGCCCGAACGTCGTGACCTCCCGGCCGGTTCGTCCCAGCGGTCGGGTAAGCAGCTTGTTGGCTTCAGCCGGATGCGACCACACACGATAACGCCCGGCAATCGGAAGGAAGGTGCTGGCCATCGAAAGATGACCGGCCCAGCGAATGGCATCCCGGCGGGAAAACTTCTCGGACATGGTGTCCTCCTGCATGGTGTCCTCCTGGGTGACTTGGGGACACTGTACCACGTCCGGCCGCCGGCCGGATCAGGAGACTAATGCCTGCGCCACGCGTGTAGCCAACTGGTCGAAGGTGAGAATCTCGTATAACGAAGGATCGGACATAATCCGCGCCACCAGCGCCGTATGCATGGCGTGGCCGGCGCGCTCGGCGATCACGTGCCCCAGCAGCGGCTTGCCCAGTAGCGCCAGGTCGCCGATCAGATCCAGCGCTTTGTGGCGGCAGCATTCATCCGGGAACCGCAGCCCGCCCGGATTCATGACCGCGTCCTGAGTGAAGCAAACCGCGTTCTCCAGCGAGGCCCCGCGGATCAGCCCCATATCGCGCATCTGATGCAGTTCGTGCTCGAAGCCGAAGGTCCGCGCCGGGGCGATCTCGCTGGCGTATCGCTCCGGAGTTACCTCCATCTCGAGCCCCTGCTTGCCCACTAGCGGGTGATTCCATTCGATATCGCAGGTCAGCCGGAAGCTGTCCGCCGGCAGAATCGTGATGCGCTTTCCCCGGTCTTCTACCGATACCGGCCGCCGCACCCGGAAGTATTTGCGTTTGCGCCGGTACTGCCGCACTCCCGCCTCCCGCAGCAACTCCACGAACGGCAGTCCGCTGCCGTCCAGGATCGGTACCTCCAGGTTGTCGATCTCGACGTACACATTATCGATACCGCTGCTGTAGAGCACACTGAGCAGGTGTTCGGTCGTCGAGATCAGCACGCCTTGCCGCATCAGGCTGGTTGCGTAGCTGACGCGCGCCACGTGCCGCCAGCTCGCCGGGACGGGGAAGTTGTCCAGGTCGCTCCGCAAAAAGACGATCCCGGTCGAAACCGGGGCCGGCAAGATCCGGATCTGGACCGGAACCCCACTGTGCAGGCCAATGCCTTTCGCTTCCACTGCGCGCTGGACGGTTGTCTCAAATCGCAAAACGGGATCTCCGGAAAATAAGAATTCCTAATTTCAATTTCTTAATTTAGCAAGTGAAACGCCAACAGTAAATGATTGATAGCAAAGCTGATTACATTAGGTTAGTGTATCGATAACGCAACACTTTGCGAGCCGCTGTGTGGCGATTCCAGAACAAGTTGGACAATCCTTTCCGTGCCTTCTATGATGGGCGCAGTGTCCCAACCGCGCCTGTTTCTGATCGATTCGTTCGGGTTCATCTTCCGGGCCTATCACGCGCGCGCTCGTAGCGGCGCCCCTCCCATGCGCACCAGCACGGGTCTCTCGACCGAGGCTGTGTACATTTTCAACAATATGCTGCGCAAGCTGGCCAAGGCCTATCATCCCGAATTCATCGCCGCAGTCTTCGAAAGTGGCGCTCCGACCCACCGTGTCGAGGAATTCGCTCAATACAAGGCCAATCGTGCCGAAATGCCGGCAGACCTGGGCGAGCAGATCCCGTACGTGCGCCGCGTTCTCGAAGCGATGCGCATCCCGGTCCTGGAATATCCCGGCTTCGAAGCCGACGACGTCATCGGCACCATCGCGCGCCACGCCGAAGCGGAAAAGCTCGACGTGGTCATCGTTTCGAGCGACAAGGACATGATGCAGCTCATCAACCAGCGTGTGTCCATGCTCAATCCGGCCAAGGACGATCTCTGGTACGACCCGGACAAGGTCAAGGAGTTTCTCGGCGTACCGCCTGCCCAGGTGGCCGACCTGTTTGCGCTCAAGGGCGATTCCATCGACAACATCCCCGGCGCTCCGGGCATCGGCGAGAAAGGGGCCCGCGATCTCATCGAGCGCTTCGGCTCCGTGGAGGCATTGCTCGAACGAGCTGCCGAAGTCGAGCGCAAGATGTACCGGGAAAGCCTGCAGAATCACGCCGACCAGGTCCGCCTCAGCAAGCGCCTGGCGACCATCGAAACTGCTGTTCCTATCGACTTTTCGCTCGATTCCGTCCGCGCCCAGGAGCCGGACCTCGCTGCTTTGAAGCAGGTCTATAAGGAGCTGGAATTCCACAGCCTGATCCGGGATCTCGGCCCCAGCGAAGATACCCGCGTCACCGACTACCAGGCTTTTACCGAGACAGCCGCGCTCGATGCCTGGCTGGCCGCAATTCCCGCGGGAGTGCCGGTCTCGATCGCCCTCTTGAAGTCCGAGGCCGATGCGTTTCCACTCGATACCTTGGGCATCGCGTGGCAGCCCGGAGAGGCGCGCGCGGTTCCGGCGCCGCTCATCGAGCGCCTGCGGACCATGCTGGAAGATCCGGATCGCCCCAAGATCGCCGCCGATGCCAAGTCGGTGCTGCTCTCGCTTGCCAAGCTGGGCATCACCGGCCGGGGTTTCGACCACGATGTTCTGATCTATGCTTTTCTGCTCGATGCCGATCCCTCCGGCTGCTCGTTGGAGCAGCAGGCCCAGCGCCGCCTGGATATCAAGCTCGGCCCGGCCCCCGAGCAGCACGCCGATATCGCCCTACTGGTCTGGCAGCAGCTTCACCCGGCTATCCTGGAGCGCAAGCTCGACCACCTCTATCGGGAGATCGAGCAGCCGCTAATTGAAGTCCTGACCCGTATGGAGCAGGCAGGCATCCGCATCGATACCAACGAGCTACACCGCCTTTCCGGGCTGATGGAGACCGATATCGGCCGCCTGACCGCCGAAATCCACGCCCTGGCGGGAAAGACGTTCAACATCAGTTCGCCCCAGCAACTGGGCCGGGTGCTGTTCGAGGACCTGAAGCTGCCTGCGCCGGTGAAGTACGGAAAGGGAAAAACGATTTCCACGGCGGCCGATGTGCTTGAGGAACTGGCCGCGGATCACGAGATCGTGCGCCTCGTGCTCGAATACCGCCAGTTGGTCAAGCTCAAGGGAACCTACGTGGATGCCCTGCCGCTGCTGATTGATCCGGCCACCGGGCGCCTGCACACCAGCTTTAACCAGACCGGCGCGGCCACCGGGCGCCTGTCGTCGTCCAATCCGAATCTCCAGAACATCCCCATCCGCACTGAGCTGGGCCGTGAGATCCGCGCCGCCTTCGTCCCCCAACCGGGCTGGAAACTGGTGGTGGCCGATTACTCCCAGATTGAACTGCGCCTGCTGGCCCACATGTCCCGCGATCCGGTGCTGGTGGAAGCTTTTCGGAATGGCGAAGATATCCACACCCGTACGGCGGCCGAGGTAATGGGGATACCCCCTCTCATGGTGACGCCGGAGGCGCGGCGCAATGCCAAAGCGGTCAATTTCGGGATTGTCTATGGAATTAGCGGCTTTGGACTGGCGGCACAGCTAGGTATCCCCCGCGCCGAAGCCGACCGCTACATCCGCAGTTATTTCGAACGCTATGCCGGGGTCAAGAAGTTCATTGACTCTACCATCGAAGAGGTTCGCCGCACGGGAGTTACGAAGACGCTGTTCGACCGCGAGCGGCCCATACCCGACATCAACAGCCGCAATCCCAACGCTCGCGGA
>CAZMRK010000507.1:0-13798 GCA_964568355.1 uncultured Solibacteraceae bacterium | reverse complement strand
GCTGACCTTCCATCCGCCCAGCACCGCCTGAGTGAATCCTCGCGCATTGCCGAGCACTCGCTTGCCCCGCCCGATCGGCAATTCGTAGGCGTACGCGATCACCACGTGGTGCGGTACGTCCTGGTTGCTGATCGCTTTATCGGCATTCCGGTCGTACGCGTTCTGCGTGCCGACATCTCCGTTGGCGATGAACGTCCCCAGCGCCGGATTCTCCCCCTGCACGTTCGAGATCAGCTTGGAAAACGTGTAGTACGCCGTGAAGTATAGCCCACTGCTGAAACGCCGCTCGGCGCTGATGCTCACCGCGTGATAGGTGCTGTGGCCGGTCGTATCCGCGTCCACGTCGTGGTCGAAGCCCGTATATTGCGGGAAGGGCCGCAGCGCCTGTCCCACGCTCCGCTCATCCGGAAATCCCGCCCAGGGCTTTGCGATCCCCGCTTGCCCGGCCGCGTCCGAGCCGGACGGCACAAACAGCAGATTGCCTAGCGAGAGATACCGCGGATCCACCTGATTCAGCAGTTCACGGTTGGACAACAGCGACACGCCCGAAGTGCCTTGGTAAGATGCCCGAATCACCGTATTGGCGCCCACGCCCTTCTCGATCGTGAGATTCCAGTCGTACATCTTGGGTGCCCAGCCCGCATACCGAGCGGCAAACGGCACCGTACCGAACAGGTTCTGCCCCGGATCCAGGTTCGGCACCGCCGGAGCCGCCGGCAGTCCTTGAGATAGGGTGAACGCCGGTGTATATCCGCTGTCCGGAGACGTCACATTGACGTTGCCTTGGAATCCGACCAGCGCCCGGTCCGCGTTGCCGCCCTCTCGCTCGGGGATATAGAAGATCGCACCGCCGGCCCGGACTACCCAGCTCTGTGCTATCTGGTAGGCAAAGCCCAGCCGCGGCCCCCAGGCGTTTCTGCGCAGATCCAGAAAGCTATCCTGCCCCGTGCGCCCCGTCCCGCTTCCAGCGAACTGCAAGGCCCCCGGAATGCCGCCCGCCACAGGATTCGGACAATTCATACACAGGTTGGAAACCCGGCTCTGCGATTCTTTCTTGGGGAATGGCAAATCGTATCGGAGGCCCATGTTGATGGTCAGCTTGCGATTCACCTTCCAGTCATCCTGCACGAACCACGCATAATACGGCTCGCCGAAGGAGAAGTCGCCCGGCGTGACGTAGGAGCCCGCCGACGGCAGTCCCAGCAGGAAAGACGCGTAGCCTGATCCGGTGCGGCTCGTTACTCCGGGAATCCCTGTGGTGTTCGGGCTGAAATCCGCTTCTCCGGTGCAGTTGTTGCAGTTGATGCGCCGGTAGTCCGCCCGCAGATACTGGAAGCCGAACTTCAGGCTGTGCGCCCCCTTGGTCCAGGCCAACTGCTCATTGATATTGGCCGTCCGGCTCGGCGACGCGGTATTGATCCAGAAGCCCAGATTGGCATATCCGTCGCCGATCACGTACCGAGAGGGGGGCAGGATATTGGAGGTCGGGTTCTGTGTGCTCGCGCCCTTCAGTTGGATAATCGCCCGGTCTGCTTCCGGAATATCTTCGTAGCGCTGCGCGTAATACTCGATCACGTCCCGCTTGTTCCAACCGAATGTCACGTGATTGAGCAGCGTGGGCGTAATCACCTGATCGTGGCTTAACCGGTAAAACTTGTTTGTACCCGCGCTCTGGAAATTCTCCCCCAGCGGCCCTGGAATCGGCCCGACCTGGTCTGGACCGCCGAAATACTGCTTGCTGAACAGCCCGCTCAAGCGGCTGTTGGCCGTAATCGAATAATCGCCCTTGATCGACCAGACGTACGGATTCGACCCTGGATTCCCGATCGTGTTGATGTTGTTCACTACTCCGGGCAGCGTTGCGTCGGGAACGTACTTGTTGATCGTCGCCGCGATCGGCGAAATGCGGGCCACCGGAATGATATTCCCCGGAAATGGCTGCCGCGAGATCGTGCCTCCGACGATCTGCGTCGTCGCCGGGTCGTAAATGGGAATCACGTTTCCGTTGGCGTCTGTATAGTTGCTAAAGTCGCCATTCTTCATGGCCGTACTCGGCACCGAAGAATAGCCCGAAGGGCTGGCCGTGCGCGTGATGGCCTTTTCGTAGCTGAAGAACCAGAAGGCCTTGTTGCGGCCATCGTAGATCTTGGGGAGAAAGACCGGCCCTCCCGCCGTCCCACCGAAGTTATTCTGGCGTACCGCCGACCGCGTTGCCGAGAAAAAGCTCCTCGCATTTAACTTATCATTGCGGAAATACTCAAACGCCGATCCGTGTAACTCATTGGTTCCGGACTTCGTGGTGAAATTGATAACTCCGTTTCCGGTGCGCCCATACTCGGCGGAAAAGCTGTTGGTAATCACCTTGAATTCCGCAATGGTGTCCATCCCCACCGACTGGAACCCGGCATCGTTGCGCCGCTCGCTGATCGCCTCTGCCCCGTCCAGCATCATGCTCTGGCCGGCCGAAAGTCCGCCGCCGATTCGCAGGCTGTTGTCGTTGCCGTTGTTATAGACGACCCCCGGCGTCAGAACTGTGAAAGTCAGGTTATTGCGTAGCCCACCCGCTACCGCCAGCGGCAGGTCCGTGATCGTTTTCGAATTCATGACCGCGCCGAGATCGCTGCGCTCGGAAACTACGACCGGTGCGGCGGCGGTAACTTCTACCTTCTCGGTAACCGCGCCGATCTCCAGCCGGATGTCGACTTTGGCGACTGTTGCGACTTCCACTCGGACACCGCTGTGTTGGGCCAGGCGGAATCCGGACTTCTCGGCGCTGACGGTATACTCCCCAACCGGCAAATACGGCACGTTATAAGTACCGTCAGCCCCTGTATTGGTATTTTGTTGTAATCCGGTAGCTGGGTTGCTGACACGGATCGAAGCTCCGGCAACCGCCGCCCCCGCGGCATCGGTCACCGTCCCCGAAATCGTACCCCGATCCTGGGCAGCGCAAACTGTGGCAAATAACACGAGCGACAATGCTCTGAGCGCACGAGGCATAAGCTAATCGAAACATATTATATCTGTGCCCCAGGAAAATTCACCCGTGAAAAAACAAACCAACGATAAATTAACGACTAATTGTGCTGTTATTCACCGTGCCGCTCGCTTTTATCGGCGTGAATCCGCGTGTGTCTGCGGTTACAGCTCCCCCGACGTCCACCTTCTTCCAACCTTCCATCCCGAACCGAATATCCCGTTCGACAAACTCCCAGATCACCACCCGCTTGCCTGCCAGTAACTCGGGCCGCCGGTGTAACTCCTGGCGTACCAGCGTCGACGCACCGCCGTCATTCACTACACTCGCCAGCGGCCGCCGCAGCTCTCGAGCCAGGTGCGCGATGAACCCCGCGTCTCTTGGGGCATCCGTCTGATACATCCGCAGGAAGCTGTCGCCCAGCACAAGCACCGGTGAATCCGGCGAGTCCCGATATAGCTCCCCGGTATCCGCCCGAACCACTTGGCGGCACAGGACGCGCTCATCGGGATACTGGCTCTCGATGTCGGGCACCCGGATCATGTGCGCGATGTCGCTGCGCCGCTTCACCACCACATCGCGCTCGCGGTACGGGATATCCCCCAGTTCCACCCATCCCAGGGCGCGAATGCGTTGTGCGATGACCTCCGCCGCCAGGCGTGCTCCGCCTCCCGACCAGTGGGTATCCCGTCGCAAATACCACGGCTCGAGTTCCGGTTTTTCCCGTAGGCCGGCGAATAGGTCGAACAGGTCCGGAGTCTCGATTCCAGCCTGCCGCAGCGCTGCCAGCAGTTCAAGTGTGTGCGAGTGCAGCCGCTTCTCTCCGTTTGCCCGGCTTGTCAGGCGGTCTGGATAGACCGTAGGTTTGCCCGGAACTGGCATCACCAGCAGGTGGATTCCCCGGCGGGCAAGTTGGTCCCGAAAATCCACGATCGCCGCCAGCACCTCGTCGCCTTCGTAGGGTTCTACCAGATATTGCATATCGGGCTTGTAAAACAGCCACCCGTCCCGGCCCACCACCACCTTCTCACCCGCGTTGCCCAGCAGGCGGAACCACGCATGTTGCACCCAGGGCCGCACCTCCTGCGCCGGCAGCGAGTCTTCTTCAAGCTGATGCTCGAAAGCGCGCAAGTTCGGCCGCGTCGGCACGCTCCGAAACACATCCAGCGCCTGCGGAAGCCGCCCCCGCGTAATCTCCACGCCCGCCTGAAACAACGGGACTCCGTAGATCAGCACCAGAAAACCGCCCAGGAAAATGAGCCGTGCTCTGCGTCGCATCCCTTTGCCGCCGTCAAAACTGGAAGTACAGGAACGGATTAAACGTCTGCGTAAACATCGCTCCTACCGCGAAGAGAAAGAGAGGCGCTACGGCCGCCATTTTTTGCCAGGTCAGATCTTCCACCCAGTCGTACACTTCCAGCGGCTGAAAGCACACCAATATGCAAACCACCAGAATCGCCAGGTGATATGGTGTATATAACTCCGCCGCCAGCAGGGCGGCACCCGCCGATGCGGGCCTCGCGCCGAACATCGCCCCCAGGTAGGCCACCGCTTGCCCCATCGTTTGCGACCGGAACAGCACCCACGAGAACAGCACCAGTACGAAGGTCATTGCCACCCGCGCTGGCCGCGGCAGCCATTCGTAAGCCGTCTTCTTTCCCATCCATCGCTCGAACGCCAGCAGGCCGCCGTGATACGCGCCCCAGGCCACGAACGTCCAGTTCGCCCCATGCCACAGGCCCCCCAGTAGCATCACCAGAGCCAGGTTGAGATAGGTTCGCCGCGCCCCCTTGCGATTGCCGCCCAGTGACAGGTACAGGTAGTCCCGCAGCCACGTGGAGAGCGAGATGTGCCAGCGCCGCCAGAACTCCGTGATGCCCTGCGAAAGATACGGCGAGGCGAAGTTCTTCGGAATCACAAATCCGAACATCCGCCCCAGTCCGATCGCCATGTCCGAATAGCCCGAAAAATCGAAGTAAATCTGGAACGCGTAAGCCATCACGCCCACCCAGGCATCCAGCGGCAGCGGACCCGATGCCCCGAACGCCGCGTCCGCCACGCTCCCCATCGGATTCGCGAGCAGGATCTTCTTCGCAAATCCCAGCATGAATAGCGCGATCCCGCAGGTAAACTTCTCCAACGTATGCTCCCGGTGCGCGATCTGCTCGGCCAGGATGTTGTATCGCACGATTGGCCCCGCCACCAGGTGGGGGAACAGGCTTACAAAGCAGGAAAGATCTGAAAACGTCCGCGCCGGCTTCACCACGCCGCGATAGACGTCGATCGTATAGCTCATGCTTTCGAACGTGTAGAAGGAGATCCCGATCGGCAGCACCACGTGCAGCAGCGGCAGCGACCCCGAACCGAACAACTCCAGCAGCCGGTTCACATTCTCCGCCGTAAAAGTGTAGTACTTGAAAAAGGCGAGCAGTCCCAGGTCGCCACAGATTGCCGCCAGCAGCGCCGCCCGCCTGCGCGCCGGGCTCGCCGCCGGAGCCCCGATGATGCCCCCACACACATAGTCCAGCACAGTTGAAAACATCATCAGCAGGACGAACCACGGCTCCCACCATCCGTAAAATACATAGCTCGCGATGGTAAGAAAGGCGTTCCGGTGTCGCGGCAGCGCGTAATACGCCAGCAGTACAATCGGCAGGAAATAGAACAGAAAGATGTGCGTGCTGAAGACCAAGCTATTTTGACCCCGGATTCGTCCATACCGCCCAATACCGCACGCCCGGCTGGTTGAAATATTTGTCGATGATGCCGCCCATCCAGTGCTGGTCCACCGGCGACTCCAGCGCCATGCGATGAATATCGCGCGCGCGGAAAGCATCCACGTGCCCGCCCACCTTGCCCGAGCGATCGTCCGCCACGGTGGCGCGCGGCTTCAGCGGATTGTACTGCGCCACCAGAATCACTTTGTCCGGCACCTTTCCGCGGTGTACCTTCAGCACCCGGTACTTCAGTACAAACGCGTAGTCATACAAATCGTTGGGCGGAAACTTATCCGGAATCTCCTCCAGTTGCGCCGTGACCTCCGCCGTCCCCAGCGTTGTTACCTCCTGGTCCACCTCCAGCGGATTCTGGTGCGAACAGGCCGCCATCAGCCCGGCCGCCAGCACCCACGCCCCCATCGACGCACGCCGCTTCACCTACCGTCCCCCGATCTTTGCATAGGTCCAGTGCGGCTCCCAGCCGTCGGAAATCTCCAGAATCGGCCCGTTCTTTGCCCCCGGGTGCAGCTTGCGCAAGGCCTTGCTCTCTCCGCCGATCGAAGGCGCGTCGCTCAACCGCATCACGTAAATCACTCCTGTCTCGATCCCTCCGTCGGTCATCGATTTGGTGAACAGCACGTACTTCCCGTCCGGCGAAACATCGCCGCCGTAGATATGCCGGCCGTCTTCGCCATAGATCAACGACCGGTTGTTGCCGTCGCCGTCTGCCATCCACAACTGTGTCCATCCGTATCCCGGCTTCTGCTTCACGGCCCCCGCCAGTTGTCCCCCGTCCGGCTCATCCTGGTTCGCCGGGCGCGAGGAGTAGATCAGCCGTTGAGAACTGGGAAACCAGTCCGCTGTGCAGTTCTGAAACTTCGCCACCACGTTCGTAGCTCCGCTGTCCGCATTCAGCCGGATCACCGTCCAGCTCTCGCCGTAGTGGTTGGCGGGGCCTGTGAACCAGTGTCCGTCTGGCGACCAGTACAACTGCTGGTAGATCCCGTGTCGGTCGATCGTGCGCATCACCTGCCGCGTTGCCAGGTCTCGGATCTCGATCCCCGTCTTCGTCAGGCACGCCACCTGCTTGCCGTCCGGGCTCCACGACGCCCAGGGATAGTCGCCCGGCGGTCCATATATTACCGGATTCGTGCCGTCCGCATTGGCGATCACCAGTTCGCCGGTCGCTCCCCAGTGGTCGTGCTGGATTTTGACACCCGGCGCGATCCGCCGGTAGAGAATCTTCCGGCCATCCGGCGAAAAACGGCCGCCCATCTCGTTGTAGTTCGGACTGTTCGTAAGATTGCGCCGTTGCGATCCGTCTGGGCGCATCAGGAATAGATCCCAATCCCCCTTTTCCGTCTTGGACGCAGTTACCACCCATCCCTTGGTCGCCACTTCATGGGCCAGCCGAGCCTCCCGCGGACCCAGGGATGTCTTGGCCCGCGCCGTTAGGGCCGGCGCTGATGCCAGGAGCAGCAGATACGAGCACAGCAGCTTGGTCGTCCTCATGATTCACTCACCCGGTAGATGTTCATCATGCCGCACCCCGGGGCAACCTTCAAGCACGTAGTGACGGGTTAGTCCTCCCGGATGGATCCCCTTCACCACAGGTAAGAACTGATCGAGAGCGCCGGCAGATGCAGTGCCATGCTCTTCCCCTGCCATTCAAGCCATACTTCCGCTGCCTCTTTGCGGCTGTTCATCACCTGCGCGACCAGCCCCCCGCTTGGTCTTCGGAACGCCAGGCACCGCACCCCCGGCACCGCTCCGGCCGTCTCCACGCGCATCGCCCCCGGCCGCACGAATTTGCTGAAATGGCTCAAGTAGTAATAGAGCCCCGTGTAGATCACCTGCTTTTTCCCCCGATCCACGATCAACACCGGATGCTGCTCGTTTGGGTCGGGATTTCCGTGAATCGGAGAAACCAGCCAGGGCCCTCCCTTCTCGTCCAAAATCAAATTCCAATAGATCCAGGCCGAAACCCCCGATTCCAAATCGGAAAATATCTGATTGCCCCAGAAGTCCCCGTCCTCGTAGTCCCTGCGCGGCAGTTTGGGACTGCTCCGCTTGTACCCGGCCTCATAGGCATAGCAGATCTCGGTCATCCAGAACGGCAGGTCTGCGTACTTTTCCCGCATTTTGGCGATTAGCTCGTAATCTTTGAATCCATACCCGTGAAACGGCACGTTCGCCACATACCGGCGCGCTTCCGGATCATCCAGCACGGTAGGATAGTTGCGCCAGGCGTTAGCCCTCTCCGGTGCCTCGCTCAATTCCAGCCGCGTCTTCACTCCCTCTTTCGCGAACAGCGGTCCCACGTGATTCTTCAGCAGGTCCCGGATCTTGTTGTAGGGGATCTTGGTGTAAACTCCCGGCTCGTTGAACAGGCTCAAATAATCGATGAAGATGCCCCGCTCCTCGTATGCCCGTACATAGCGGAGGTAATAGCGCGCCAGTGCGTCAAAATAGCGTGGATCCACATCCTGGTTCTTGTGTACGTCTACCAGCATCCAGTCCGGTGGATAGTCCATCGGCGCCTGCAATACGAACGGACCATAGCGCCGAGCCCGCCGGATCAGTGTCACCAGTCCGTCCGGCGCCAGATCGCGCGTGATGGAAAAGTTCCGTAGTTCTACGTCCCCGGGTGTGTCGTCGTAGGTGTACCATCCGCCCGCGGACATGAAATCTGTTCCCCCCAGCACCGTCTTCATCACTGAAAAACCTGCGCCGTTTTGGACATCGAAGATCGACCGCAGCAGCTTTTCCTGCCCCGCCGCGTCCAGGCTGTTCAGGCAGATCGCGCTGGCCTCCAGCAGCGATGCGCCGAAGCCGTCGATCCGCTGCAGCACCACTTGGTCGTGGATCCGGAAAACAGCGTTTCCTCTCGCGGCCTTCGCCTGGAACGCCTGCGCGGGTTTGGACGCCAGCCGGTCCCCGCCCTGGGATGTCAGATAGACCTGCACCGGCTGCGCCTGCGCCGAGGCCGCCAGCACTGCCAACACCAGCCATCGCATGGGTACTACCTCCTGCCGATTAGCAGAGTATCATGCGGCGCGCCCTGCTACCCTACCTTGCATGGCGCATTCGTCGAGAACCATCGTCGTCACCGGAGGCGGCTCCGGAATCGGCCGCGCCCTCGCCCTGGCATGCGCCGCCCGCGGAGATCGTGTGGCGGCGCTGGACGTCCAGGCTGCGGCGGCCTCCGAAACCGCCTCCCTAGCTCTTGCCGCGGGATCTCCGGCGGCTATCGGAATCGCCTGCGATGTCTCGAGCGAACCCGACCTGGCCGCGGCCTTTGCCCAATCTCAAGCCGCCCTTGGTCCCGCCTGGGGCCTGTTCGCTAATGCCGGAATCGATGCTGGCGGCTTCGCGCATGAACTTCCACTTGAAACCTGGCGCCGTGTGCTCCAGGTCAATCTCGATGGCGTCTTCCTCGCCTGCAAATATGCCTTGCAGCAGTGCCTCCAGTCCGGCGCCGGCGGTTCCCTGGTGTGTACCTCTTCCCCAGCCGCTTCGGTCGGCTTCATGGCAGGAGCTGCGGGGGCCTACAGCGCTTCCAAGGGAGGCATCTCCGCCTTGGTCCGCTGCCTGGCCGTTGACTACGCTCCGCGAGGTATCCGCGTCAACGCCATCGTCCCCGGCGCCACCGAGACGCGCCTCATGTGGGCTAACGTTGACCCTGGCGCCATCCCCGAACTACGCCGCCAGATCTGTGCCGAAGTGCCCCTGGGCCGCCTGGCCGACCCTACGGAGCCTGCCCGCGCCGCCCTTTGGCTCCTCTCTGACGATTCCTCCTACGTCACCGGCTCCCACCTGGTCTGCGACGGGGGCATCCTGGCCAAAGCTTCCATCAGTTTCTGATCCACCGTGATCCGTTTCGCCTTCCGAATCCGCGTATTCGGATATAGGAGGAAAGGACGATGTGGATCCCTCACGCTTGCGCATTGCTGGTCATCTTCTCGATGTTCCTGTCCATGCTCTCCTCACCCCCCACTCATGGGCGCTAGCGCAACATTTCCGCCGCCGTCAGCGCGTAGATCGCCGCGCACTGGGCAATATTGCGAATCGGCACAAACTCGTTCGGTCCGTGGGATACCGTCAACAACCCCGGCCCGTAAGCGAAGGCGGGAATGCCACGCGCCGCATAGAACCGCGTCTCGAGCAGCCCAGGACACATTTCGAAGCTGGCTCTCCTGCCGGTGACGGCCTCCACCTGGCGCGACAGAATGACGCCGAGCGAATCGGTTGCCGGAGTCGCCGCCGGTGGCTCCTCCTGAAGCACCTCGATTTCGAAACCATCCAGTATCGCCAGCAGGCGGGCTCTTTCCTCATCCATGTCTTCTTCGGGGTTTAACCGCCGGTCAATCGTGAACGAACAGAATTCCGGTGTCACATTGAAATTCGTGCCCGCCTCGACGCGACCGCCAAGCAGCAGAATGGATTGGCGCGCCGCCTCCGGTGCCAGGTTCTCCCGCGTTTTGCGACGCTCTACTTCCTTCTTGAGCTCAACAAGCCTCGCCATTGCTGGGAGGGCCTGCTCGAATGCATTCACGCCCTCGAATATCCGTCCGACATGGGCGGCTTTTCCCCGTACGGTGGCTCGAATTGTAATCGCTCCCCGATTGGCGTTCCAAATGACGCCGCCGGTAGGCTCGGGAGTCAGCATGCCGACACCGCCTTTCCCGAGCAGCCCCCGTTTGGCTAGGTCGCGAGAGCCTCGGGCGCCGGCCGTCTCCTCGTCAGGTACAAGCACGAGTCCGATGCGGCCTCGCTGGAGAAGCCCTTCCTCACGCGCCGCCGCCGCGGCGTGAATCATGGCTGCCAGCCCGCTCTTCATATCGGAGGAGCCGCGCCCGAATAAATTCGCGCCCTCGACGCGAGGCTCGAATTGATCTCGTCTCTGAGCCGGAACCACATCGTAGTGGCCGCTGAAGTAGACCGTCCGCGAACCGGTTCCGGCCGAGGCGAGAACACAAGCCCCCTCGCGCCTCACATCGTCAAAGCCCAGCCGGACCAATTCATCGATGAGAATGCGCGCGCATTCCTCGTACTGGTGCCCGGGCGGGTTTTCGGAAGGGATAGCGATCAATCGCTTCGTCAGTTCCACCATCGCCGGCTCGGACAGCCGCCTGAACAGTCCGGATGACGCACATTCAGTGATCGAGTGATCCACGCCGCTATTATCGCTGTATCGCGCGCTTCAGGCGTGCGCTGCGCCTGCCCCTCGGATCCATTCCGCGATCGCCTTGCCGATGGCTTCCGGATGGTCTTCCTGCAGGTAGTGACGGCCCGGGCCGAGATGGACGACTTGGCAGTGATGGAGCTTTTTCGCGAAGCCGTCGCCGAATGCCGGGTGGACCAGTGCGCCCGGGTCTCCCACGAATAGCAGCTTGGGATACGAAGACCGGGCCAGTGCCGCGTGGGCCTGCTCGATCATGGAATACACATCAGCGGGCTCCCCGGCGATGGGCAGTTCGTTCGGAAAGCGCCAGGTAGGAACACGCGACTTCGGGTTAGGAAACGGCGCCCGGTAGACTGCCATCTCCTCGTCGGTCAGCTTCCGAATGATGTTTCCGGGAAGCACCCGCTCGACGAACACGTTGTTTTCCAGAATCATTTGCTCCCCGATGCCCTGCGTTCGGAACTTCTGAAATGTCTCGCGCGCGGCCGCGTCAAGATTCTCCCAGGAAGGCATGGGCCGGATGAACTCCATAAAAGCAAGTCCGCGGATAAACTCCGGTCTGCGCGCCGCCAGGTGAAATGCCAGCGCGCTTCCCCAGTCGTGCGCGATGACGAATGCCGACGGGATTCCAGCCTCGGCGAGGAACGCATCGAGATACCGGACCTGATCGGCAAACCGGTACCCGATGTCCGGTTTCCCTGACTGGCCGAACCCGATCAGATCCGGCGCGATCGCGTGCGCCACCGGTGCGACCAGCGGCATGATGTTGCGCCAGATATAGGACGACGTTGGATTCCCGTGTAGAAAGAGCGCAACGGGATCGCCCGGCCTTCCCGCCTCGCGGTAGGCCATCGACGAGTCCAGAACGTTGAGCCGGGGCAAAGCAATGTCAGAGAGTACAGTCATTTTTTCTCCTGAAATACGGTGTCAAAGACAATGGTTTTGAAGCGCTCCAATGCCGCTGGTGCTCGCTCCACTTTCATGCGCAAAATGGCGCCTTCCCAGGAAGCCAGGAGGAACTCGGCGAGATCCAGCGGATCGAACTTGGAATCGATCTCGCCAGCCGCCTGCGCCTCGGCGATGCAATCGGCGAACGGCGTGCGCCACTCCTGGAAAATGGCTTCCAGACGCGCGCGCAAAAGCTCGCTGTGCGCGCTGGCTTCCAGGCTCAAATCGCCGATCAGGCAGCCCCGGCGCCACTGATCCCCTGCCAGCCTGCCGCTGATGAGGTCCAGATAACGCTTGAGCCGCTGCCGGGGCGTCAGGGATCGGTCGTTCAACGCCTCCTGGACTGCCGCCTGAACGTATGCGAAATAGCGGTCGAGGACCTCCTGGGTAAACGCCTCCTTCGATCGAAAATGATTCGTGAAGGAGCCTTGCGGAGCGCCGGCCGCCGCGCAAATGTCGCGCACCCCGGCGCCGTGGTACCCGGCTTGAAACATTACCCGGAGGCCGGCGTTCAAGATTGCCTCTCGCAGGGAAGGCTTGGTCATAGAAATATAATACGTACGTACGTATTAGATGTCAAGCCCAAAGTTTGCCCGCTTTTAATGCCCGCATGTAATTCGGTTCGAATCCTGAAATCGCCGCCGCGAGGCTTCAGCCCCCTCTTGGCCCGCGGGACATGAGAACGCGCGTTCGCGCGCGCTTGCGCTCCTTAAACAGATATTTTAAACTGCTGTTTAATGCAGGCAACCACCAGGCAGGGCCCCGCTAAAAAACGCCGCCGGACGAACCCGGCCGATCCTTCTGTGCCGGAAGATACACGCGCCCGGTTGCTGCGTGCCGCCCTGGAAGTCTTCGCCCGGGACGGCTACCAGGCCGCCACCGTCCGCGAGATCTGCGCCCGCGCCGGCTCCAACATCGCCCTGGTGAACTATTACTTCGGCGACAAAATGGGCCTCTACTCCGAAGTCCTGCGCGGCATGGGGAAGGCCATGCACCTCCGGGCCTTGCAGGATGCCCTCAACCGCGACGTCGCGCCGGAGCAGATTCTCCGCGAACTTATCCATACTCGCCTGGGCGCCCTCCGGGGAGATCTGATCGAGTTCCAGTACCGCATCATGATCCACGAGCTCAACCAGCCCACCCCCGCCATGTCCCGCCACATCGCCGAGGTGTCCCGGCCGCTCTATCAGCGACTCCTGGAACTGACCGGCCGGCTGATCGGCTTGCCCGCCGGCGACGAAACCACCCGCCTGTGCGCGCATAGCGTGATGGGGCAGATTCTGTTTTACGTCTTTACCAGCCCGAGTCTCTGCCGCATCTGGCCTGAATTGAAGCCGCCGCCGGATCAACTGGAACGCATCGCCGATCACATTGCGGATTTCTCGCTCGCCTACCTCCACCAGGTCAAAGCGGGACAGTCCAGGCAAGCTGCGCCGCAGAAGAGGAGCAAACGAAAATGACCCAGCAGGAAACGCCGCTCGTCAGTTCCCCGGTAAACCCAACCCCGGCCCCGCGACCGCCGGATACTGCGCCCGCCCGCTCCGGCTCTCGCCGCCGCCTTCTCCTGCTGCTCGTCGTGCTGGCGGCCGGAGCTTTCGCCGGCTGGAGAGCCTTCTTCGCGGAGCCGCCCTTGCCTCCTGGCATCGTCGCCCTCAGCGGCCGCATCGAAGGTGATGACTCCGCCATTGCTCCCAAAACCAGCGGCCGCATCCAGGAGATTCGCGTGCGCGAAGGCGATACCGTAAAGGCCGGCGACGTGATCGCCGTCCTCACCGACGAACAGATCCGCGCACGCGAGCAATCGGCCTCTGCCGCGGTCTCCGTTATGGAGGCCAGGGTCAAGTCTGCCCGCGATCAGATCGCCGTCCTCGATCAGCAGTTGCAGCAAAGCCAGCTCCAGTCGGTCCAGTCCAAGGTGGATGCGGAAGGACGCGTGCGCCAGGCCGGCGCCGAATTGTCCGCGGCCGAAGC
>CAZMRK010000506.1:0-12627 GCA_964568355.1 uncultured Solibacteraceae bacterium | reverse complement strand
GACCATCGGGATGGCGAGGCCGAACAGGACCATGCAGATGCCCCAGAGCAGGCCGAAACAGGCAATCTTGAGGAGCGTGGCCGCGGGGACGGCGGCGTAAATCGCCCAAAGGCCGGGGACCGTGGCGAGGGTGATGAGAGTCGGCACAACGGCTTCTCCCAGGACGGAGAACGCGAACCAGGAGTTCTCCCAAGCCCACTTCCGATTGGCCCGCATGGGGAGGGTATAGGCCGCATTGATCACTGCGGCGCCAACAATCAGCCCGATCGCCTCCAGGAGGTTGGCGTACATTTCGGCTTGATTTCCTTTCTGACCCGCGTTTGCGGACTGAGTTTATGTTAACAAAATAGATGACAAAACGTATGGCATGTGTGTATAATGCGCTCTTGTCAAGTAAATCTCCCACTGACGGGGGGCGGAGCGCTTTATGACCACAGGCGTACCGGAGATCCAACAACTCTTTGACCTTACCGGGCAGGTCGCTCTCATCACTGGCGCCGGATCGGGCTTTGGTGAGGCTATCGCCACGGGATTCGCAGCCTTCGGCTGTGACATTGTGGCGGCAGATGTCAACCTGGAGTCGGCCAGATGCACAGCATCCAAAGTGGAGGCGAAGGGCCGGCGAGCGATGGCGCTGCGCATCGACGTCGGTAAGCCAGAGGAAATCCGCGAAGGATTCCGCCAGGCGGCCGAACGGTTCGAACGGCTGGATATTCTGGTGAACAGCGCAGGGGTTTCGCCGCACGAACCCGCCGAAGAAACAAAGGTCGAAACCTGGGACTGGGCAATTGATATTAATCTGCGCGGAGCTTTTCTGTGCTGCCAGGAGGCCGGGCGGTTGATGCTCCGCAGCGGCCGGGGCTCGATCATCAATATCTCTTCGATTGCGGCGCATGGCGGCTTTCCTCGCGGGGTGGCAATTTACTGCGCCAGCAAAGGCGGTATGGAGGCATTCACCAGGCAATTGGCAATCGAGTGGGCCGCAAGCGGCATCCGAGTGAATGCGATCGCGCCGTGCCAGTTCCTGACGCCCGGGCTGCGCGGGGTGATGGACGATCCGCAGTTCGATCCGAAGAAGCTGATGCAGACGTGGAAGGAGAACATTCCGATGGGCAGAGTTGGAGAAGCATGGGAGATTATTGGGCCGGCGCTATTCCTGGCTTCCGGAGCATCGTCGATGGTTACCGGGATCTGCCTGCCGGTAGATGGAGGATACCTTGCCCGCTGAAACGGTGTCGGAAACAGTCAACCTGGAACGAGCGGTTCAGATCGGGATTGTGGTTCGCGATCTGGAGCAATCGACGAAGCTGCTGAGCAGTCTGTTCGGCATAGGCCCGTTCCATTTTATCGAGTGGCCCGACCGGCCCGAGTCCCGGTACTATTTCCGAGGCCGGCAGGAGCCGATTCGGATCCGGCAGGCGTTCGCGCAAGTGGGCCCTCTGGAACTCGAGTTGATACAGCCGCTCGAAGGTGAGAATAACGCGTACAAGCGATTTCTGGATGAAAAAGGCGGCGGGATCCATCACGTGCTGTTCGAGACGAAGGACATGGACCGGGCGATCGGATGGCTGAAAGAAAAGGGCGTCAGTATCCTGCAGAACGGCGACGGAATCCGGCCCGGGACCAGGTGGGCGCTGCTGGACACAGAAGAGCTGGTGGGATTTCTAGTGGAACTGCGACATCGTCCCGGCAATAGCGATGGAGCTTCGATTCCAAAGGAGGCACTGGGGTGAGCGTGCTGCCGGCAACAGACCTGAAAATCGATAAACAGATCAGCTTCGAACTTTATCGCTCTATGGTGCGGCTGCGGGAGTTCGAGCTAAAGGTGCAGGAACTGTACCGGTCCGGGGTACTGCCTGGCTTCGTTCACCTGTACGTGGGGGAAGAAGCGGTGGCTGCCGGGATATGCGCACGCCTGAAGGTCACGGACCTGATCTGGAGCACTCATCGAGGGCACGGCCATGCGCTCGCGAAGGGCGTTCCCGGGCGGGAAGTGCTGGCGGAACTCTGGGGCAAGGCCACCGGATGCTCGGGCGGCCGCGGCGGGAGCATGCACATGTATGCACCGGACTACGGCTTGATGGGGACGAACGGGATTGTCGGCTCGGGGATCCCGATGTCGGCCGGGGCGGCTCTGAGCGCGAAGTTACGTAAGAGCGGGCAAGTGGCGGTGTGTTTTTTCGGAGATGGAGCATCGAACAGCGGCTCGTTTTACGAAGGCATCAACATGGCCTCGGTTTGGGAACTGCCGGTGGTGTATGTGTGCGAGAACAATCTCTACGCGACGGAGATGGCTCTCGGTCGGGCGACGAAAAGCCTGGAGATTGCCGAGAGGGCGTCGATCTTCAAGATACCCGGGATCGCAGTGGACGGAAGCGACGTCCTGGCCATCTACGAAGTCGCGGGGAGCGCCGTGGACCGGGCGCGGCAGGGTGGCGGCCCGACACTCATCGAGTGCAAAACCTATCGCTTCCTGGGTCATCACGAGGGCGATCCGGGAACGAACTATCGCACCAAAGAAGAGGTTGAGTATTGGAAGAAGCGGGATCCAATCAAAGCGCTGCGGGAACGCATGATTGCGGGCGAGGCTGCACTCCAACAAAAATTCGATGAGATCGATGCGGAAACGCAGCAGTGGCTCGCGGATGCGGTGGAGTTCGGCCGGACGAGTCCGGAACCCGATCCGAAGACCGCGCTTCATTACGTCTGATAGCGAGGAGTCGCATCTGATATGGAACATCGAGAAATCACGTACGGAGATGCAGGCGCAGAGGCATTGCGGGAAGAAATGGCGCGGGACGAAACGATTGTTTATATCGGGCAAGGGATCGGACCACGCGGCGGGAATTTCCGCCAGACGAAGGGATTGTGGGGGGAATTCGGCGACGACCGGTTGCGCGACACGGGGATCATAGAGCTGGCGGAGACCGGCGCAGCCATCGGCGCTGCGATGGCGGGCAGCCGTGCGATTGTCGACAACGTGTTCCTGGATTTCTCGCTCGAGGCGATGACGCAGATCATCCAGCAGGCGGCGAATGCGCGGTATCTTTCGAACGGCAAGCTGAAGGTGCCCGTGATGATCCGCGGGGCTATGGGATCGGTACGCAATGCAGGGGTGCAGCACTCGCATACGTTCTATGCGTGGTTCGCGCACACTCCCGGATTGAAGGTGGTGGTCCCTTCGACGCCCTACGATGTGAAAGGTCTCATGAAAACGGCATTGCGCGACGACGGGCCGGTGATGTTCATTGAGCATAAGTCGCTGTATAACATCAAAGGCGAGGTCCCTTCGGCGGAGTACGTGGTGCCGTTCGGCAAAGCGAAGATCTGCCGGGAGGGTAAGACGGCGACCGTGGTGGCGGTGAGCCGGATGGTATACGTAGTGCTCGAAGCGGCGCAGATATTGGAGCAGGAAGACATCTCCCTGGAAGTGATCGATCCGCGGACGATCGCTCCGCTCGACCGGGCAACCATTGCGGATTCGATTCGCAAAACCGGGCGGGTGGCGGTGGTGGATGAGGCACACCTCTCGTGCGGGTTTTCCGGTGAGGTTGTCGCACTGGCGTGCGAGGAGTGCTTTGACAGCCTGGACGCGCCTCCCAAGCGAATCTGCGCGCGACCGGCGCCCAATGCGTTCAGCCCCAAGTTGGAAAATGAGATTCTGCCAGGTGTTGACCGCGTGGTATCCGAGATCCGAGATTGGATGAACTCCTAACGGTGCACCATGAAACACGATGTCGTGATGCCACAACTCGGCCTGACCATGACCGAAGGTTCCGTCTCCGCCTGGTTGAAGCAGCCTGGCGACCGCATTGAAAAGGGCGAGGCCCTGTTCACAGTAGAGACGGACAAGGTGGAGATGGAGGTAGAGGCGACGGTTTCGGGATACGTCGCAGCGGAGATTACCGAACCGAAGCAGGTAGTTCCGGTGGGGACCGTGATTGCAATCGTGGTGGACCAGCCGGAGGAAGTTGCGGCCGTGCAGGCGGCTCCATTCGAAGCGACAGCAGCGGAGCTTGGCGCGGCGACGGTCAGCCGTCCGGAGGCGAGGCACGCGGCGGCGGTCAGCGGGCCGGTAGCAGAGGGCGGTGGGCCGCAGTATCCGGTGAGCCCGCGCGCGCGGAGGCTGGCAAAAGAGCTCGGCGTGGACCTGGAAGGGTTAGTACCGGCTCGGGGGTTGAGGATTTCCGTGGAAGACGTGGAGCGGGTGTACGCGGCGCGCGGCACGACGGCTGCCACAAACGGTTCCGCCGTGCCTCACGAAAATCCCACATCGCCCGGGCGGGCCGCTCTGGCGGAGCGCGTGGCTTCGAGCTTCCGGAGCGCTCCACATTTCTACCTGGGGATGGAAGTGGATGCCGCCGAACTTGTCAGCCTGCGGGAGAAGGTGTCCGGACCGGCGCAGAAGGATGGAGTGAAGGTCACCTATACGGACTTCTTTCTGAAGGCGATTGCACGGGCACTGGCCGAACAGCCGGGCATCAATCGATTCTGGCAGGACGGAAAGATTCTCGCGCGGCAATCCATTGACGTAGCGTTTGCGGTACAGGCGGACGAATTGCTGCTGGCGCCTGTTATTCGGAATGCCGACCGTCTAGCGATGCTCGGCATCGCGCGGGAGCGGATCGCGTTGGCAGAGAAGGCGCGGGCAGGAAAGCTGACCCTGCCGGAGATGGAAGGCGGCAGTGCGACGCTTTCGAACCTGGGGGCCTATGGGGTCGACTGGTTTCAGGCGATTTTGAATCCGCCCCAAAGCGTGATCGTCGCAACCGGCCGGATCGCCAAGCGGCCGGTGGTGTGGAAGGATTCGCTGGCGGCACGGGACACGCTCCTGCTTACCGCCTCCATCGATCACCGCATTCTGGACGGCGTGGCGGGTGCACGGTTCCTGGGCAGGATCAAGGAACTGCTCGAGGATCCTGCTTTGCTGATGCTCTAGTACCGGATAGCAGGCTAAGGAAACAAATGCGTCACCGGCTTGCAACGGGCGCCGGCCGCGACAGAATCGCTAGAAGGCCGGCTGACAAGAAGCAACAGGAGAGCAGGCCGACAGAGATGATTCTGGCCTTGTGGAACTCCAGCAAATAGCCTATGACGGAGGGGCCGATAAAGCCGCCTAAGTTGCCGACGGAATTGATGAGCCCGATGGAAGCTGCGGCCGCAACCTCGCCGAGAGAAAGCGTCGGCAGCACCCAAAAAGGTGGGGACCACGCAAACACGAAGGCTGCCGTCACAAACAGCCAGCCGATAGCCGCTGTTCCCTGATGTTCGCTGATGCCGGCAAGAAAGAACGCCACGGCGGTGGCGCACAGCGTAACGGAGGCATGTATGCGCCATGCTCTCCTTCTGTCGGCCGACCTTGCGATCAGCCACATGGATACCGCCGCGATCGAAAACGGCGCCGCACTGATTACGGCGGCACGGGACGCTGAGGCGCCTGTTATGGCCTGTAATGTCGCGGGAAGCCACAGCACAAAAGCGTATACGCCGACATTAGCCAAAAATAGCGTCGCCGCCAGCATCCACACATCCGGCCGCAGGAAGACCTCGCCGATCTTTTGCGCTCCGCTCCGCCGCTTCTCCTGGAGTTCGGCTGCCAGCCTGGATTGAAGCCATGACTTCTCACTCGGAGTCAGCCATGCAGCATCGTCAGGTCGATCATTGAGATAGAAAGGGGTCAGAAAGCCGAAAAGGATGGCCGGCAGACCTTGCAAGATAAACATCCAGCGCCAGCCTTCGACGCCAAGCCAGGAAAATTGCAAGATTAGCGCGGAAAAGGGCGCGCCTATGGCCAGAGAGACCGGCACACCAAGAATCAAGCCGGACATTGCTTTTGCCCGGTCGTCACGCGGGAACCAGTGAGTGAGATACACGACCACACCAGGGAAAAAACCGGCTTCAGCGGCACCCAGAACCCAACGCGCGGCATAGAACTGGCCCGGGGAGCGAATAAAGCCTACCAGAATCGTGCACAATCCCCATGAAACCAGGATTCGTGCGATCCACTTTCGAGCACTCCACTTCTCCACAATGATCGTGCTGGGAATCTCCAGCAGCAGGTAGCCGACGAAAAACAGACCCGCACCAAAACCGAATACGGCCTCAGAAAAGCCCAGCTCTGCCGACATAGTAGTCTTGGCAAAGGCGATGTTGGCCCTGTCAAGATAGGCAATTATGTAGAGAACAAAAATATAAGGAAGAATACGCCGAGAGGTCTTCTTGCGGACGCTGCTGCCGATGTCAGGTCCCTCACTCAGCGCTGCGTTGGCCATCGCTAAGGACCAGGTTACGCGTCGATCTCAACGTTGCCCGGCTCGGTATCCAAACTAAATTCGTCGTCGTCATCGAAATTCCGAAGAGGCGGGGCAGAACGGTGGAATACCGCCTTGTTAAGATCTTTGTAGAGGTTGGAAAAGTAACGCTCGACTTCTCTCTCCACTCGGCCGATCGGCACAGTCAGGATCGTCTGCACATAGCTCTCATGGGTACGGTAGGACTGTTCCACGGAGTTTAGCCGCGACGAGTATTCCCGCGCAACCATAAAAAATAGCGGATTCATGATGTAGTTTAGTGTGCGATACAAGTGCTGTTTTCCAGAAAGCTTCCAGATCGTGCGATGCAGGCGCATATCTGCCTTAAGAAAGCGCTCGTCGTCCTTGGCCGCGGCGGCCGATTTCATCGCCTCCAGCGCTTTCTTTACCAGAGCCTTCTTCTCCGGCGTGAAGTCCTCGCGCATATAGCGCACGCAAAGCCCTTCCAGCTTTCCACGAACGCTGAAGACCACCTCCACCTCATCCGGAGAGATGTCGCGGATGAACGTTCCTCGCCGGGGTGTGATCACGATCATCCCATCTCGCTCAAGCCGCAGCACCGCCTCCCGTACCGGTCCCCTGCTGCAACCGAGCTGCTTCGCGATGTCATCTTCGATGAGGCGTTCCCGGGGTTTCAGCCGCCCCTGGTAAATCGCGTTTCGAATAAAGGTCTCCACTTTCTGACTGGTGGATACAAGTCCCTCGCGCTGGCCGGTGTCTTTGCTCATCTTCATCCTTGCTGACATCCGTGTCTACAATCAGTATAGCCGCAAGGCAAGCCGGACGAAGAATTCGCGATATTTGTGGACATTCTGACTCTCCGGCCGCGCCCCCGATACGCACGTTTCCAATCGGCTTTGCTTGAAATTATCGTCGACAATATTGACAACAAGAGTGTCCTGGCTATACCATACAGCCAGTCGGAAGGCTGCCATGGACAACAGCTTAGGCTTCGCCGGCAAGAAGGCGGTCGTCACCGGATCGGGTACCGGCATCGGCCGCGAGATTGCGCTCGAATTCGGCCGCCAGGGTGCGGATGTAGTCCTTCATTACGCACACAGTGATGCCGGCGCTGCCAGCGCCGCCAGTGAGATCCAGGCTATGGGTCGCCGGGCCGCGGCCTTTCGGGCGGATTTCGCGAAGCCGGACGAGGTCTTCGGATTCGCTGATTGCGCTCTACAGTTTCTCGACGGTGTTGATTTTTTAATCAACAACGCGGGTATCACCTTCAATAAGCCCCTGCTGAAGATCACTCCCGAGCAATACAACACGGTCTATAACGTGAACGTGCGCGCACAGTTCTTCATGATGCAGAAGGTCACCGGCTACATGATCGAACATGGTGGGGGCGCTATCGTCAATCTCACGTCCGTGCACGGTATCGCAGGGGCGCCCGAGCACGCTGTATATGCGGGCACCAAGGGCGCTATCATCGCCCACACTCGCACGCTGGGTATCGAACTCGCGCACAAGGGGGTGCGTGTCAACGCCATCGCCCCCGGATGGGTGATCGTCGAGAATCACAGTAAAGCCTTCGAAGGCCGCACCGTTGAATCGGCCATGGAGGATGCGAAAGATGCCGTTCCGCTCGGCCGCCCCGGTTTCCCGGTTGAAATCGCAAAGCTTGCCTGTTTCCTCTGCTCGGACGCCGCTCAGTACATCGTCGGGCAAACGATCGTCGCCGACGGCGGCACGACCGCTCTCATGTCACTCATCCGCGATTTCCGCCACGAGTCCACTGCCAGGTGTGGCATAGGGTATGTACCAGACGTGTAGGAGACGCCGTATGACTTATGAGACCTTGACCGAAACGTTGAGCGCCATCGGGAAGCCCCTGCACACCGTCGGTCTGCCGGATGGCACCCGGATTCTGCTCCTCCCGCACGGTGGTCGCATCCTGGGTTTATTCGGTCCCTCCAGCGAAGAGAACATCTATTGGACCAATCCGGCGCTCGCAACACCCGAATCGGCCGCCGCGTATTACGCCTCGGGCGACTGGCAGAATTCCGGTGGAGATCGCACCTGGCTCTCTCCCGAGCTGGACCTGTTCTTCCCCCAGTATCCGCAAGTCGATCTTTCCAGCTACTTCCAGCCGCGCCAACTGGACCCCGGTTGTTATACAGCGGAGATCCGCGACGGCACGGTCCGCATGGTCAACCGGCTGTCGCTGCGGTTCTACCGCCAGGGGACCACGGCCGAGCTCGAGATCCACAAGTGGGTGATGCCTGCAGCGAACCCATTGCGTCACGAAGGTGTGGGCAGCCTGCTTCGTGAAGTCGAATATGCCGGGTATGCCCAGCACACGATGCTTGTTCTGGCCGACGGCGCCGACACCCGGGTTGGCCTCTGGAACCTGACCCAGATGCCGCACGGCGGTGAAATGCTCATCCCCGTCTATCGCAGAAGCGAGCCGAGAGTCTATTTCGGCAACATCGCATCGGGCACACTCCGCCTCACCGACCACGTAATTCGCTGGCGAATGGATGCGCCCGGAGAGCAAAAAATCGGCGTTCGCGCGACGGCAACCACCGGCCGTATCGGCTATCGCTTCGACCAGGGCGGCTCCTCGCTGCTGATCATCCGCAACTTCGCGGTCGATTCTTCCGGCGAATATATCGATGTTCCCTGGGACCAGCCCGGCGATCTTGGTTACGCTGTGCAGGCATGCAATGTGAGCAGCCGTTGGGGCCAGTTCAACGAACTGGAATATCACTCTCCGGCCATCGGCGCCGGTACCGGCGTCCGCAGTTGCGAGGATATCAGCCAGGTCTGGAGCTTTCGCGGTTCTCCCCATGGAATTGATGAGATCGTCTCCCGCCTGTTGTGCCCGGCGGACTAGCCGGCCTGTTCCATCTCCGGCGTCGAGGAGTTCGATGAGCATTTCCCTGAAGCAACACGGGCTTTTCTTAACCTGCATCGCGGTGTGCCTTTCTTCGTCATTCGCGGAGTCCCCAGCCATTCATCGATCCGGTGATGATTGGGTCCTCGATACCGGCGTCGTCCGGAAAACGATACGCGTCGCGGCGGGCAGGGTCCTGCTGGTGTCTTTCCGGAGCGTCGCATCCGGACATGAATTCGTCTCCGCCTCCCAATCCTCGCCTGAAATCCGGCTCACGGCAGATGGACACACCATTACCGGCGCGGATATTGGCTGGACCCTGGCCGGTTCCGAAATCCGTGAAGTGAGGCCCGGCCAATCCCAACTGGATCTTCGCCTCCGGCGCGGTGCGGTCGAGATCATCAAACACTATCTTGTTTATGCGCACACGCCGATCATCCGCGAATGGGTCTCGATTCGGAACTCCGGGGCCAGGCCGATAAAAATTGAGGAGCCACACTTCCTCGCGTGTAACTTGATGGCTGATGAAACCGCCACACTCGATCTCTACTACATCACCGGGGGTGGCAATTATAACGGCAGCCAGCTTCTCAAAACCGAACGTCTCACGCTTGGCTACACCCGCGTCTTCGATTCAAAAATCGGGATTCAGACGGCGAGCTATAGCGCCTACCTGCCGCTCATCGCGCTGCGCAACCGCGACACGCAAGAGGGCATCATGGCCGGCTGGGATTACATGGGCCACTGGGCACTGCATGTCGGGGAAGACAGACCAAACGGTGTGCGCGGCGACCTGTCTCTAAAAGTCGCCGGCTACGGGAAGGTCCTGGCGCCGGGAGCGAGCCTTGAAACACCTAAGGCCTTTGTGGGCGCCTTTCGCGGGGATATTGACGCACTCGGCAACAGCCTGCTCGATTGGCAATACGAGCACCTGTGGGACTACACCAACGATGCGTATTTCGCCCGGACCCGCTGGGCCGTCGATTGGCCCGACCCGTGGGTCGGCAACGGAGGCAAGCCCAGCGGCGATAATTGGGGCCGCCGCCTGGTCCTTGATCTTCGTTACATCGACCTCATGCGCGAGACCGGAACCGAGATCCTCTGGGACGATGCTGGCTGGTACGATCAGTGGGGCTCCTGGCAAGGTCCCGACTGGCGCCTCACCACCGACTTCGCCCGTAAGCACGGCATGAATTGGGTGCTCTGGTTTCCCACTTTTCTGGCAACTCCCGGCTCGTTCGTCGCCCAGGAGCATCCAGACTGGCTCATACGAGGTACGGGGCATTTCGAGCAATCCCTCCGCGCCACCGCCCAATGGCAGTACAACCTTCTGGCTGCGAGCGTTCGCGACTGGGGTGACTTCCAGTGGCGCTACGATATTGCGCCCGCCGTCAGCGCCAACGATACAGACTATCTCGACTCGGACCAGAACTTTCGCTGGCTGCTCGAAAAGTTCAAGTCGACTTATCCGCATAGCGGGGTCGATGCGTGTTATGGAGGCGGCCGGTGGATCAGTTACGATCTCGCGCGCTTCGCCGAATCGGGAGAATACACAGACGGTGGCGTAGGACCGTACAGTTCCTACTACACCTCGCTCATCATTCCTCCGGACAAGTACCACAACGTTTCCGATTTCGATCACACCCTCTATCGGTCCGGTTCTGACCGCATTCACCTCTCCATGGATCCCACCTGGTATCGCGATCCCGGCGATGGCCCAGATCTCGAAGCTATTCGCCAGAATTGGGACCTGTACCGTTACCTCAGGGCCCAGGGAGTAGTCGGGCGCTGGAGCCATGTATTCCGGCCGGCCGTCGACAATGACGATCCCATCTGGTACTTCCAGCGAATGAATCGTGAGGGCTCCCATGGCGTCATACTGACCAAGCATGCGCATACCGCTCCGGTCTATCTCCTCCTCGCAAAACGCATTTCCGGAGGCGGCCAGGACACTTACCGCGGCGGTCCTTGGAACATGTGCCTGGTGTCCACGGAAAATGCCGCTGCTGTCGATACGGGTGTCTACCAGGATCCTGTCGACGGCGAGCCGCGCTTCTACGGAACCGCCGGCGAGGTCTACGGGCCGGTCAATTTCAAGTTCAGCCGCAACGGAAGCGAAGTCCCTTATATCCGCCAGATCATCAAGCGCGGCGCGGTCCAACCGGCGAAGGATCAGTTCTTTGGAATGGCCATCCAGCCCGCAGGCGAGCCTCTTATCGTCACCCAACTCGGTCTCAACGGCATCGGGAAACACGAATGGGACTCCACAACCAATAAAGGCAAATATCGCATCACCATCATGCGCGCGAACGATCGCAAAGCCGTCGCTTCAGCGGAGATCGACATGGCCAGGGGCGAGGCCGACCGGCTCGGCTTCAAATACGTCAAACTGAAGACACCCGTGCGCCTCGATCCCACGCCCGGGAAGCCCGTGGTCATCCGGCCGCGCGGACTCTTGCCTACCGCCTCTTACGACGTGCGTTTCGCCAAATCCGGTGATCGCGCTACCCGCCGCGGAGCCGACCTCATGGAAAAAGGAATTGAGCTTGAGAGCGTTCTGCCGGGCGAGATCCTCTTTCTCAATCTTCCAAAACATCCCGGTGCCGGTACCGACAGCGTACCGCCATCCGCGCCAGCCGGCGTGACCAAGAGTATGGGCACCAACCTGGGTGTGCAAGGGATCGAGGTCCGATGGAAACCTGCAACGGACGACAACTGGATCTCCTATTACGAAATCCTGCGCGACGGCAAACCGCAGGCGCGCGCGGCCATCGGCAATTTCTATTTCGACCACACCGGCGAGCCCGCCCGCCTCATCGCCGCAAAGTATGAGGTGCGTGCCGTGGATGGCGATGGCAACCGAAGCGCAGTCTCACTCGCCGCGTCTATTGCTGGAGATCCACCCACGTATCGTGCTCTTGGCGGCTTCGCCCCGACCCAAGGTGCTGCGCAGTGGAGATACGAAGAACACCTGGAGGATGGATCCGTCCGCGCGTTGCGCTGGGAGCATACCGGCTACGAAGGCCTCTGGACCGGTTCGGGCCTCGCCCGCGTCGGCCGGATCTGGATGCAGTCCGGCAGACACTCCGATGTTGCCCGCGTCTTCGTCGTGCCGCAGGCCGGCACGGCTTCGATTGAAGGTTATCTTCGTAAAGATCCCAGCGCAGAAAACCACCATATCGCGCGCGCTAAGGTACTGCACAATGGCTCGCAGCTTTGGCCTCCGTCAGGCTGGACAGAAGTCCCACCTGATTCCCGCAAGCGCGTCGAATGTCGCATCCCCGCAGTGCCGGTTCGTGCGGGAGACACCCTCCGATTCATTTTGGAGAAGACAGGTGAAGAACTGCCGGATCCGGTCGTCTGGGATCCGATCATCGTGCTGTCGGAGAGTAGCAGGATGCTGAAAAACGGCATTTCGCAACCGCTCCCTTGGCGGAAGCCGCAGGGCATGCGGATCGTCATGTCCCGCTGAGGAAC
>CAZMRK010000505.1:0-2909 GCA_964568355.1 uncultured Solibacteraceae bacterium | reverse complement strand
CTGGTCCTGGTTATAGCAGGAGAAGACCACCGTCTCCCGGCCGGTGGCGGGATCGCGATGCAGTTGCAGACACTGGGCGCAGATCTCTTTCATCATGCACTGCATCGGAGAGTTGATGCTGCCTACCGCGTGATGGCCGCTACGGAGCAGGGGCGCAAGCACTCCGTGCCGCGCGCGGGCCACCGCCGCCATCATCCGGTCCGACCCGATCACGATGAAGCGGTTCACGTCGGAGAGCGGGATCGCCACCGGCCCCAGCTTGCCCTGCCCGTAGGCCGACATGGCTTCGACGATGTTGCCCACGAACGTGCTGTCCTGCGGGCGGGTGATGGGGAAGCCGGGTGCTTCATCGCAGCACCACACGATCAGATCCGCGGCCTTTTCGATCTCGTCCACCTTGTAGCGGTCGATCACCTTTTTGTAGCCGGCGAAATAGATGACCCGCGAGCCGTGGGCCCGCAGGGCCTGGCCGATCGAGAACAGCACGGCATTGCCCAGCCCGCCGCCGGCCAACAGGACGGTCTCGCCGCCCGGCGCTTCGGTGGGCTTTCCGGTAGGACCCATCAGCACTACCGGCTCTCCCGGGTGGAGCAGGCGGCACAGATCCGAGGACCCGCCCATTTCGAGCACAATGACCGATACCAGGCCCCGCTCCCGGTCGACCGACGCACCGGTCAGGGCCAGTCCCTCCATGGCCAGAATCGTGTCGCCGTCACGCAGGCTCAGGGATTCGTAGTTTTGCAGGCGATAGAACTGTCCGGGCTGGAAGTTGCGCGCGGCCAGCGGAGCCCGCACCACTACTTCCACAATGTTGGGCGTCAGCCGGACCACTTCATGCACCGTGGCCCGCAGTTCCTGGTTCATCTGCTCCACCAGGGCGGGCGGTTCGGGCGCGCCGGCGGCGCTACGGGCGAGGATGCGCGAGATCACGGCCGATCCCTGCTTGGCGCTGGCCATGGCCTTTACCACGTTGCCGGCGTAGGAAGGATGCAGGTCGCCGAAGAAGCTGATCGCCCGGCCGTCGGGCTCGAACGACGTCAGAATGCGGGCGGCGGAGGGCTTCGGCGTCTTTTCGGGCTTCACCGGGTTGCCGTCTTCATCCAGGGCGCGATAGTAGCGGCCATCCAGGAAAAGATGCTCGGGATCTTCGCGGCTCAGCACGGTGTTGGGCTGGGTTCCGGCAGCGACCAGGATCGTCCTGGCGGGCAAGGTTACCGGATCGGGCGCCGGGACCATCTTCCCGCTGGCTTCCTCGAAAACCTGGCGGGAAAAGCGCAAAGCGGCGGCGTGGCCGAAGCGGTCCACCTCCACCGCCTCCGGCGACAGCCCCTCTACGAAGCGGATGCCCTGTTCCATGGCCAGGGCCACCTCTTCGTGATTGAGTGTGTAGCTGGGCGAGTCGATCAACCGCCGGCGATAGGCGATGGTGGAGCCGCCCCAGGAGTTCAACAGCTCCAGGATTTGAGGCTGGCGGCCTTCCCGCTGGGCCGCCTGCCGCTCCGCCCGGAGGGCGCGGGCGTGCGCCAGGAATTCCTCGGCGGTCTCCACCTCCTCGGCGCTCCAGGAGCCGCGCACCTCGGCTTCTCCCCGTTCCGCGACCAGCGTCTCGTAGCGGTGCAGAAATTTTTCTACCTGGACCGGGTAGTAGGCCAGCGACTCGGTCGCCGTATCGATGGCGGTGAGTCCTCCCCCGATCACCACAATGGGCATGCGCACCTGCAGGTTAGCCAGCGATTCCACCTTGGCGGCGCCGGTGAGCTGCAGCGCCATCAGAAAGTCGGATGCCTGGCGCACTCCGCGTGCCAGCCCGTTCTGCATCGGAATGACCGTCGGCTTACCGGCGCCGGCGCAGAGGGCGATGTGATCGAAGCCCATCGCGAAAGCCTGCTCAATGGTGAGCGTGCCGCCGAAGCGAACGCCGCCGAACATGCTGAACTCGTTCCGGCGCTCCAGGAGGAGGCGAATGACTTTGAGAAAATTCTTGTCCCAGCGCACCGTGATGCCGTACTCGGCCACACCGCCGAAGCCGGCCATGGAGCGCTTTTCGAGAGGCTCGCGGATATCGCGAATGTCGCGCACCGGCGCGAACGGAGTGCGCCGCCCCTGCGCATCGATGCCGGAGAATTTCGCCATCGGCGGCTCGATCTTCAAACCGTCGACCGCCACCACCGTGTGTCCATCCTGGATCAGGTGGTGGGAAAGCGTGAATCCGGCGGGCCCCAAGCCCACCACCAGCACTTTTTTGCCGGTATCCGGCCGGGGCAGCGGGCGATTCAGGTTCAGCGGATTCCAGCGCGTCAGCAGGCTGTAGAGCTCAAAGCCCCAGGGCAGCTCCAGCACGTCTTTGAGCGTGCGCGTCTCAACCTGCGGGATGTCGACCGGATCCTGCTTCTGATAGATGCAGGCCTTCATGCAATCATTGCAGATGCGATGGCCGGTCGCCGCCATCATCGGATTGTCGATGGTGATGATCGCCAGCGCTCCGATGGGATTGCCCCGGGCTTTCACCTGGTGCATCTCGGAGATCTTTTCTTCGAGCGGGCACCCGGCCAGTTGAATCCCCAAAGCGTTGAGCTTGGCGCTGCCGTCCTTCTCCCGCAGCCCGGTGGAGCAACTGTCTTTCCCCTGGTTGTGGCACTTGATGCAGTATTCCGCCTGGTCGAGCGCCCCGGTCAGGTCCATGCCGGGATCGGTCAGGGCGAAGCCTTCGCGGTGATGGTAGCGCTCGGGCGAAAGCCGCAACTGCTCCACGCCATGGAGCGGCAGCGTCTCTACCGGCACCAGTTGGGTCATGTCCAGCTTGTGCGGGGTTTTGAACAGCACCCCCCGGCGATGCTGGCGGCGGCCCGCCGGCGAGAGCGTGGCCCAGGCGGCGTAACGCGCGGCCAGCCCCAATTCTTCGGCGTGAG
>CAZMRK010000504.1:0-31566 GCA_964568355.1 uncultured Solibacteraceae bacterium | reverse complement strand
GCAAAGGGATCCTCGGAGATGTCACTCTGGACGGGCGCGTTCTCACCGGCTGGACCATCTTCTCTCTTCCACTGCGGAACCTCGACGGCCTGCGCTTTGGCGCTAGACCGCCACGAGGGCCGTCTTTCTACCGCGGGAGTTTTGCACTGGCGCAAACCGGCGATACCTTTTTCGATCTCTCCGGCTGGGGAAAAGGCTGCGTCTGGGTAAACGGGCGGCATCTGGGCCGGCACTGGAGAGTGGGCCCACAGCGAAGCCTCTACTGCCCCGGTGTCTGGCTCCACCGAGGAAGCAACGAGATCATCGTCCTGGACCTGGAAGAAGACCAGAAGCGAACCGTAAGCGCCTCACCGCAAGCGGTCTGGAGCAATCAGGAAGCCTGAGCGGCGCTAGTTCCAATAGTTGCGATCGAGGCTGCGGTATTGCACCGCTTCGGCAACGTGCTTGGCGGAAACATGCTCGGCTCCGCCCAGGTCTGCGATGGTGCGCGCCACTTTGAGGATGCGGTCGTGGGCGCGGGCGGAGAGACCCATGCGGCGCACGGCCATTTCGAGGGTGCGCTCGCCGGAATCATCGAGCGCGCAGAGCTTGCGAACGACACGGGCAGGCATGGCGGAGTTGTAATAGCCGCGCGCCTGTTGGATACCGCGGGCCCGCTCCACGCGCTCGCGGATTTGGGCCGACGATTCGCTGTGATCGCCGCCGCGCAATTCCTTGAACGGTACCGCGGGCACCTCGATGTGAATGTCGATGCGGTCCAGCAGCGGGCCGCTGATCTTGCTGAGGTACCTCTGGATGATGCCGGGCGTGCAGCGGCACTCGCGCGTCGAATCGCCGAAAAAGCCGCACGGGCAGGGATTCATGGCCGCGACCAGCATGAAGGCGGAAGGGAAGCAGAGCGTCATGTTGGCGCGAGCGATCGAGACGGAGCCGTCTTCGAGAGGCTGACGGAGGATCTCGAGCACGTCGCGAGGGAACTCCGGAAATTCGTCCAGAAAGAGCAGCCCGTTATGGGCCAGGCTGACTTCGCCCGGGCGCGGCATACCGGAGCCGCCGCCGATCAGGCCCGCATCCGAGATGGTGTGATGCGGCGCGCGGAACGGGCGCTCGCGCAGCAGGCCCATACCGCTGGGCAGCACTCCGGCGATGCTGTGGACCTTGGTGGTTTCGATGGCCTCAGGAAACGTGAGCGGAGGCAGGATACCGGCCAGGCGTTTGGCCAACATGGTTTTACCGGAGCCGGGAGGCCCGATCATGAGCAGGTTATGGCCGCCGGCCGCCGCTACTTCGAGGGATCGCTTCGCGCTGGCCTGGCCGCGCACGTCACGGAAATCAGGCGCCATGGATTCGCCAACCGGCGCCGCGGTGAAGACCGCCGTAGCCGGCTGAAACTTCTCCGGGCGCGCGAGCAGGGCCACGACTTCGGCCAGGTGGCGCACGCCGAACACACGCACGCCTTCCACCACAGCGGCCTCGGCGGCGTTTTCCTGCGGGAGAACCAGGTTCCGGATACCAAGGGCGCGAGCGCAGACGGCCACCGAGAGCGCGCCCCGGACGGCGCGTACGGCGCCATCGAGCGAAAGTTCGCCGACCAGAATGTGATTGTCGAGCGCCTGGACGGTGCCCATCGCGCCGAGAATGCCAAGAGCCATGGGCAGATCGAAGCCGGCGCCCTCCTTGCGCACATTGGCGGGAGCCAGATTGATGGTGACCGCTTTGTTGGGGTAACCGAAGCCAGAATGAATGAGGGCGGACTTGATGCGTTCGCGGCTCTCACGGACCGCGACGTCCGGCATTCCGACCATTACGAAGTCACGCGCCGAGCCGGACGAATACATGTCGACTTCGACATCGATCAAATGTGCATCAATGCCGTACACGGCAGCGCTGCGAGTCTTAAACAGCGCCATTCGAAGGAAATCCCTGCAAGCCCAGTATAGTCGAGTGCGTCCGGCAATGCTTGCAGAGGCCGGGGTGAGGCTGGATGCTATACTGAAAAAACCACGCTGGAGTGGCGGAACTGGCAGACGCACGGGACTCAAAATCCCGCGACCTTCACTGGTCATGTGGGTTCGACCCCCACCTCCAGCACCAGTGGCTTCTTCAATAACCTTGGAAATTTCAAGATTTCGGTGATCTTGGCTGAACTCGCGGCACGGGGACGGGTGCGTGAACGTCGCCTTCCCATACCAGCTTGGGGATTACTTCTGCCTTGAGGTCCCGGGTGTAGCGCGCCGCGGCCTGGATGTGCTGCTTCATCAGCTTGCGCACTCTCTTTACGTTTCTCTCCCGGGCGGCCCGGAGGATCGCTCGGTGCGCGCCCAGATTATGCCGTCCGAATTCCCGATAGGTGGCTCCGAGCGGGCGGGCGTGGATCACCACCACACGGCGGATCATCTCGTTGATGGTTTCGGAGAGGAAGCGGAGGAAGGGGTTGGGATTGGCTCGCGCCAGGATGTCGTGAAAGCGCAGGTCTTCCTGTCTCTGCCCGAGGGCGATCTGTTCGGATGAGGCCGCCCGCGCGCAGATGGCGATGCTGCGCTCCAGGCTCTCGAAATCCCGGTCGGTCAAGAATGGAACCGCCCCCGCCGCAAGCTCCGGCTCCGTCAGCAACCGGACCGCGTAAAGGTCTTCGATCGAGACATCCTGGAAAAAGAGGTGATTCTGCACGAACTGGAAGGTGCGATCGAAGGGCACGACCGCAACCGTCGCGCCGCCGGCGGGTCCGGTGGTGACGTGAATGAAACCCTGGACCTCCAGCGATTTCAGGGCTTCACGCGCGGTGGCCTTGCTGACCGAGAACAATTTCTGGAGCTCACCTTCGCGCGGCAACCGGTCGCCCGGCGCGAACTGCCGGGCGCCGATCCAACGCTTGATTTCCTCGGCCATGAGGTCGCTGCGCTTGAGGGATTTCAGGGGCCGGGCCGTAACGATCATATTTATTATAATAAATATCATGAAATTCGCCTGGAAGGTACTTTTGTGGGGCGCAGTGGGAACGGCCCTGTTGGCCGAAAGCCCGGTGGGCATGGTGACGCGGACCTACAACGATCCATCGAGGCCGAACTGGAGAAGCCCGGGACCGCGGCCCGAGTTGACGGTGGTGTGGTATCCGGCGCCGGAAGGCACTCCCACGACGACGAGCTGGGACAAATCGCCGTCTCCGTTCGCGGAGAGTTTCATCAAAACTCCGCTGGCGCCGGACGCGCCGGTCGCAACCTCGCCTGCGCGCTATCCGCTGGTGCTGCTCTCGCACGGCGCGACGTCGGTGCCCTGGAGCCTGATCTGGTTCGGCAGGTATCTCGCGGCGCACGGGTATATCTGCGCGGCCGTAGCCCATCATGGGGATACCGGCTACGAGGGAGAACCGCTGCCGCAAGGCTTTGTTCTGATGAGCGAACGGGCCAAGGACCTGACCGTGGTGCTCGACCGGCTGCTGGCCGATCCGATGTTCGGGCCACGGATCGACCCTAAACGCATTGGAGCTGCCGGCCACTCCTCCGGCGGCGAGACGGTGATTGCCCTGGCGGGCGGGATCTTCGAGACCGACAACCTGGCGAAGTATTGCCAGGAGCGGCCGAGGTCGGCATTTTGCGCCAGTTCGCCGGAGGTGCGCGCAAAGATCGAGAAGTTTGAAGAGATGCGAAAGAAGGATCCGGCGCTGGCCCGGCTATATGCGAGCCAAAACCGTTCCTATCGCGATGCGAGGATTCGCGCCGTTTTCGCGATGGCGCCGGCGATCGGTCCGGCATTTACACGGGAGGGACTGGCGCCCGTCAAGATTCCGGTTGCCATTGTGGTGGGCAGCGCGGATTCGATTACGCCCGCAGAGGAACATGCGGAGCGGTATGCCAAGCTGATCCGCGGGGCAACGCTGAGGGTCATTCCCCATGCGGGGCATATGTTGTTCGGCGGCGAATGCACCAGCACGGGGAAAGAGAAGCTGCCGGTGTTATGCGTGGACGATCCTGCGGTAGACCGGCACCAGATACTACAGACGGTGTCCGCCGACGCGCTGTCCTTTTTCAACGCCAGCCTGGGAGTGGCGGGGAAGAAATAGTGAAGCGGCGCTCCCCTATTCCGAGCGCAGGGCGTCGAGCGGGTCCACGCGGGCCGCTCTCCGGGCCGGAATCCAGGAAGCCAGCAGAGCGGTAGAGGTGAGGAGAATGGCCACGGCTCCAAAAGTCGCCGGATCTGTGGCGGTGACTTCGAAAAGCAGGCTCGCCATCAGGCCGGTGAGCGCGAAGGCGGCGCAGAGGCCGGCTGCAATCCCCAGCAGTACGATGGTCATGCCCTGGCGAACGACCAGGCGGACAATTTCGGCGCCTGGCGCTCCCAAGGCCGCGCGGATGCCGATTTCATGGGTCCGCAAGCTCACCGAATAGGCAATCACGCCATAGACGCCGACCAGGGCCAATAGCAGGGCGACCGCGGCGAACGCTCCCAACAGAAACAGATGGAAGCGGCGGGGCGCAATCGATTCCGCCAGGGACTGCTCCAGCGTCTTCATTTCGCCTGGCGGCTGCGTCCGGTCGATCCCGGCCGCAACGGTGCGGATTACCGGCGCCATCCGAGCGGCGTCCTCCCCGGTCCGCACCAGGAGGCTCACGTTCGACAACCCGGTGGACTGCAAATAGGACAGATAGACTTCGGGGTCGGGGCCGGCATCCAGGCGTGTGTATTTCAGATCGCTCACGAGGCCCACCACGGTGGCCGGGACGTCCTTTGGCGCCGGGGCCAAACCGGCAACCAGGAGGCGCCGGCCGATCGGGTCGGCTGCTCCGAAGACCAGGCGGGCGAGGGTTTCATTGACCATGACGACGTGGCTGGATTCGTGATCGGTGAGCCAGCGCCCCCGGACCAGGCGCATACCCAATACACGGCCGAACGTGGGGGAGACCATGTTGTAAGCAGCCGTAGGCGTTTGGGAGGAGGAAGATGCCGGGCCGCCTTCGCGTCGAATCGGTCCACCTGCCACCATACCGATCACTCCGGCTGCCAGGACACCGGGTACGCTCTGCATCCGGCTCAGCAGCTCCCGAAGATACATCCGGCGTTGTGGCAGGGCCTGATAGCGCGGGCCGGTGAAGACGGTTTGCAGCACCAAGGTACGCCCGGGATCGAATCCCGGCGGATGCGCGTTCAGGCGCCAGAAGCTCCGCATGAGCAGGCCGGCTCCAGTGAGCAGAACCATGGCCAAGCCTACCTCGCCCGCGACCAGCAACCGCCGAAACGCCGCGCCGGTCGCGCCCGTGCCCGATGTCTTCCCTCCCTGTTTCAGGTCCTCGAAGACGCCCGACCGGCGAAGCGAGAGGGCGGGACTGATTCCGAACAGAGCGGCGGACGCAAGCGTGGCGACGAGTGCGAACAGCAGCACGCGCCAGTCCAGACGGGCCTCGCCCAGCCGCGGAATGGCTTGGGGCACGAGTTGCACCAAGGCCGCAACCATCAAACGCGCCAGGAGAAGGCCGCCCACACCACCGAGAAGGGCCAAGACCAGGTTTTCGCCCAGGAACTGGCGCACCACGCGCACCCGTCCCGCGCCGATGGCCAGGCGAATCGCAAGCTCCTTCCGCCGGGATGAGGCGCGCGCCAGCAACAGGCTGGCGATATTGGCGCAGGCGATCAGCAGCACGAATCCCACGGCGCCCAGCAGAACCAGCAGGGCCCTTCGTACATCGCCGACCAGCTTTTCCTGAAGCGGCGTTACCCGCAAGCCGGAGGAGAAATTCGAATCCTGGGGGGCGATGCGGGCCTGGACTGCTTTCATCTCCGCCCTAGCACTCTCGATCGAGGCACCGGGCTTGAGCCGCGCGGCTACCAGTTGAATCGTCATAGGCCCGTGACGCGTCTCGCTGCCGGGTACGATCGGGTTCAGCGTATAGGCCTCGATCTCTTTCGCGCCGAGGCCGCGCCGCATCCCGAACAGCGCCTGCGGCAGAACAAAGTGGAAGTCTCGCGGAAGCACGCCGGTGATGGTGACCGGGCGCCCGTCCAGCGTGACGACCTTTCCGAGCACGCCGGGGTCGCTGCAAAAGCGGCGCGCAAACAGTCCATCGGAAAGCACCAGCGCGCCGGGCTCTCCGCCTGTGAACAGGGTGCCGAGCGCGGGCCGCGCGCCAGTGAGCTGCCAAAATCCGGCGGTCACCTGGGCGAACCAGTGCGGCGCGGCGCTCTGCGGGGTCGCGAGCATCTGTTGGGAGTAGCCATAGGCCACCATCTCGTCGAAGGATTGCGCCTGCGCCTTCCAATCCAGGAAATCTACTCCGGGAACGATTTCCGTTTTCAGCAAGGGGTTGTACTCCGTCAGCCAGACGAGGCGTTCCGCATGCGGATACGGAAGAGGGCGGATCAGAACGGCATTCACGACGCTGAAGACGGTCGTATTCAGGCCGATTCCAAGCGCGAGCGTCAGCACCACCACGAGGGTGAATGCCGGGTTGCGGCGCACCATGCGCGTTCCAAAGCGCACATCCTGAAGCAACTGCTCCCACCACATGACGAGACCCCCAGTAGATGTTCCAGGCGCATGATAGGAAGGCGGCCTGCAGAATGTCAAGACGCCGCTATTCGCCGTTATTCGTGACGGAGCGCTACGGTGGGATCGACTTTGCCGGCACGGAGGGCGGGTAACAGCGAAGCGGCGAGCATGACCAGGAAGAGGAGAGCGATGACGGCGGCCAGGGTCAGGGGGTCGCTGGGGGCAACGCGGTAGAGCGAGGCCGCGAGGACTCGACCAAAGAGGGCGGCGCCGGCGGTGCCGATCGCCATGCCGCCGACGCACCACAACAGGGCTTCTTTCAAGACCAGGCCGGCAATACCCGACGGGGTGGCGCCGAGTGCCACGCGGATTCCGATCTCCCGGGTACGCTGCTCGACCGAATTGGCCATCAGGCCGTAGAGGCCGGTGGCCGCGAGGACCAGGGCCATGACGGCGAAGACTCCGATCAGCTCCGTCTGGAAGCGCCGCGGCCGGTCTTGCTCTTCCAGGCGGTCTTCTACGGTTGCGACCTCGAATCGGGGCAGGGTTGGATCAATGGATTGAAGCGATTGGCGCACGGGCGCGATCAAGGCTCGGGGATCGGCCCAGGCGCGGACAACCACTTCCCGCTCAGAGAAATACCATTGCCGCGCCGGAGCATAGAACATCGGGAGAACGACGCCGTCACGGCTATAGAGGACATCTCCGACGACGCCGATCACGGTGATCCATGCTCCGCCGGTTCCGGGCAGGACCTGCTTGAAGCGGCGGCCGATGGGGTCTTGCGAGGGCCAGAAGCGGCGAGCCATGGTCTGATTGATCACCGCCACCAGCGGCCGTCCGGCGAGGTCTTCCTTCGAGAACAACCGGCCGGAGCGCAGGGGAATACCGAGGAGGCGGAAGTAGTTCTCGCTGACGATATTCCGGCCGTGCAGCACGGGATCCGGAGTGAGCGGCCGGCCTTCCACCATGAGGTTCTGGTTCGGAGCATTTCCCCGAAAGCTGCCCAGGACCACGGAGCCGGTAGCCGCTCCGCGAACTCCGGGGAGCGCAGCCAGACGCCGGAGCGCCTCGTCAAAGAAGGCCTGTCCACGGGCAGCCTCCCGATACTTCTCATAGGGAAGGGGCACGGAGACGGTCAGCAGGCGATTGGTTTCAAATCCACGCTCCACGGCGTTGAGCAGCAGGAAACTGCGGATGAGAAGCCCGGCTCCGGCCAGCAAGACAATCGCAAGGCCGTATTGCACCGCGACCAGGGTACCGCGCAGGCGGCGCACAGCGGGTCCGGAGGTGGAAGTGCGTCCCGTGCCCTGTAAGCCGGACTGCGCCTGGATCCCGGTGATCCGGAAGGCCGGAAGCAGTCCGACGATCAGGCCGCTGAGCAGAGACAGGCCGAGACTGAAAGCGAGGACCGTGCCGTTGATGGTGATTTCCTGGGAGCGGGGCAGATCCGCGGGAGCGAGAGCCAGCAGAGAGCGGAGGCCGGCATGGGCGAGCGCAAGGCCACCGAGGCCTCCCGCCAGCGACAGCAGGATGCTCTCCGCAGCCAATTGCCAGACCAGACGGCGCCGTCCCGCCCCGAGGGCGGCGCGAATCGCAAGTTCTTTCCGACGGGCGGCACTTCTCGCGACCAACAGGCTGGCGAGGTTCGAACAGGCGATGAGCAGGACACAGAGAACCGCTGCGCCGAGGATCCAGAGGGGGCGGCGGACCTGCGGCCCGGCGATCTGTTCGCTCAACGGAACGACCCGCACCTCCAGACCGGCGTCGGTGGCGGGATATTGCCGGGCGAGCCTGGCCGAGATGGCGTGCATTTCCGCTCCGGCTTCCGCGACGGACCGGCCGGGCTTCAGGCGTCCGAGAGCGCAAAAGGCATCAGCGATGCGGAAGCGCGGCAGTTGAAAGGCCGGCCATCGGGGATCGGCGGTGAGCAGCAGCCACAATTCCACACGCTTATCGGGAAATTGAAAGGACGGGGGCATGACGCCGATGATGCGGACGCTCCGGCTGTCGAGGTGGATGGCTTTTCCGAGAACGGCATGGCTTCCGCCGAAGCGCCGCAGCCAAAGGCCGTGGCTGAGGACGGCCACGTCCGCGCCGGGCTGGGCTTCTTCGGGGGAGAAGGTGTGCCCGAGGAGGGCGGGGGTACCGAGGAGATCGAAGAAGTTGTCCGACACCACCGAGGCCTGGAGCTTTTCGGCTGCAGCGCCGCCGCGCAGAGTGACGACGGAGCCTTCGGGGCGCAGGATGGCCGCGAGGTCTTCGAATGCGCTGGTTTGCTGCCGCCAGTCCTGCACGGTGAGAGCCGAGGTCCAGTCCCATTCGATGTTTCGTTGGGGGACAGACTTCCATAGCACGCAGAGGCGCTGCGAGTCGCGATAGGGCAGGGGGCGCAGGAGCACCCCTTCGATTACGCTGAAAACCGCGGTGTTCGCCCCGATCGCGAGGATGAGGACGAGCACCGCGGTGATTGAGAATCCCGGGGAGCGGCGGAGGCTTCGGACGGCGTACTTCACCTGGCCTCCGCTGGTGGGCGTCGACTGAAGCCGACGCGGCCCGCTGCAGCGGGCGCTACGAGTTTAGAACAGGTTCCAGAGGAACTGGTTGTAGACTTCGTGGTGATATTGTACTTCGGCGGCCTTTACGAAAGTGCCCAAGGCGCGGGGGCAGCGGTCCGCGGCGGCCTGCTTGAGATCGGCGTAGCGCGCTTTGACGTCTTCTCCCAGAAGCTGGGTGGTCCACTCGGCCTTGCGGAAATTGTCCAAGGCGTCGTAGATGTTGTCCGGCAGATAGCGGGAGGCGGAACGGAGATTTTCGATTTTGGCGATGCAGCCTTCCATACCGGTTTTGAAGACCGAGAGCAGCACCAGGTAGGGGCTGGCGTCGGGGCCGACCGAACGCACTTCCACGCGGGCACTGCGTTCGTTGCCGATCGGGATGCGAACCATGGAGCCGCGATCGGTGGCCGAAGCCTTGATCTGGTTGGGTGCTTCAAAGTGCGGATCGAGGCGGCGATAGGCGTTGACGCTGGCGTTGAGCAGGAGGCAGATATCGTTGCCGTGGGTGAGCACGCGGTCCACGAATTCCCACGCAAAGGTGCTGAGCTTCTCTTCGCCGGCGGGTTCCCAGAAGAGATTCTTGCCGTTCTCGCTGACCGAGACGTTGGTGTGCATGCCGCTGCCATTCACGCCCACGACAGGCTTGGGAAGGAAGCTGGCGGTCAACCCCATCTTGGTGGCTACCTGGCGGCAGATGAGCTTATAGAGCTGGATCTGATCGGCGGCGGCGACCTCTTCGAAGTAGCTGTAGTTGATCTCGAACTGAGACGGCGCGACCTCCGGGTGGTCCTTCTCGTTCTGGAAGCCCATGGCGCGCTGGACTTCCGCGGCGGTATCGATGAACTGGCGCAGGGGGTCGCCGGGGAGCGAGTGGTAATAGCCGCCAGTATTGACGTACTCGAAGCGGTTGGTTTCGTGATAATGGCGCTCGGCGTCGGAGCCCTGAAAGAGGAATCCCTCGATCTCGTTGGCGGCGTTGAGGGTGAGCCCCCGCTCCTGGTACAGCTTCTGGGCGTAGCCTTTCAGGACGCCGCGGATATCAGCGCTGTAAGGGGTACCGTCCTTATCGATCACCTCACCGAAGACGAGGACTTTGCCGGCTCCGAAGATGTCGGCGGGAGCCCAATAAAACGCATTCCAGTCCATGGCGAGGCGCAGGTCGCTCTCGCGCTGGGCGGTAAAGCCGCGGATGGAGGAGCCATCAAAGGTCAGGTTATCCCAGCTTTTGATGAGGAACTTTTTGTCGTAATCGAGCATGTGCAGACGGCCTTCGAGGTCGCTGAACAGGACGCTGACGGCTTTAATGCGCTTCTCATCGGCGAGATATTTGATGCGCTCTTCCTGAATCTGGTCAAAGGGAACACGCTTGGCGCGCTGCTCCTTGGCCTGAAGATTCAGTTCTTCCAATTCCGCATAAGGAAGGCTCAGGAAATCATGCAGTTCGTTCAATATTCGTCTCCGTGGACTAGGAGTAGCCGAGAAATCTGTATAAGCGGAAGAGACCCCGAGGGCGTTCCGGTGTTTCCGCCGAGAAACGCGGCTGGATGGCATGCGCGCCGGGCGCCCATACCCACCTATCCCCCAATTGTCCCCGAGGGCAGCAAGAGGCCGCAACGGTTTTATGCAGTCCGGCTGATAGATTGTCTTTATGGGCTTCCTTCAAGAAATTGATGCGCGATGGAGGAGGCGGTCGGCTTTGAGGAGGGCGGCGACCGAGCAGCATTCGACGATCTGGCCGGAAAGGGACCATTCGACGGCCTGAGAGAAAGGAACCCAGCGGATGACGATTTCCTCTTCCGGATCCGGCGCGGCGGGGCAGCGGGTGAGCTCGGTAGCGAGGAACAGATGCTGGGTATCGGTGGTGACGCCATTGCAGACATCGACCTGGCCGAGCGATTCCCAGCGAGCGGCTTCGAGGCCAGCCTCTTCGCGCAGTTCCCGGGCAGCAGCGAGGCGCATGTCGGTTTCGCCATCGCGGGAGCCGCCGCGGGGGATCTCCCAGGTGTACTTAGCGTGGGGATAACGCCACTGGCCCACCAGCACCAACTCCTGGCGGGAATTGAGCGCGACGATTCCCACGGAGGGGCGGATCTCGACTACGCCATAGATTCCCTCGCCGTGATTGGGCCGCTCGATCCGGTCTTCGCGGACGCGAATCCAGGCATTTTCGTAGACCAGGCGGCTGGCCAGAGTTTTCCAGGGACTCTGCATCAGCCCCCATTTTGACGCACGGCTCGGACGAGCGGCAAACTCACACCAGGACGCGGCCAAGCGGCTCAAGCCAGGATATCGAGCGTTTTCTGCACCATCTCATCGCCGCTCTGGATGGCGCGCACGTTGGTAAGAAAGCCGTCGCGAGCCTGCATGAGCGCGATCATCTCCTGGCTGAGGTCCACATTGTCCGGGCCGGCCGGTGCCGGAGCAGGCCGGGTGCCGCGCGCGACCCGGGAGGCAGTGGTTTCCAGCTTTTCCTGGGCCCGTTCGAGGCCCTGCTGCGCAATGCCGAAGATCTCCATATGGACCTTATCGGCACGAATTCGCCGTTTGTCCGAACGGCCGGTGCATATTGCGTAAAATGGATCATATGTCTTCCAACACCGACGAGTTTTATCGCATCCAAAAGCTGCCGCCTTATGTATTTGCCGTCATCAACGAGATGAAGGCAAAGGCACGAGCCGCACAGTTGGATGTGATCGATCTCGGCATGGGCAACCCGGACGGGGCCACGCCCAAGGTGGTGGTGAACAAGCTGATCGAAGCGTCACGCAATCCCCGCAACCACCGGTACTCGTTATCCAAAGGGATTTCCAAGCTGCGGGAAGAGATCACCAAGCGCTATGAACGCAACTACGGAGTCAAGCTCGACCCGGAGCGCGAAGCGATTGTCACGATGGGGGCGAAGGACGCCCTGGCGCATCTCTTGTTTGCGGCGGTAGGGCCGGACGATGCGGTCGTATCGCCCAATCCGGCCTATCCCATCCACCAATACGGAGTGATCATGGCCGAAGGACACGCCTGCATGCTGCCGATGCCGGACGCGGCCACGTTTCTGGAGCGGTTGAAGGATCTGTATCGGACGTCCTCGCGCAAACCGAAGCTCCTGCTGATTTCGTTCCCGCACAACCCGACGACGACGTGCGTGGACCTGGATTTCTTTCGGGAAGTGATCGGCCTGGCGCGCGAGCACGGCACCCTGATAGTGCACGATTTCGCGTATGCCGATCTCTGCTTCGACGGTTACAAGGCGCCCAGCATCCTGCAGGTGGATGGCGCCAAGGAGGTGGCCGTCGAGATCTTCTCGCTTTCGAAGAGCTACAACATGGCCGGCTGGCGGGTGGGCTTCTGCGTGGGCAATCCCAAGATGATCGCGGCGCTGGCGCGGATCAAGAGCTACCTGGACTATGGGGTATTCCAGCCGATTCAGATCGCTTCCATCATCGCCCTGCGGGAATGCGAAGAAGAGACCCATAAGATCTGCGCCATCTATCAGAAGCGGCGGGATGTGCTGGTCAGCGGGCTGGAGCGGGCGGGTTGGCCGGTAACGGCGCCGCGGGGCTCGATGTTCCTATGGGCGGCGCTACCGGAACGGTACCGCGAGCTGGGTTCGCTCGAATTCTCCAAATTGCTGATGGAAAAGGCGCTGGTGGCGGTTTCTCCGGGGGTCGGCTTCGGGCCGCTGGGAGAAGGGCACGTACGCTTCGCGCTGGTGGAGAACGAGCACCGGATCCGCCAGGCGACGCGCTCGATCGGGCAATTCCTCAAGAAATAGGGCGGAGATTCCGCCCTTACCGCACCTCGTAAGGAAGGCGCACTTCTACGGTCTTGGGCGGGAAGCAGGCGTTATCGTTGCAGGCCTGATAGCGCAACTTCCCGAGCAGGATGCCGGGGCCGCGCTGGGCCGCAGCGGGCACCTTGAAATGGGTGACCAGCTCAAAATTGCCGGTAAAGACGGAGAGCGGCTTGGGAGAGAACTGATACTTCTCCTGCTTGGGCTTGGGGTAAACGGTATTGGCAGGATCGAGAGCCGCAGGCGTCCAGGTGAGCTTCAGTGGGATCAGGTAGTCCTCGCTGGGAGTGTTGCTGTTGACGTGATAGCCCGGCTGCAACTGCACGCTGATTTTGGCGTCCGCAGCGGCTCCGCGCTGCGCCACCACTTTCGGCGGCGGGGCCACAGAGAGAATCGCGCTACCTTGCGCCAGCAGAAACTGGTTGAAGCAGCAGGGCAGGGAGAGTAACGCGGCTGCCAGCAATGCCGGTGGTGTTCGCCTGCAATAACTGTTGAATGCCATCCTCGAAATCACTCTTGCTTGACACGCCCACGTGGGTCGCGGCAATCCTTCCTTCCCGATCGATCAGGAACGTGGTGGGCAGGGCTTCGATCCCGCCGTATTTCTGGGCCGTGTCGTCGTTGCCGAGAACGATGCGATAGTTGACGCCCATCTGGTGGACGAAGGGCTTGACGGCATCCCAACCGTCGTCATCCATGGCGATACCGATCACCTCCAGGCCATGGTCCTTGTGCTTGCGCTGGAAATCCATGAACCAGGGGATTTCGATTTTGCAGGGCCCGCACCAGGTAGCCCAAAAATCGAGCACCACGACCTTGCCGCGGTAATCGGCCAGGCGCACCGTCTTGCCATCGGCGTCTTTCAGGGTAAAATCAGGCGCCTCGCGGCGCTCTTTGCCGGGCTTCAGGGACGCAGCCCGGACGGCTTTCGGGCTGGAGGAGCAACCATAGATCATGCAGCCCAGCAACAAGCCGGTAACCAGGGCGGCGGCGATGCGGAAGACAGACACAGACCTCTCCTTCACTGCTATTTGATTATATCGAGATTCGTTTGGTGACAAAGAATCGATCAAACCACTGGGCGCGCCGGCGGCACCAGCGGTCAGAGAGGGTGAATTCGGGGTGGCGGCGCAGACCGGCGAAGCGCCAGGCGGCGGAATCGCAGAAGCTTTCGCAGACGTACTCGCGCCAGCGGCGGGTGCGGTCAGGGCGATCGGCGGGGGAGAGGGCGGCTTTGCGCCATTCCGCCGACCAGCCCAGTTCGCCGCGGGCTCCGCGGGCAAGTTCGCCCAGGATCAGACTCTCGTAAGACCGGCGCAGGGGATTGCCCAGCCGCAGCCAGGCAAAATGGGCCAGCTCATGCACAAAGATGCGAGCAAATTCAGTAGGATAGCGGCCCAGATCGCGATCGAAGGCGATGCGGCGCTCGCGCAGAAACGATCCGGCGTGGATGGCTCCGCCCGAACCACGCAAACCGCTGCGGCACTGGATACGGATGGGCCGCCCGGAAAGCGGAGGAAGCAGGGGCAGGAGCCTGCGAACGTAGGAGCGGAGCAGGGCCGGCGTACCGAGATCGAAGACAAACATGGGTAAGGCGGACCGCACAGAGGTCCGCCTTACCCAGACTATTAGAAGCTCAGACGCAGGGCAAACTGAATCTGGCGATTGGTGCCCTGGCCGATTTGGTTCGAGACGGTGGAGGTCGCAACGCCAAAGTTGCCACCGGCGGTGCTGGCGCTGAAGGGCTGGCCGGGCTGGATCTTGCCGGAGCCGATACCGAGAGCGTCGGTGAGGCGCGGCTGCCCCCCGGCCGGGGCGGCAAAGTTGGTGTGGTTGAGCAGGTTGTAAAATTCAGCACGAAACTCCAGGCTGCCCTTCTCGGTGAGGCGGAAGCGCTTGGCCAGGGTGAAATCGAGCTGGGCCAGATTGGGCCCGTGCAGGGCGTCGCGCCCCAGGTTGCCGAAGGTGCCGGGGGCAGGGATGGCGAAGGCTGCCGGGTTGATGAGCGAGCGGTCGTTGTTCAGATAGGGATTGACGCCGGGAACCACATCGGGCCGGCGGACGTTGCGGCTATTGCCGCCGCCGGGAACGTTGATCACGGCAGTGGTGTAGACAGTGCCGTCGGCGCTGACAATCGGGGAACTGACGTAGGTGCCGTTGCGGTTGTCGCGGTAGACGACGTCGGGACGGGTGATGAGCACCTCTACGGGCAGGCCGGAGCGGGCGTTGACCAGGCCGCCGACCTGCCAGCCGCCCAGCACAGCGTCGGCCAGGGAACCGATCTGGCTGCCGTACCGGCGGCCTTTGCCGTAGGGCAGTTCGTAGAGAGCGCTGAGATTGAAGGTGTGGCGGACATCGAAGGTGTTGTTGCCGTAGTCGGCGCCGAAATCGTAGTTGTTGGCGGCGGTGCGGGCCTCGTTGGAGCCGCCGCTGTTGCCGATATCGTGAGACCAGTTGTACTGGGCGGCGAGGGTCAGGCCCCGGGAGAAACGCCGGTTCAGCGAGGTCTGCAAGGCGTTGTAGTGGGAGGTGCCGCCGCTGGTCTTGTAGTCGATTTCGGCGAAGCGATTGCCGAACTCACGGTTGATGATGGCGGCTCCGGTCTTCGGATCGGTATCCACGCTGACGATTTTGTTGGTGATGCTGCGCAAGAACAGGTTGCGGCCCTGGCTGCCCACATAAGCCACGGTCAGCACGGCATTGCCGGGCAACTGCTGCTGGACGGAGGCGGTGTACTGAAGGATGCGCTCGGGGATGTGGTAGCCGGGGGCATAGGCGCGAGGCTGGAACTGCAGGTTCGGGTTGTTGACGTCGTAGGTCGAGCGCACGGTCGCCACGTCGAGCGGATAGACCAGCAGCGGGCCGGAAGTAATGTTGGTGGAGATGCGATCACTTTCGGCGGGCTGCAACTGGTCCTCGGTCTGGCCGGGGCCGTAGTAATAGCCGGCGCCGATGCGGAAGACGGTCTTGTCGGAGAAGCGGCGGGGAGACCAGCTCAAGGCCACGCGCGGACCGAAGTTCCGGGTGGAGCTATCGTACCACTGGCTATCGGGCGACAGAAGTTGGCCGGTAAGCGCCTGGAAGAGCACGGCGCGGTTCTTGGATTCGTGGAGGACGCCATAGTATTCGTAGCGCAGGCCGTAGTTGAGGGTCAGGTTGGGCTTGATCTTCCACTCGTCCTGGGCGTAGCCGATGTAGTAGACCTGATCGAGCTGGCGAATGCCGGGGGAGTTATTGGGATCGAACGGGCTGCCCTGGCTGACATCACCCAGGTACTGGATGCTCGAGGGCCGGTTCAGCAGGAAGTTATCGAGATTGGAGAACGTGTAGGTGGTTCCTCCCTGACGATCGGTGTACATACGGATCGGGCGGACTTCGACGCCGAACTTCATATTGTGGTTGCCCTGCATCCGGCTCAGGTTGTCGATGAAGGAGATGGAGTAGTTGGTATAGGGCTGGCCACGTCCGTTGGTAGCGCTGTTGGCGCGCACCAGTCCGGTAGGGATGGCGACGCCGGCCGAACCGGCCTGCCCGGCAATTCCGGAGAGGGCCACGCTGCCAGTGATATTCAGAGCCACACCGTTGAGATCCAAGCCGGGCACGACCGGCGGGATGCCGTTGATGCGCGTTTTGGCGGCATTCAGGCCGATCTTGGTCTCGTTGATGGTGGTGGCGGAGAGCGTCTGCTCGAAGTTTATGACCCCGTTCTGCGGCACGGCGGTTACGGTATAGGCGCTCAGTGTGGAGTTCTGGTGGGCAAAGAAATCGCCGGTATCGCGGAAATAGCGGGCGTAGAGGCGGTATTTCGGGGAGAGATTGTAGTCGAAGCGGATGCCGCCGGAGTGCTCGTTGACGTCGGAGCGGCCGGTCACGCTAACGACGTCGTAATCCGGGCTGGCGGAAGGCGCCTGGCCCACGGGAAAGGCAGCCAGCAGGGGCTGGATGGAGGGCACGGCACGAGCTCGCGCCGCGGCGCTCGGAGTGGTCTCGACGAAGGGGATGCCGACGCGCTGGCGCAAGCCCTCAAAGCTGGCAAAAAAGAACAGCTTATCCTTGGCGATGGGGCCACCGACCGACCCGCCGAACTGATTCAAGCGCATTTTGCCCTTGGTGGTGTCGAAGAAATTGCGGGCGTCGAGCGCGTTGTTGCGCAGATATTCAAAGGCGGAGCCGTGAAACTCGTTGCTGCCGGACTTGGTGATGACGCTGATCTGGCCGCCGGTTCCGGTTCCGTATTCGGCCGGGTAATTGTTGGATTCGACGCGAAATTCCTGCACGTTTTCCAGGCTGGTCTGCAGGCGGAACTGGGAAGAAATCTCACCGTTGAGGTTGCCGGGACTGCTATCCACGATGGAGCTGCCCTCGACGCCATCGAAGCGGAGCGCATTCTCCTGGTTGGACCGGCCGCTGAAGCGGATATCATCGAACGTGCCGCTACCGACATTTACGGCGCCGGGCGCCATCAGATACAACTGGGACAACTGGCGTCCGTTGAGCGGCAGGTTGCTGACCTCGCGCGAGCTGACATTGACGCCGATGCGGGCGGAGCTCATATCCACAACCGCCAACTCGCCGCCGGAGACGGTGACTTCCTGCTGCAAGGCCGCGGGCTTGAGCACGATATTCAGCGTGCGAGCCTGACCCACTCCCAAGTGGATCTCCGTGTATTCGGTTGGCCCGAGGCCGCTGCTGGAAGCAGTGATGGTATAGACCGCAGGGAGAAGGTTGGAGACGATGTAGTCTCCCCGATCGTTGGTGACGGTGGAGCGTTCGGCGCCGGTGCTGTCATTTTTCACCACGACGCGGGCATTTGGTACGGCCGCCCCATTGAGATCGGTGATATTACCGGCGATGCGCCCCGCATCCGTTTGCGCCACGGCAAACGGAGCCGCGGCAAGACACACAAATAACGTTCTGAGAATTTTTGACCCTGACATAAAAATCGTTTGTTGTCCCAAGGTACTGGAGGGAGAGTTACAGATCAGTGACTATCTCGTGAAAGTTAGTGCACGAGAAGACGCACCCTGGGGAATTCACCGGGGTGAATTATTTCAAAATGATCACAGCCATCTGGCCATCGGTAAGGAGCTTATCGCCGGTGGCATTCTGGCTTTCGCGAGGGACCTCAGGGCGGTCGACGGCGGCGAGGGAGAGCACGTTGCCGGTGAGTAGCAGGTCGCTGACGACCTTGGCGCGCTCGCGGTCAATCTGGGGATCGATCTTGTGGATAAAGGTATGGTCGCGCTCGGAGAACTCGATGCCGGTGTCGTGCGTGGCCGCACAGACCCAGACCGCCTTGCCCTGGAAGGTATCGGGACGGCTCCAGATGCGCAGGTGGTGGCGCTGGGCGAAGGTATTGTTCTGTTTTTCGAAGACCAGGTCGGGCGGGCGGTTGTCCAGCATCAGGATGGAAACGGGCGCTTCCTTATAGCCGCGCAGTTCCGCGATGGCGCGGAAGGTTTCGAGCTTGGACTGCGTACTGAGCGCCGCAGCCTCGCTCCAACCGGCGGCCACGAAGGTGGCGCGCACCTGTTCCAGAGAGCCGATGAACATCAGGTTGGTCATGTCCGAGGGCTTAGGGGGGCTCTGCGCGCGCGTTTGGAACGGCTGGCGATTGACGGTGACGATCAGCGCCTCCTGATCCGGGATGGCCTGCAAGTGGGCCTCGGGACCGGGCGGAGCGGTTTGAGAGAGCTGGAGGGGCTGAGTCAGCTTGAGGGCCATTTCGACGCCGGGCTCATACACGATATCGGTCTCGGCCGATTTCATGAAAGCTCCCTTGGCGGCTCCGAGAATGCCGGCCAGGCCGGAGTATTTGTCGCCGATTTTGCCGAGCTGCTGATCGAGCTCGCCCGAGATGGTTTCGCTCGAAAGAATGCCCAGAATTTTGCCATCCTCGGTGATCTGTTCGCGGGCGTTATCGACTCCATAGAGCTGGGAGGCGAGTTTGACCTTTTTTCCAGCGAGGTCGAGTTCGCTGAAGCTCAACCGGAGAGCAGCACGTTCGGTGGCGGTGGAGGCCTTGGCCTCCTGCACCGTGCCGCGCAGGGTAGTGCCAGGCGTGAGGGCGAAGGCACCATTCACCAGGACCGGCTCAAGCAGGACGGCCTCTACGGGGTCCTTGGCTTTCGAGGTGTTGCTCGACACCTTGGTTTTGAGGCGAATCTTGAGCTCCGTGCCGGCCGGGACCTGGACGGCCAGCGCAGGGACGATGCAGGCCAGCAGAAGGCTACTTTTCCACCAGTTCCGATACCGGGCCATCGACATCCTCAATGCGGACGCTCAGTTGTTTGCGGGCATCCAGTTGCTTGACAGGAAGCGGGAAACTGACGGCGATCATGCGGTCCTGCGTGTCGCGGGCCTTGATCCGGTCGCGCATCAGAAGCGACTCGTTGTACTTCTGACCGAGCAGCGGATAATACTGAAACAGCCGTTTGGCATCCACATCGGAGACTTCGTTGCCTTCGTAGGGTTTGCCGGCGGCATCCTGAATCGACACGGTGACGCTCCGCACCACGAAGGGATAGTTCGAGGGATTGACGAAGCGAAAATCGACCACGGCGACCGAATTGGCCTCGTCGAGCGCCTGCGTGCGGACTTTGAGGATGGATCCCTTCAGTTCGATATGGGATCCACGGGAGACGAACAACACCACGCCGATGCCAACCAGGACGACGAGGATCCCGACACCGAACATGGTGGCGAGATGTCTGTTAATGGCGATCTTCATGGTCCACGGATCCTACAACTCGCCGGTAATGCGCAAAATCTCCTTCATCGAGGTGTGAGCCGCGGCGATCAGCGTGCCATCGAAGATGTGGGTTTCGAGGCCGATTTCGCCGCGATAGCCGTCCCGCTGGAGGGCCTGGAAGATGGCCTTCCAGTCCAGCCGCTCGGGGCTTTCCGGCATCACGCCTTTGCCCTTGATCTGAACGTTCAGGATGCGCTTTTTGGGCAGGCGGGCATAGCCGTCCGGGAAGGGAACCTCTTTGTAGGAGAGGGCGTTTTGCGGATCCCAGTTGATTCCGAAGGCCGGCGAGGGCAGCAGCTTGAGCAAATCGGCCAGTTCGGCGGAGGTGGCGATATTGCACGAGCCTTCGTTTTCCACCAGCAGGTGGACCTTTTCCTTTTCCGCCACGAAGGCCATCTCCCCCAGGATATCGACAATGCGCGGGTAGAGCGACGCCGGATTGGCTACGCGAGAGCCGGTAAAGACGCGAATTTTCGAGACACCCAGAATGTGGGCATTGGCGATGGTGCGCTTCAGGTCCTCCATGCGCCGGTCGAAGCGGGCTTTTTCGGAAGCCAGGCGGGCGGCCCGGGCTTCGGCGGATTCGGGGCGGCGCCGGAGCGGCTCGGTATCGGGCCAGGCAAACTTCAGCAGGCCGGTGTTGAGGAACGAGACGCGCAGACCATTGGCGGAAAGAGCCGCGGCAGTGGCTCTGATCTCGGCTTCCGGAAGCAGGGAGTAGTCTTTTCTGGTTTCTGGGACGGAGCGGAGTTCGACCCACTGGAGGCCGTACTGGCGGGCGAACGAGATGGCGTCTGCGGCGGTTTTTCCAATTTCGTCGGTGATGGCGCTGATGCGGGATCGATCAATGCGCCGCCTGGCCCACAGCGGCGCCACCGAAAATCCGCCCGCGGCCAGAAGTTGCCGTCTGGTCATGGTTCTTATCCTAACAGCCCAGGGCTGAAATCGCTCCGTCATCGTTGCGCCGGAGACGGCAAGAAGCCGGTCCGCCGGGAGGGAGCGCTACAGGAGGGAGGACGAGGCTTCCGCAGAACGGGTTACCCGCGCCCCGGGAAAAGCGCCCGAAAGTACCAAAACTTCTGTGACTTCCGGCTGGTACTTTGGCGGGATCCGAGCACGTCCGGCGACTGCGCCCGGTGTTACAATCCCAATACCAACAGGCACTTCTGGTTAAGATCCTGGGGCTTTGAGCGAGCGAACCGGAGAACGGATAGCGATGGATGAAGCGCTAGCGCTACATGGTGGGCCGAAGGCGAAGCGGACCCCGTTTCCCGCCCGGAAACGACACGGCGACCTGGACAAACAGTATCTGAGCGAAGTGATCGACTCGGACATGCTGTTTTATTTTTTCGGGACCAAGGTTTTCGAGTTTCAGAAGAAGTTCGCAGGGATGTATGGCAAGCGCTATGGTATCGCCTGTTCAAGCGGTACAGCGGCGGTTCACATCGCGCTGGCGGCGCTCGAACTGCCGCCGGGCAGCGAAGTGATCACCTCGCCGATTACCGATATGGGTACGGTGATCGGGATGCTCTACCAGGGGCTGATCCCGGTGTTCGCCGACGTGCAGGCGGACACGCTGAACCTGGATCCCGTATCGGTCCAGGCGCACATGACGGACCGCACGCGCGCAATTGTCGCCGTACACCATAGCGGGCTGGCAGCAGACGTGGATGCAATCACCGCGCTGGGCGTGCCGGTGGTGGAAGACTGCGCGCAGGCATTCTGCTGCGAGTATAAAGGCCGGCTGGCAGGCACCATGACGCCGATCAGCTCCTTTTCGCTGAACCACTTCAAGCACATCAGTTGCGGATCGGGCGGCATCGTGCTGACAGACGACGACCGGCTGCGCTACCTGGCCACCCTGCTGGTGGACAAGTGCTACCAGCGCGAAGAGAACATCCGCAATCCCTTTTTCCTGGCGCCCAATTACCAGATGACGGAGTTGCAGGGAGCCGTGGCGCTGGCGCAACTGGAACGGGTCCAGAGCGTCGTGGACACCCGCAATCGCCTGGGGACCAAGCTGAACTCGCTGCTGGCGCAGATTCCCGGCATCGTGCCGCAAGCCGTTCCGGAAGGCCACCGGCATACGTACTTCCTATATCTGTTCCGCCTGGATCAGGGCATTCTGGGATGCACTTCCACGGAATTCTCCGAGGCGCTGGCGGCCGAAGGAGTTCCGAACGAGGCTCACCTGATCACAGGCGGCCGGCCGGTTTACCTGTACGACGTGTTTCAGAAGCGCTCCGCATTCCCAGGCAGCGGCTATCCTTTCGATCTGACCGGCCGCGTGTACCGCCAGGGCGATTGCCCGGTCGCCGAGGCTGCGTTCGATTCCTGGATTACCATGAATGTGTACGAGAACTACACGGACACGGACCTGGAAGAGATCGCCAACGGAGTACAGAAGGTAGCCCAATACTTCTCGGTACGGAATCTCTGGACCAGGACCGTCAGCACGGTAGAGGCGTAACTTCCAGGAGGCTGTACCCAGATTGCTGATCGAGAACCCGCGAGGGAACTATTCATTTATCAAAGGCATTAGTCCGTATTCCGGCGGTGTGGTAGCCAGCTACGGCTACGAGATCGAATATGCGCGGCTGGTGCCGGCGCTGCCGCTGAAGCGCGGATTTGAAGTGGTGGAGCGGCATTTGCAGACCCTGGGCCGTCCGCGGCAGGCTTTGTGCGGGATGGCGCTGCGGATTCCCGAGGCTCTGAGCTTTCAGGGCTTCGGCGAGTTCAACGCCACCTACATCAAAGTTCTGGAAGGCTGGGGGATTCTGCAAAACGGCCTGAACCCGGTGGCGCGGACCAACGTGGCGCCAAAGATGCACCCTTATCCCGAGCCGGTACTGCACGCGTTCAGCTACACGCTGCCGTCACGCCATGCCGGAAAGACGTTTGTGGTGGCCGGCGCAGGCGAGTTACCCGAAGGGTCGCTCGATCCCAAGGACGTCGTGCGGCGCGGGGAAACGGGCCAGGACGCGCTGCGGGAGAAGATGCGCTTCGTCATGGGCCTGATGGAAGGGCGCTTGCACGACCTGGGCGCCGGCTGGTCCCAGGTGACGACCAGCGATGTGTACACGGTGCACGATATCTGCCCTCTGCTGGAAAAAGAAGTGCTGGAGCGGATGGGGACAGCCTCGCGCCTGGGCATTGAGTGGCACTATGCGCGGCCGCCGATTGTGAGCATCGAATACGAAATGGATCTGCGCGGGGTGCGGAGAGAGCTGGTGCTCTCGGAGTAAGCGAGATGGAGTGGCGTGCATCCACCGGAAAGCTGCTGCGGCTGATGGTGGGAGACATCACGCGAGTTCCGGCGGACGCCATCGTCAATGCCGCCAACTCCTCGCTAATGGGCGGGGGCGGCGTGGACGGTGCCATCCACCGCGCCGGCGGCCCGTCGATCATGCAGGAACTGGACCGGATCCGGCAGGTGATCGGGCGCTGCCCGACCGGGAGCGCGGTGGTCACCGCGGCCGGCGCACTGCCGGCCCAATACGTATTTCATGCGGTAGGGCCGGTGTATCGGGGCGGCGAACATGGCGAGCCGCAGCAGTTGGCATCCTGTTATCGCGAGTGTCTGAAACTGGCGGAAGAGCGCGGGGTGAAACGGATCAGCTTCCCCTCCATCAGCACGGGCGCTTATGGCTATCCCACCGGAGAGGCGGCCGCGATCGCGATCGAGCAAGTGCGGCGGCATTTGGAACAGCCGGGCGAAGTTGAAGAAGCGACCTTTGTGCTGTTCGATCAGAGGACCTACGCGGCTTACGCCGCCTGCCTGCCGCACTGAGCGGCAGAACCAATCAGATTCCGATCTCACTCCTTTTTGTGGTGTATTTAGCATAAAATCAGAGTAAGAACGGAACGAAAGGCGCGTCATGGCCCTGAAGACCAGAAAGAAACAGAGCGAAGGTGCCGGCAAGGGGCTCCGTAAAACTAAATTTCAGGCTGACCTTGCCCCAGCCGACGACCGCATGGTTCGCGTGCTAAAAGAGGAATTGCAGCTTAGCAGCAACACCGATTTCCTCTCGGACGCACTGGCCCTTTTTCACTGGGCAGTTTCGGAGCGAAAACGAGGCCACCGGATCATCAGCGAAAATCCGGCTGGCGAACGCAGGACGCTGGTACTGCCGCGCCTGGAACGTGTTGCCCCGGAGTTTTCTTTGCCGCGCGTCGAGATTCCGTGGACCCCAGGTGAGTTGGAAAGCCTGGCGGAACTCGCAGGGGCGCCGGAAGCCGCCCGCCCCACCAAGGCACTCCTCCGAGCCATGCGGGACTAAATGGCTGTTGTCATCCGCCGGCTCGAAGAGCACGACCAGGTTGAAAGCTTTGACTGCGGAGACGAGGCACTAAACAACTATCTCAAGCGCCACGCGTGGGTGAACCAGGCAAAGAGTTCCATTGGCGTGACCTACGTTGCCGTCGATGAGGCAGCGCCCCACTCCGTGCTCGGGTATTTTACACTCGCGATGGCGAGCATCAAGCGCGATGCTTTACCCAAAAAACACATCCGCGGCCTGCCAGCCTACGATCTGCCCTTGATTCTGCTGGCGCGACTCGCAGTTGACCGGACGTTTGCGGGGAAGGGTCTCGGACACGCCTTGATCTCGGAAGCGTTCCGCATCAGTCTTCGCGTCGCCGCTGAGGTCGGTTGCCGGTGCATCATTACTGATGCGTATCGCGACCGCGTTGAATGGTATGTGCGATACGGCTTCCTCCCGATTGAAGGTGGCGCCGAAGACGGGCCCCAGCGCATGTTCCTGGATATCCGCACCCTCCGCTCGGCCGTCGAGGCTGCCCGGCGAGACGTTACCGAATAGTCTGCACGGAGCGTCCTGGAGCCCATGATCGCGCTTCGGCAGCAGGTATGCTAATAACTTGAGACTTTCAGCGCTTCCGCTTTTGCTGGCGATTCTGGGGGCGGGGCCGGTGTGTGCCCAAAAAACGGCGGAGTTCTGGCCAGGCGCGATTTACGACAGCCGTGTTCCGACCTTGCGCCAGGTGCTCGGCTACGACCCCGGCGAGCGCATCACTTCTCCGGATGGCGTGGTGCGCTATCTCCATGCGCTGGCGGCAGCGGTCCCTTCACGCATGCAAGTCTTCGACTACGGAGAGAGCTGGGAGGGGCGCAAGCTGGTCTATGCCGCGATCGGCTCCGAAGCGAACCTTCGCCGCCTGGCGGAGATTCGCGCGGGGATGGCGCGCCTGGCCGATCCGCGCCGAACGCCGGAAGCCGAAGCGCGCCGCCTGATCTCCGGGCTGCCGGTGGCGGTCTGGCTGGCTTACGGCGTGCATGGCAGTGAGATCTCCTCCTCGGACGCAGCCTTGCTGACGGCCTATCATCTGCTGGCCGCCAAGGACGACAAGTTGACTGCGCAGGTTCTTTCGCAGGCGCTGGTGCTGATCAATCCGGTGCAAAATCCGGACGGGCGGGAGCGTTTTCTACACAATTTCGAGGCGTCGCTGGGGCTCGAACCGGACGCCAGCCGGCTATCCGCCGAACACAACGAGCCGTGGCCAGGCGGCCGCACCAATCACTACCTGTTTGACCTGAATCGCGACTGGATCTCGCTCACCCAGCCGGAGACGCGCGGCATCGTCAAGGCACTGCTGGAGTGGCACCCGCTGGTGTTCGCCGACCTGCACGAGATGGCCCCGGACAGCACCTACTACTTCACGCCGGAAGCCGATCCCTACAATCCGCACCTGACCGCCGGGCAGCGCGCCAGCCTGCAACTGTTCGGACGCAATGACGCCAAGTGGTTCGATCATTTCGGTTTCGACTATTTCACCCGGGAAGTATACGACGCCTTCTTTCCAGGCTATGGGGCCAGTTGGCCGGCTTACTACGGGGCGATCGCGATGACCTACGAGCAGGCTTCGGTGCGGGGCCTGGTGGTGCGGCGCAACGACGAGACGGTGCTGCGCTATCGCGACACCGTGCGGCGTCATTTCGTGGCGTCGTTGGCCACCGCGGAAACCGCGGCGCGCCATCGTGAGAAGCTGCTGGGCGATTTTTACCGCTATCGCGCCACGGCGATCGCGGAGGGCGGCTCAGAGCCGGTGCGGGAATACATTCTGCCGCGCGGACTGGACGGCGCGGCCACCGATAAGCTGGCGGGTATTCTGTTGGAGCAGGGCGTGGAGGTCCAACGCGCCATTGCGGCGTTTCGCGCCGGCAATCGCGAATACGCGGCCGGGACCTACGTAGTGCCTCTGGCGCAGCCGGCCAAGCGGCTGATCCGCACGCTGCTGGATCCGGTTACGCCGATGGATGAAGCGTTCGTGCGCCAGGAAGAGGCGCGGCGGCAGCGCAAGCTGCGAACCGAGATCTACGATGTCACGGCGTGGTCGCTGCCGCTGATGTTCAACGTGGAGGCGGTGGCCCGGCCCGAGCCGTCGGCGGGGAGCTTCGAACCGGCGCGGCCGGGACGCGTGGTTCCCGGGGAGGTCCGGGGCACAAAAGCAACGGTGGCCTACCTGGTGCCATGGGGATCCGCCGCGGCGGGGCGGCTGCTAACCGCGGCGCTGCGCCAGGATCTACGCGTCTCTTCGAGCGACCGGCCCTTCACCATGAATGCAGTGAAGTATCCTTCCGGCACGCTGATTTTCAAGGTGCTCGACAACCCTCCCGACCTGGGCGCGCGGCTGGCCCGGCTGGCCTCGGAGACTGGAGCCGCGGTGCACGGAACCGGTACCGGCTGGGTGGAGGAAGGGGTCAACTTCGGCAGCCGCTATGTGGTGCACGTGCGCAAGCCGGTTGTGGCTCTGGCGTGGGACCAGCCTACCACGGCGACCTCGGCGGGGTGGGCGCGCTTCGTGCTGGAGCGGCAGTTCGGCTACCCGGTGACGGTGGTACGCACAGCGCAGTTGGGCAGCGCCGACTTGAGCCGGTTTCACGTGATCCTGCTGCCGGAGGGAGAGAACTACTCGCAGGTGCTCGGACCGGACGGGTGTGAACACTTGAAGGAGTGGGTGGAAGGCGGCGGCACGCTGATCGCGCTCTCGGCGGGGGCGGTGGCATTTCTGGCCGAGCGCAAAGTGGATCTGCTGGATGTGAGCCAGGAAAATGCGATTCAACCCGGCGAAGACAGCCGGAAAGAGGGAAAGGAAGAAGACCGCGTGCCTGGCCGGCTGTTCGCCAGCCAGGAGGACTACGAGAAAGCGATACGAGCTTCCAGCGAGTTGCCAGACGGCGTGACCGGTGTGCTGGCGCGAGCACGTGTCAATCCGGACCACTGGATCACCGGCGGCGTCGCTCCCAACGTGATCGCGATGGTACAAGGCCGCGCTATCTTCAGCCCCATCAAGCTGGATAACGGGGTGAATGCGGTCATTTTCGAAGCGCCGGAGAAGCTGCTGGCGAGCGGCTATCTATGGGCCGAGAATCGCAAGCAACTGGCTTACAAGCCGTTGGTGATCGTGGAGCCGACCGGGCGCGGGATGGTAATCGGCTTTACGGCCGATCCGAATTACCGGGCCAGCCTCGACGGCATGAACCTTCTGTTTCTGAATGCCGTGTTCCGCGGCCCTGCGCACGCACGGCCCATGGGATCCGAAGAATAGGAGCCGCGGCGGCTATACCAGCACGGTGAAGGTGGCTTCGGTGCGGTTGACCGGGCGATAGAGCGTGTCGCGCTCCACCGGCTCACGCCCGGCTTTGCGGATGAGCTGCAACAGCTCCCCGCGGCGCAGGGACTGCGACGTGGTGGCGCCGGCATCGTGATAGATCTTCTCCTCGACCACCGTGCCGTCGATATCGTCGGCGCCGAAACGCAGCGCAATTTGCGCGATGCGGGGCGTCATCATGATCCAGTAGGCCTTGATGTGGGAGATGTTGTCGAGCAGCAGGCGCGCCACGGCGATGTTGCGGATATCCAGGAAGCCCGTGGTGCGGGGAATGTGCTCCAGCGCGGTGTGATCGGGATGGAAGGCCAGGGGGATATACGTGACAAAGCCGCCGGTCTCATCCTGAAGGCTGCGCAGCTTGAGCAGATGATCAACGCGGTCTTCGTCGTTCTCGAGATGGCCGTAGAGCATGGTGCAATTGGAGCGCAGGCCGAGCTGATGGGCGATGCGCGCGGTTTCGAGCCACTGCTCGCCGGTGATCTTGTGGTCGCAGATGATGCGGCGCACGCGTTCGGAGAAGATCTCCGCGCCGCCGCCGGGAAGCGAGTCCATGCCGGCGTCGCGCAGGCGGATCAGCACCTCTTTGACCGGCAGCCTGGCGCGCTGGGCCAGGTATCCCACCTCGACCATGGTGAAGGCCTTCAAGTGGACGGTCGGGAAGCGCTCTTTGAGGCCGCGCAGCATCTGGCAGTACCAATCGAGGGTGAGCTCGGGGTGCAGGCCGCCGACGATATGGAACTCGGTAACCGCCTCGCTCCAGCCTTCTCCGGCGCGGTGCCAGACCTCTTCGAGCGACATGGTGTAGGCGCGAGGGTCGCGCACCCGTTTGCCGAAGGCGCAGAGGCGGCAACTGGCCACGCAGACATCGGTGGGATTGATGTGGCGGTTGACGTTAAAGTAGGTGACCTGGCCGTGCAGGCGTTCGCGCACCAGGTTGGCCATGTAGCCGACAGCGAGAATGTCGGGCGTCTGGAAGAGCAGAACGCCGTCTTCGTAGGACAGCCGCTCCCCCGCCTGGACTTTCTCGAGAACCGGCCGAAGCCGCGTATCTTCAATCACAACTTGCATAGATCAGGCACCCGGATGATTCAGGAAGATATCGGCAGCCCAAAATAGAAAGAATAACACGCTCACGTAGCCGTTCATGGTGAAGAAAGCCGCGTTCACCCGCGACAGGTCATGAGGCTTTACCAGGTGGTGTTCGTAAATCAACAGGGCGGCGATGGCGGCTACGCCGGCGAGGCTGAGCAAGCCGAGGTGCAGGGTATGCACCAGAATCAGAAGACAGACGATCATCAGGATGTGGAGCAATTGGGCCACACGCAGGGCGCGCGCGATGCCCAGGCGGCGGGGAATACTGAAGAGGCCTTCATCCACATCGAACTCATAGTCCTGGCAGGAGTAAATCACGTCGAAGCCGGCGGTCCAGAAAGTGACCGCGGCGGTGAGCCAGAGGATGCGGGGATCCAGCGAGCCGCGGATGGCGATCCAGGCAGCCGCCGGGGCCACTCCCAGCGCAAAGCCCAGCACCAGGTGGGAGAAGGAAGTGAAGCGCTTGGTGTAGGAATAGAAGAAGACGATTCCAAGAGCGGCCGGCGCGAGGCGAAAGCAGAGCGGGTTGAGGAACTTCGCCGCCAGCAGGAAAACCAGCGTGGCCGCAGCCACGAAGCCCCACGCAAAGGCGGGGGAGAGCAGGCGAGCCGGCAGGTGCCGCATGTGCGTGCGCGGGTTGCGTCCGTCGACATCCTCATCCACGAGGCGGTTGAACGTCATGGCCGCGGAACGCGCGGCCACCATGGCCACGATGATGAGGAGCAGCTTTTGACCCAGGTAATGGAGCTGCGGTCCACCCTCCCGGATGGCCAACAGCGCGCCCGTCAGCGCGAACGGCAGCGCGAAGATGGAGTGCTCGAACTTGATCATTTCCAGCGTAAGCCGGATTTTTTTCCAGAACATACACCACTGCCGGACAGAGAATCGCGACTGGCCCGATACATGCGGGAAAATGGCGAAAGACGTTACTATTTTATCAACATGCGTTATCAATGGCTGGGTTGCCTGCTGTTGCTGGCGGCCTCCTGCGGACCCCGGACAGTGAACCTGGAGGATTTCGAAAAGAAGGATGTGAAGCTGCCCAACGGGCAGATCGTGCGCGCCGAGGTGATGATCAAGCTCTTCGATCTGCAGCGCGGCATGATGTTTCGCGAGTCTCTGCCGCAGGGGCATGGGTTACTGTTCGTGCATCCGAAGCCCGGCCTTTATCCCTACTTCATGTACCAGGTGAACGTTCCGCTGGACATCATCTGGATGGATGCCAACCGGCGCATCGTCGAGATCGTACCGGACGCCCAGCCGTGCCATACGCGGGCCAGCCTTTGTCCCACCTACGGAGGCAAGCAGGAGGCTTCGTTCGTGCTGGAACTGGGCGCCGGAGAAGCGCGGCGCTACGGCCTGCAAACAGGGAACACACTGACGTTCTGATATTCTGGGCTCATGAACGAGGAGCAACTCAGGTCCCTGCTCGAGCAGGTGCGTGATGGAGCGGTGGAAGTGGAAGCCGCGCTGTGCCGTGTACGGAATTTGCCGTATGAGGACCTGGGCTTCGCCAAGGTGGACCATCACCGCGCGCTGCGGCACGGCATGCCCGAAGTGATTTTCGCCAAGGGTAAGACGCCGGAGCAGGTGGTGGCCATCGCGGAGAAGCTGGTGGACAACTCGCCCAACGTGCTGATCACGCGGACGGACAAAGTCACCGCGGCTCTCGTTCAGGAAAAGCTGCCGGGCTGTGAATATTTCCCGCTCTCGGGGGCGATTCGGTTCTGGAAGGATCGCAGGGTGCGCGGCAGGGGCAAGATCGCGGTGGTGTGCGCGGGCACCAGCGATATCCCGGTGGCAGAGGAAGCGCAGATCACGGCCGAAGTGATGGGCAATGAGGTGGAGACGATCCACGATATCGGAGTAGCGGGGATTCACCGGCTGATCAACAACCGCTTGCGGCTGCTCGAGGCGAAGGTCATTGTGGTGTGCGCAGGGATGGAAGGGGCATTGCCGAGCGCGGTGGGAGGCATGGTCTCCTGTCCGGTGATCGCCGTGCCCACCAGCGTCGGATACGGCGCCAGCTTCCATGGGCTGGCCGCGCTGCTGGGGATGTTGAACAGTTGTGCCAGCAACGTGACGGTAGTGAATATCGATAACGGCTTCGGCGCGGGTTACGTGGCCAGCCTGATCAACCGGCAATAGGCGAAATGGCCTTCAGACGCCCGGCGGACGGCGTTTGTGCCAGCCGGTGCGGCTCTGGAAGTCCTTGCCCACCGCGAGCAGCAAGTTCTCGGAGAAGGACCGGCCGACGAGTTGGATGCCCACGGGCAGATTCCCGGCGAAGCCACAGGGAAGCGAAAGCGCCGGCAATCCGCCGAGATTACCGGCCGTGGTCAGCAGCCACAGGCCCGGATCCTTGGGCATCGGCCGGTCCAGGTAGCGGCGGTCGAGCGCCTCGGTGATCTTTGGCGCAGGCCCGCGCTGGCTGGGGGCCAGCAGAAGGTCCACGTCCAGGAAGAGCCGCTTCAGTGCTTCCTGAATCAGGCTGCGGATACGCAGTGCTTTCAGATAATCCTTGGCCTTGATCTCCAGGCCGGCTTTGAGCCCGGCGACCTGCTTGCGGTCGGCCAGTTCTTCGACCTTGCCGCTTTCAACCAGCGGCTCAAATACCGCGGCGCTTTCGGCGGCCAGAATGGTGCCGATGGCCGGACTATAAGGGAAGTCGGGCAGACGGGTTTCGACCATTGTGACACCGGCCGCCTGCAATACGCGCAGGGCTTCGGTAAAGGCCGGACGGGCTTCCGGGTCCACCCACTCGGCGTAGTCGACGGGGGCATAGCCGACCCGAAGGTCCTTAAGCGGGCGGGCATATTGGGGCGTGTAGTAGAAGCTCTTTCCAGCCGAGGCCGGATCGCGCCGGTCGCCTCCGGCGATCGCCTGAAGGACCAGGCCGCAGTCTTCGGCCGTGCGGGCGAGCGGTCCCACCTTATCCAGGCTCCAGGAGAGCGCCATGGCGCCATAGCGGCTCACCAGACCATAAGTGGGGCGGAGGCCGGTGACGCCGCAGAAGGCAGAGGGCGTCACGATGGAGCCGTTGGTTTCCGAGCCCAGGGCGAACGGCACCAGCCCCGCGGCGACGGCGGCGCCGGAGCCGCTCGAAGATCCACCGGCCCAGCGCGAACGGTCCCAGGGATTCAGCCCCGGACCGGTGAGTGACGCGGAAGCGTAGCGATAGGTGGGGCCCCCGGCCAGTTCGACCATCGCCAGCTTGCCGATGAGCACCGCGCCGATCTTGTCCAGCTTTTCGATCGCCGCCGCGCGG
>CAZMRK010000503.1:0-11291 GCA_964568355.1 uncultured Solibacteraceae bacterium | reverse complement strand
GAGCAGGACCGGGCCGCTCAGTGTGCCACCGGGATAGAAATACTTGTTCTCCGGCCGGCTCTGGCCGCTGGCATTGAACAGAGCGTCGTTGGAGTTCAGGGCATAGTGCCGGACGTAGAGAAACGCCGAGCCGTGGAAATCCCGCCCGCCGGATTTCGCCACCGAACTGATGAATGCCGGTCCCTTTTGATTTTCCGCGCCGAAATTCGAGGTCATGACCTTGAATTCCGCCACCATGTCCGCGTTCGGGTTTACCGGCGTATCGCAGTTGCAGCCGGGATCGGAGACGTGCGCCCCGTCTGCGGTAATGTCCATCGTATTGGTAGGCAGTCCGTTGTAGGAGAACGCATTGTTCAGCGGGCTCTGGCTGCCGGCATCGCCGTTGGCGTTGATTCCGATGGTCTGGCCGCTATAGTTGGATTTATTGGAGGTGCCGTTCTGTACGGCGAATCCGGGCATGATCTTGATGAACTCCGCCGCGTTGCTGCCCACCGTCAGGTAGTTTTGCAGCTCCTTTGTGGTCAGAGTCGCCGATTTTTCGCCCGAATCGACCGGAACGATCGATTCCACCAGGCCGGTGACTTCCACCGTTTCCGCCGTTGTGCCCACACTCAGCACGACATTCACGTTGCGCTTGTCGCCGCCGGTGAACGCCAGTCCGCTGGCCTTGTACAGTACGAATCCTTTGGCCTCTACCTGTAGTTCGTAGGTGAAGTTGCCTACCGGGACGGCGGCAAAAGTGTAGTATCCATCCGTGTTGGTCGAAGTCTGGAGCACCGATCCCGACTGCTCGTTAATGAGCTTTACCGAGGCGTCCGGTATCACTGCTTGCGACGGATCGGAAACGACGCCGGTCAGTCTGGCGGAGATGGATTGTCCCCAGGCCAGCAACCCCAGCCCCAGGCAAATTGCAAACAGACGAACCACTTGGTTCCAACGGTTGGACATGCCGCTTATCCCCTATCGAGCGCAACGCAGGACGTGAAGTACTGTCGCTTAGTATAAAAATAGTATGCCGGAATGCAAGGTTAAATGGGTTAAGGCCCTGCCGCATTCTGCAGTTAACGTCCCTAAATGGTTGAATTGTCTAGATATTTTGCAAAAGTTACCAGCCGATCCAAGCTTCCGTTACCTGGCCTTTTCGGCATATAGTGGTGCTTTCCATGTTTCTGAACCTCCTGCTGATGTTGCTGCTGGCGCAAGCTCCGGAGAGCCAGCTTCACGAAGCCATCGCGCTGCATCAGAAGGGCGATCTGGAGGGAGCGATCCGCGGCTATCGCACCTACCTCAAAGATCACCCACAGGCGGTGGACGCGCGTTCGAACTTGGGGGCGGCGCTGGCGCGCCTGGGGCGCTATCAGGAAGCCATCGCCGAATATCAACAGGCGTTGAACGTGCAGCCCGAAAATCCCGGCGTGCTGCTGAACCTCGCCCTGGCCTATTACAAGACCGGCGATCTCCGGACGGCGATACAGAAGCTGAACATCGTGCATGAGCGGATGCCCGAGAACCGGCAGGTCACGCTTCTGCTGGCCGATGCTTCGCTCAGCCTGGGCGACAACCAGACCGTGATCCGGCTGCTGCAACCGCTGGAGAAGGCCACACCCGACGATCTGGCGGTGGTCTACCTGCTCGGCACGGCCCTGATCCGCGATCACCAGCCGGGGCCGGGGCAGGTGCTGGTGGACCGCATTCTCCGCAATGGCGATTCTGCCGAAGCTCGCATGCTGCTGGGAGCCACCAAGCTCCAGGCGCGGGACTTTGCCGGAGCTCGCGACGACCTGGCACGCGCCGTGGAGCTGAATCCGCGGCTCCCCGATGTCTATTCCACCTATGGTTCGGCTCTGATGGCCACCGGCGATACGGCCAAGGCGGCAGAGGCCTTTCGCAAGGCGCTGGAGGCCAATCCCAATGACTTCAGCTCGAACCTGAATCTGGGTGTGCTGGCCAAACAGGATGCGCAGCAGGAGCAGGCGTTGGCCTACTTCCGCCGGGCCCTGGAGCTTCGGCCGGGCGATCTGGCGGTGCGCTATCAGATCGCCACCGTGTACCTGCAGACGGGCAAGGTCGAGCCGGCGCGGCAGGAACTGGAGGCGATCGTCCGGGAATCGCCGCAATTTCGGGAAGCGCATGTCTCGCTGGCCACCACCTATTACCGCCTGAAACGCAAAGCGGACGGTGACCGGGAGCGAGCGATCGTAGAAAAACTCAACGCCGAGGTGCAGGCGAAGGAGCCAGGAGCTGTGCGATAGCAGCCTCCAGGGCGGCGCGATCGAACAGTTGGCCGTTCAGGCGGCTGCGCCAGACAATCCGCCCGGCGGCAATGCCTTCGCGCTGGTGCGGGTGCCGAAAGATCAGTGCCTCACGGGCTTTGCCGTCGCGGCATCCAGCGCCAGGTAGCGATCCCGGTGCTCTTCCGGCCCTGCTTGGGATACTACGTCGATCCGCATGCGCTGGTAGTGGTTGTCGGCGCGGTATTCTGGCCACTGCGGGAGTCCGGGAGCATTCGGATTGCCGGTCTTGATGAAGTTCACAAAATAAGCCTGCATGGTTTTGGAGACTTCGTAGTCGGCGGGTTCCCAGGTGTAGCGCTTGTCCAGGTCGAGATTCCCCATCGCGTACTGGATCTCGGCGGAGTGGGCGGCGCCTCGCGGGCCGGTGTGCCGTTGTCCGGACGCGGCGGGCAGGGGTGCAGGCTGGCCCGGCATTCCCAGGTATGCCGGACGCGGCCGCGCGTACAGGTAGCGATATACCGGTTTGCCGCCGGTCTTCCTCTGGAGTTCGGTCCATTTCCATGTGCTGAGTGCAATGAAGCGGGCGCTGGCGAGGTGGGTGGCAGCCTCGTAGACTTCGTCCGTCGTGCGGGCGGCGTAAACCTTCAGGACGGCGGCGGCCTGCTCTCCGTAGAATTTGCGAATGGCATTGGCGAGCGCTTCCGGTGTGGGATCACCGTCACCCAGAACAGCGCGCGCCGCCTGCTCCTGTGTATTCGATCCTGCCAGCAGCGGAACCTTGGCCTGCTCTCCGGACTCATAGATGGCAGTCAGCGGCTTGGGCAGGAAGTAGCCGTCGAGCGCGGTGCCGAAGCGGACTCCCCGGATCCTGGTCGTCGCCTCCTGGATCTGTTCCGCGCTCATCGCGCGCAGGGCCGCCAGCGTCTTTGCGCCTGCGGCCGAGGCGAACTGGAGCCCCCTCTGCTCGGCTTCCGCCAGAGGCTGAGGCGGCAGGCTGGAGGTCATAGAGCCGCTTTCGCCGATAGCCCCGGCAATGAGGTCCCTGGAAAGCGGAGACGCCATCAGCGCGCTGACCGAAATCGATCCGGCCGATTCACCGGCGATGGTGATGCGCTGGGGATCGCCGCCGAACGCCGCGATGTTCTTCTGCACCCATCGGAGCGCGGCCACCTGGTCGAGTAAGCCATAGTTGCCGGCGGCATGGTGCGGCGACTCTTTCGTAAGTTCCGGATGAACAAAGAATCCGAAGATGTTGGTCCGATAGTTGAGCGAGACGGCCACCATGCCCTTGCGAGCCATGTTCTCGCCGTCATAGCGCGGCTCCGAGCCGTCGCCGTTCTGGAAGCCGCCGCCAAAAATATAGACCAGAACCGGGAGTTTCTCCCCGCCCGACCTGGCTGGCGTCCAGACGTTCAGGTAAAGACAGTCCTCGCTCATGCCGTTGCTGCGGAACCAATAGTCGGCCCCGGGAGAGGTTCGCTGCATGCATCGCGGACCGAACTGATCGGCGTTGCGGACGCCGCTCCAGTTCTTGACCGGCTGAGGCTCGCGCCAGCGAAGTTCGCCTACCGGCGGCTGGCCGAACGGAATGCCTTTGAAACTACGTACTCCGTCCTTGGGCGGGACCTTGGACTCCAGAATGCCGTTGGCAGTCTTGACGCGGTCGGCGGCGAACGCCGGTGCTATGGCGGCGCATAAGGCGATGAGGGTGAGGATCGAAGAACAGGTCTTCATAAGATGATCGACTCATCAGGATCGTATCACCGGGCAGCAGCACGGTGGTGGCCGGCAATATTCTCAACGCACTGGGACTGAAGATCTAGGCATCACGCTCTGGCCATTTAGCCGGCGGACAAGTTATTCCGCCTGCCACAAATGGCGCCGCGGATGGACCGTAATGAGGCGGAAGGCAGAGTGAGAAATCCGGCAAAGCCGCTGCGACATCGCTTGCGACAGGCACAAAGGCCGCGGGAGATCCGCGAATCGTTCAGGTGCTCGGGACGATTCGGTCTCCAACTCAGCCTGGAGCTCGTTCAGCTCTGGAGAGAGCGCTTCGGCCATCAGTACGCAGAATATCGGCGCTCCCCCAATTGCTTTTGGCTCCTTAGTTCTGTTAGAGTTACGTCCAGACGAGCGGGCATTGTCCGCACAGAGGGAAGGCCCGTGGAACACGGCTTTTCGGGAAGGGGCATGATCGCGAGGGGCGCAGCTATTGCGTCGCTCTTACTCTCGCATGCCCTGCTGATGACGGCACAGCAGGTTTCCTTCAGCAATAGCGTTTATCCCGTGCTAGAAAAGGCCGGCTGCCGCAATTGCCACAACGTGGAAGGCGTCGCCTCGGCCACACGGCTTCACTTCCCGCCTGAAGACGCTGGAAAAGTTCGCGTGGAGGCTTTTGGCAGATCGCTTGTAGAACTCGTTGACAAGCAGGATCCGGCGAACTCGCTCCTATTGAGGAAACCGACGCTCCGCATCCAGCACACCGGCGGCGAACGAATTGGGAAGGGCAGCGAAGGGGAAACGGTCCTCAAATCGTGGATCGATCACCTTGCCAAACTCTCCGGTCCCGAACTGGACGAAGCCCTTCGCTATCGAAAGGAAGAGGCTGCGGGCTATGGCACTGCTCCCAAGGTGGTGCTGCGGCGTCTCACGCACCGGCAGTACGACAACACGGTGCGGGATCTGCTCAAGGACCTGAGCAATCCCTCCAACCAGTTTCCGCCCGAAGACTACGTCAACGGCTTCAAAAACCAATATGAGGCGCAGTCGGTCTCGCCGATTCTGGCCGATGCTTACAGCCGGTCGGCGGAAAGGCTGGCAGCGAACGCTTTCCGGAGGGGGGATTCGCGCGGCTTGATCCCCTGCAAGCCAGCCTCGGACCGCGATTCGGCCTGCCGATCGAAATTCATTCGGGAGTTTGGCCGCCGGGCGTTCCGAAGGCCACTGGAAGCGGTGGAGGTCGGCCGCTTTGAAATCGTCTTTGCCGCGGAAAAGACGTTTCTCGCCGGCGCGCAGGCCGTGATCGAGACCATGCTGCAGTCGCCGAGCTTCCTCTACTGGCTCGATCAGACGCCGAATCCTAAGTGGAAGCCGTATGCGCGCGCTTCCCGCCTTGCCTACTTCCTCTGGAATACGATGCCCGACGAGGCGCTCCTGGATAGCGCGGCTCGGGGCGAACTGAATACGCGTGAAGGATTCGAGCGCGCGGCGCGCGCCATGCTGGCCGATTCCCGGGCCCGCGAGGGCGTAGACGAATTTGTTTCCGAGTGGCTTCGATTCGATCGTGCAATGACCACTTCGCGGGAGCGCAGATTGTACCCGCTCTTCAGCCGGGAGTTGGCGGTTTCTATGACCGAGGAGGCCAGGCGATTTGTCGGTGACCTGGTATGGAACGACCACAACTTCATGGACGCATTTTCCGCCAGACACACCTTCATCAATTCGGATTTGGCCGCGGTCTATAAGGTGCCGCCGCCTATGCGCGATTTCGAGCGCATCGCTTTTCCGCCCGAGTCCGAGCGGGCCGGCCTGCTGGGACAGGCACTCTTCCTGACCGAGTCAAGCAAGCCGGACGACACCTCGCCGACCGGACGCGGGCTGTTCGTGCGAGAACAGTTCCTCTGCCAGCAGGTCCCACCCCCGCCTCCTGGTGTCGATACCAATCTGCCGCCGGTTGAGGAGTCCGAGCCGCTCACCAATCGCGAGCGAATGGCCATGCACGCGACCAACAAGATGTGCGCAGGGTGCCACAACCTGATCGATCCGATCGGATTCGGATTCGAGAAGTTCGATGCGATCGGGATGCGCCGCGAAAAACACAAGCTGCTGTTCTATCCGAACGTGACGAGAGCGGCGGCGCGCCGGGCGAAACCGAAGGAAGTCGACCTGGAATTGGACACGAAGGGTTTGGTCGCCGGTCTTCAGAGCTCGCAGTTCACAAGTCCGAAGGAACTCGGCGAGATCCTGGCCCGAACGCCGCAGTGCCAGGAATGTGTGGTCAAGCAGTTGTTCCGCTATATGTCCGGGAGACAGGATACACCCGCGGACAGGCCGGTATTGCACCAGGCGGTCGAAGTGTTTCGCAAGTCAGACTACCGTTTCAAAGAGCTGATGATCGCCTTGATTCGGTTGACGGAGTTTCCGGAGTCAGGGGGGACTGTCCATGTCGCAAGTAATCACTAAGCGTGTTCGTTTGTCGCGCCGAATCTTCCTCAGGGGGCTGACGGCGACCCAATTGCCGGTCATCGTCGGCATTCCTCCGTTGGTTTCGATGTTCAACTCGACGGGCACGGCCTACGCCGCGGAAACCCCGGTTCGTGCCGGTGGAGCACGTCCCGTCGAGAAGCGGTTCGTCATCTGGTTCAACGGAAACGGTATTCCCGAGCGCTATTGGATTCCTGCAACCACCGGCGTGAACTATGACATCACTCCCTGTCTCACGCCAATCGGCCGGCTGAAGGACGACATCCTCGTGCTGAGCGGTCTCGATAACACATATGGCGGAAATGGACACCCGCAGTCGCTATGCGCGCTGATGACGTGCACCCGGTTGAGTTCCACGGGGCCGAGCGCGCCGTCTCTTGATCAGGTGCTGGCCGCCCGGATCGGCGGCAATTCACGGTTTCGATCGCTCCAGATCGGCGTCTCGCAGGAGTCGTTCGGCGGCGCTCTTCAGAAAAACATGACTTGGGCGGGGTCGAACCGGCCGCTGCCGCCGGAGGAGATTCCGCACCGGCTGTTCGACCGGCTGTTCGGCGCCCGGGACCTTGGCTGGGTCAATCGCAAGCGAAGTATTCTCGACGCCGTGGCACAGGATGGCGCGTTGCTGCGCAAAGGCCTGCCGAAGGAGGACGAGGCGCGGCTCGACGAGCACCTCTCGTCTATCCGCGACCTGGAGCGCGCGATCGCCTCGCTGCCGCCGGACTACCGGAAGGTGGCTCGGCCGGACGAGGACTTCGATATGAAGGACTGGCCGCGGGTCGCGAAGCTCCAGAGCGATATGCTTGCTTATGCGTTTGCGACGAATCAGACGCGCGTCGCCAGCTACATGTTGACCAAGTGCCAGGCCTGGCCCGCTTTCCGTGGCTGGGCCACACCGCCGCGCGGCACCACGATTACACCCATAAAGACGGCAAGGCACCGGGCGAAAACGGTGAAGAAGGGCAGCGGATTCTCCGCGACATCTGTCGCTGGCATGTCGAGGAGTTCGCCTACCTGGTGGCGAAACTCAAGTCTGTTCCCGAAGGCGACGGCTCCGTGCTGGACAATACCGCGCTCATGTATGTACACGAGCACGCAGAAGCAGGACCGCACAAGACCAGCGGCATGATTGCGCTGGTAGCGGGCAGCAAAGAAAAGCTGGTGCTGGGCCGGCACGTGAAGATTGCTGGTACGATCGGCGATCTCTACACCACGCTATTCGACGGCGTTATGGGGGCTGGACTCGGAAAGATGCCGACTGCGAACCGGCAATTGACCGAGATTCTCGCCTGAAGAAATCCGGCGACGTAATCCGCCGCCGGTAACGGAACTACCGGCTATATGGGGCTGGAGGTGGCGGTGGAGTGCCTCCGCTGAGGATTCTGATGCCCGGCTTGGCGGATCGCAGCGCTGCCAGTCCTTGTTCCGTGACCGGGGTTTCCTGTATGTCGAGATACCGCAGATTCGTCCACTTGGACAGTTCCGCCAGCGCGGCGTCATCAACACGAGAGCATCCTTGCAGCCCAAGTCTTTCCACCTTCTGCAAGGAGCTCAGTGTCCGGAGGCCATCGGGCGTAATCGCGGAGTACCCCAGATAGAGCACGCGCAGTTCTCGGAGGCCGGCAATCGCCTTCAAGGTCTCCTCCGGTATGCCCGATCCCGTGGACCGCCCGTTCGGGGCATCGGGCGGAACGGGACGAGCTCCGCTCAGGTCCAAATATCTGAGTTCCGGCAGCATGCGCAGCATGGCGAGCCCTGCGTTCGTCAGGCGGCCGCGGCCGAGGGAAAGCTCCCGAAGGTTCACAAGCGTGATCAGGTTATCCAGGCCGACATCGGTCACTTCCGTATGTGCGATGTCCAGCGCCTCGAGCGCCGGCATGCGGCTTACAATCTCGAGGCTGCCGTCGGAGACTCTGGTGCCCCGGAGATTCAGCCGCTTCAAATGCTTCCAGTCCTTGATCGCGGCGATCCCCTGATCGGTAATCCACTCGGCGTAGAAGAGCTTGAGATCCGTGATCTTTGGAGCCGTCTTCAGATTCAGCATCCCTTCGTCGGTGATGCGGGTATGGGAGAGATCCAGGCGCTCGAGATAGGGCAATCGCGCAATCTCGATCATCTCGACGTCATTGATCCAGGTACCTCGGAGATTCACGGCTACGACGCGGCCCGCCGCATCACGCTCGACTTTTCCACCTAACTCTTCAACCCAACCCGATTCAGCCTTCGCCAGAGGTGCGGCCAAAAAAGCAAGGAATGCGCGCCTCTCCAGCACAAGCCCGACACCTCGGTCAGTGCGCACGAGGCCGCCGATTGGGGGACGATGACTGTTCGTCATAAAAGATCTGGCACCTGGGTAAGGCGGCCCGGAGAGCTTCATAACCTTTCTTCGATACGGACGTATGGTACAGGTCCAGCGCTTGCAAGGTGGAGATGGACCTGAGCGCCTCCGCGCCATGATCGGTGATATTCGTGTTGTCCAGGCTCAACTGTTTGAGAGAGGGAAGAACCTTCAAGGTTTCAAGCGTTTGATCGCCAACGGGCACATAGTCGAGAGTCAACCCCTGTAGCGTCCGGATCGCCGCCAACGACTCGACTCCCTTTGCCGTAAGCCGGACGCGCGTGACCGCCAGCCGCTCCAGGTTCGGAAGCTGCGCGAGTTGTGCGGCACCTTTGTCCGTGAATCGGCCGTCCGACAGATTGAGCTCCCGCAGGTTTTTCATGGATGTGAGAGATGCTATGCCCGCGTCTTTCACGTCCACGCCGTGGAGGTCGAGAATCGCCAGGTTGGTCAGCTTTGTCAGCGCGGCGATTCCATCGTCGGTGATATCCGAGTAACTGAGCACCAGGCGCTCCAGTCCGGTCATTTTTCCGATGTGCGGCATCCCGTCGTCGGTCACGGGAGTGGAAGTAAGATCCAGTTCCTTCAGTTCCGTCCACCCCGCCAGGTTGGAAAAGCCGGCGCCGTTCACCCGCACGCCTGCGAGGGTCAGGCGACGCACGTGTTGCAGGGGCCGGAGATGGGCCAGCCCGCGGTCCGACACGGAAGTGAAGCTGAGGCTAAGCTCCCGCAGGCTGGAGAGCTTCCCGATGGTTTCCAGGCCCAGGTCGCTGACTTCGGTACCGTCCAGATTCAGCTTTTCAATGGCCGTCAGTTTATCAAGATGTTTCAGCCGGGCATCATCAAAAGGTACCCTGGCGAGTGAAGCCGATAGAACCCGTCCGCCGGCCATGTGGACCTGAGCCCCCAGCGATTGCAGCCACTGCGCGATGACCGGCTCTCCCGCGGTGGCCGGTGGCGCAGCGATTTTGGATATAGGGGCTCGGGGCGCCACGTCAACGAAGTTGATCTTGCAGCCGGGCACGGCGGCGTGGAAAGACTCCACACCTGCGCTCGTCACCCCGCTGTAGCGGAGGTCGAGGCGTTCAAGCTTCCTGAGCGACTGCAACCTGGCAAGTCCTGCGTTCGTAATCCTGCTCCGATACAGATTCAGGTCACGCAACCCGCGAAAGGTGGAGAGAATTTCCGCGCTGGCATCGGTGATCTGCCCGCCCAGGAGGTTCAGGCTCCGAAGTTGCGTCATCTTCCGGAGATGCTCCACGCCGGAGTCGGTGATCTTTACGCCGTAAAGATCCAGGTCTTCCATCTGATCCAGTTCGCGCAAGTACTTGAGGCCGTCGTCGGTGATCAGCGTGCCGAGAAGGTTGAGACGTTTGAGCTTCCTCATGTTGGCGAGCGGCGCGAGCGAATGGTCCAGCACATAAGCGTCGCCCAGGTCCAGATCTTCCAGGTTTACGAGCGCTTCAAAACACTTTGGATCTTTGATCGTGGTGTTATTCAGTTGAAGACGGCGCAGTTGAGTGAGGGGCGCCAGGCGTTTCACCCCTTCGTCGCCGATATCGAGCCAGGCCAGCGTCGTCAGGCCGGCGCTGAAGCTCTCCAGTTGCTTCATCCCCTGGTAATACTGGAACGACTCGTCGGCAAATGGCGCCTTTACATCGCTCACCGGGCTCCACACGCGCGCCGGAACGTACAGCTCGCGGACATGTTCCAGCTTGGCAATTTCCTGCAATTGGCGGGGTTCGATCACGGTGCCGTGCAGATCCACCACGAGAATTCGGAAGTCCCGGTCGGGCAGGTCGAACGGATCGCCGATGGGATTGGGAACCCCGTCCACCATGACCTGCCCACCGCGCCTCAGGATCCAGAGCGCCACCTGCCGCTCTTCCGCAAATGTGATCTCTGCTGCGAGCGGGATCGCGAACAAGCCCAGGATGAGGCCGAGGACCGCCGCTCTTCTCATCAGGAAAGCCCCTCCGCGCTGCCAGTGTCGTTGTACTCGCTATATCCTACCTTAATCCGCGGCGGGTGGAGCGTCCGCCGCTCTGATCTGCGGTCAAGCGGGTTGATTGTTGCGCGTGAATACGATTTTCGGCGACGGCCAGCAGGAGCGCGGAGAATGACGCATCTTCCTCGTAAAAACCCGTGAAGTCCGCTTCCTCACTTACGGCCGCGGTCCATGGCGGGACGGAACCGTGCGCGCCAGCACTCTGGCGAAGCGGCTTACGCCGCTTTTCCCAATTTCAGACCGTTCAATCGATCCGTCTCAACTGGATGATCTGTTTCGCTGCTTCGCGATTCGGCTTCTCTTCCGCGGTTCGGATCCGCTCGCGGGTGAGCTCCATCTCGCGGTCCCGAATCGTGCCCGTATAGACGAATTTGGTCTTTGTCCCGCTGTAATAGTTGGTGGTGGTCACCACGAACCGGATCTGATCCCCCGACAAAGAACCCTCGGAGATCGGAAGATCGAACTCGTCCCCGAACATCTTGCCGGTCAGCGTCTGACCCTCCAGCTTAAA
>CAZMRK010000502.1:0-2987 GCA_964568355.1 uncultured Solibacteraceae bacterium | reverse complement strand
GCAGGACCTGCCGGTTGGGCGCCGGGCGGGTGATGTCGCAAACCGAGATGGCCGCGCTGCGTTTCCCTCGCGCCAGTTCGGTAACCGCCGCTGTGCCGATCGGCTCATCCAGCCCCCGCTCGATGGCGCTGCGCGGATCCGTCAATGGTTTGGCGGAGCGCGCCTCCAGAATTTTGTATCGGAACCCCTCCGGCAGGTCCACCGTCAGACCGGTTTTGCCAAAGGCCAAATCCATTCGCATATGGGCAACGTACCACAGCCGCGGAAGCCCGGTCTCCTCGCGCCAGATGGGCGAAACGTTCGGCCCCCAAATTGCACGATTTCTTTTCAAGGAGTCTCGGACCAATGTTGGTTGCCGGCGCACTGGCCATTTTGGTGGTACTTAGCCTGCTCCTATCCATGCTCACCTCCCCTCCGTCCGTGGGAAGGTGACGCACACCCGGGCAGTAATGACACACACCGGCGGAGCTTTTTTGCCTGGCCTGCCGCTTAGCCGGCAGCGGCGGACCTACCCGCCGTTGCCGCCTTCCACCCCCGTGCTTTATACTAGGAATCTGGATAACAATGCCGAAACGTACCTTTCAACCGAATAATCGCAGGCGCGCCAAGACGCACGGGTTTCGGTCACGGATGCAAACTAAAAATGGACGCGCAGTCCTGGCACGCCGCCGCGCTCGTGGCCGCAAGAAGCTGACTGTGAGCGCCGAGAGGTAGTTGTCATATCGCTGGTTTTCCGAAACGTGTCCGCCTGTTACGATCCTCGGATTTCCGTAGAGTTTACCAACAGGGTGCCAAATTCTCTGGCTCACTCTTTGTGGCATTCTGCGCCCGGGAACCGGAAGCCAGCGGCCCCCGGATCGGTTTCACCGTTCCGCGCGCTGTGGGTACGGCTGTGGTCCGGAACCGTATCAAGCGGCGGATGCGGGAAGCCGTCCGGCTGCACCTGGAACATCTGAGTCCGCAGTGGTCCATTGTCATCAATCCCCGGCGCTCCGTGATCCAGGCGCCCTTTCTCCAGCTCCGGCAGGAAGTGGAAAAACTCTTTCGGCGTTGCAGTGGATCATAGTCGGATCGTTGCGTGGCTACCAACTGCTTCTCTCTCCCCTGTTGCCCTCCGCCTGCCGTTTCTATCCGACCTGCTCGGAGTACATGCGCCAGGCTGTCACGAAATATGGTGTCCTGAAGGGTGTTTGGCTGGGGATCAAACGGCTGGCGAAATGTCATCCTTTTCATGAGGGTGGTCTGGATCCAGTCCCCGATTAAGAGCGGATTCTCTCACAGCAAAGCGATCGCAGGGAACGAAGTCTAACTAGCATGGCCGAATCGAATAACGGCGGAACCACTACGGGGCGACCGGAGCCTCCCAAGCAGATTTCCATGGAGCTGCGGCTGCTGCTCGCCTTCATCATGATGGGGGTCGTGTTGTTCGTTACCCCCTACTTCTTTAAATCGGTGGCGCCGCCCTCGCCGCGCAAGACCGCGACAAAAACCGCCCAAACTCCAGCCCAGGCGCCTGCCGCTCCCACCCCTGCTCCTGCTCCGGCCACTCCGGCGGCCCCGCCCGTGTCGGCCCAGGCGGAGGAGACCGTCTCCATCGAGACCAGCCTCTATCAGGTGAGCTTCAGCAATCGCGGAGGCCTGGTCCGGAACTGGCAGCTCAAAAAATTCAAGGCCCATACCGGCAAGCCGCTGGAACTGGTGAATTCGCTCTCTCACGTGGATCGCCCTTTCTCCTTCTACTTCAGCGGTCCGAAGCCCTCGGTTGACCTCAACCAGTCGCTTTATGCCGTCAAGCGGGATGCCGACGGGCTGGGCGTAACGTTTGAATACTCCAACGGGCAGGTTTTCGCCCGCAAGACCTTCCGTTTTAAGCCCAATAGCTACCTCTCCGAGATTTCCACCGAGGTCCGCGAAAACGGTAAACCGATTCCGGCCCTGCTGGTCTGGCGCGGCGGCTTCGGCGACATGGCGGTCCCGAATCCCTCCGCTGCGGCCCAGACCCTCTATTTCGATACCACCAACAGCAAGCTCATCAAGAACGGAGCCAAAGCCGCCAAAGACGGACCAGTCACCTTCACCGGCCACTATTCCTTCGCCGGCGTCGAGGACAGCTACTTCGTGGCGGCCTTTCTTCCCGACTCCTCCGCCCCCGTCCAAACCGTGACCTTCAGCGATTCGGTTCGCGCCCTGGCGGAAGAAAAGGAAGCCCCCTTTGCCGGTGTCGCTGTGGGTAGCGGCCCTGTCAATAAGTTCTCGGCATTTGTCGGCCCCAAGGATCTGGACATCCTGCGCTCCGTCAACCCCAAGCTGGAGCAAGTAGTCGATTTCGGCTGGTTCAGCTTCCTGGCTAAGCCCCTGTTCCTGATCGTCAATTGGGTCAACGACCACGTCATCGGCAACTATGGCTGGGCCATCATCCTGGTCACCATCGCCCTGAATTTTGCGCTTTTCCCGCTGAAGATCTCCAGCATGAAGTCGATGAAAAAGATGCAGGCCTTGCAGCCGCAAATTCAGGCCATCAACGAGAAATACAAGAATGTCGGCCTGCGCGACCCCCGTAAGGCCAACCAGAATCAGGAGGTCATGGAACTTTATAAGCGCTATGGGGTCAATCCTATGGGCGGCTGCGTTCCCATGGCGCTCCAGATTCCATTTTTCTTCGCCTTCTATAAGGTTTTTACAGTATCGGTGGAGATGCGCGGCGCCCACTGGCTGTGGGTAGCGGACCTGTCACAGCCGGAAACGCTTCCGATCAAAATCCTGCCCCTGGTGATGGTGGCCACGCAGTTCGTCATGCAGAAGATGACGCCTACCACCACGACCGACCCCAGCCAGCAGAAAATGATGATGATCATGCCGCTGGTCTTCGGCTTTATGTTCTACAACTTGTCCAGCGGGCTGGTATTATACTATTTGACCAGTAACTTGGTTGGCATTGCCCAGCAGTGGTTTTTTAACAAAACCGCCGTGGCTGCTGAGGCGGCGCT
>CAZMRK010000501.1:0-4309 GCA_964568355.1 uncultured Solibacteraceae bacterium | reverse complement strand
CCGCGCCGCTGGCCATCGGACTGATCGCGCAGCGGCACGGCCTGGGGGCCGCCATTGCCCTGGCATCGGTCGTCTATCTGCTCGCCGGAACCATATTACTGATCGCAGCCGCCTTCTTCATTCGGCGCGATCTCGGCTCTTCCGGGCGGCAACCAGCGCCAGCCGCAATCTAGTGAAGTGCGTCGCAAATGTTGCCCCACAGGAAACGACGCTGCAAAACGCGCTGCAAAACGGGGACAGGCACTGCCTGTACCCGGTTTGCTGACGAGGCAGCTATTGTGTCGGCCGGTCCCGGCATTCTTCCTTGGCGAAAACTACCGTTACGCCGGTCCGCGTTTGCCCCTCAAACCCTTCCGAGACCGTGATGTTTTCGTATTGGACGGCAGAAGAGGAATGCAGGCCGGCTGTCGTCATCCAGCGCCTCAGTTCCCTCCCCCGCGTCGCCATGGGAATCAATTCCAGGAGAAACTCGTCTACCGCTCGCGCGCTCTTCACTCCTGGCTCGCGGTCCGGTCCGATCGGGGGAAGCTCGATCCGGCACACATTGCCACTGGCGGCATAATCCACCACCATCTCCATACCAGGCCGGGCCACAAATACCTCCCTGGCAAGCGGAGGACCATACTTAGCCCGCAAATCACTGACAAATCTGGCCCCATCCAGTTGAGCAAACGCGGACAAGGCGAATCCGATAAAGGGGATCACAAGACGTAAAAGAAGCCCTGTATTCATGGCTCAATCATACGCCCGCACAAATCGAACGGCCGTCACCCACTGGTAAAATAGTGGGATGCGCATTCTTCTCTTCAGCGGCAAGGGAGGCGTAGGAAAGACCAGTCTGGCAGCCGCTACCGGGCTCCAACTCTCGCGCCTGGGCTACAAAACCCTGGTCATGAGTGTCGACCCGGCCCACAGCCTGGCCGATTCATTCAATCTGGAAAACGGTCTGTTTCACTCCAAGACCGGCGATCCGCACCCCATCAGCAAAAAGCTCTCCATCCACGAAGTCAACATCCAGAAAGAAATCAAGCGCCACTGGCGGGAGATCTCGGCCTACGTCGTCTCCGTCCTCCGCACCACCGGCATCAGCGAAGTGGAAGCCGAAGAGCTCGCCATCCTGCCCGGCATGGAAGAGCTCAGCGCCATGATGTACGTGAACCAGTTCCGGCGCGAGAACCGTTACGACGCCATCGTGCTCGATTGCGCGCCCACCGCCGAATCCATGCGCTTCGTCAGTATGCCGACCACGCTGGAGTGGTATATGAAGCACATCTTCCCCTTCCAGCGCGGCATCATTAAAGCGGTCCGCCCCTTGGCCAACCGCGTCTCCCCGGTCGAGTTGCCCACCGATAGTTATTTCGCCAACGTGCAGGATCTGTTCGGACGCCTTGATGGTATCGGAGAACTGCTGGAGGACCCCCAGGTCACCAGCGTGCGTCTGGTCACCAATCCCGAAAGAATGGTCCTCCGCGAGACCCAGCGCGCCTTCGTCTATTTCTCGCTCCACGGCCTCACCGTGGATCAGATCATCGTCAATCGCGTGCTCCCTCAGGTCGTTACCGACGCATTTTTCGAGGAGTGGAGGGTCTCCCAGGCCGGCATTCTGGAAGAGGTCGAAACTTACTTCGCCCCGGTGCCGGTGAAACGCGTGCCCCTGTTTACCCACGAGGTTCTGGGCCACGAGCGGCTGGAAGAGCTGGCCCGCACTCTCTACGGCCCGAACGACGATCCCGCCGCCATCACCCGCACCGAGGCTCCCTACAGTTTCATCAAGCGCGAAGGCCATTACGAGGTCCGCATGCACCTGCCGTTCGCCGCCAAGGGCGACATCGGGCTGTTCAAAAAGGGCGACGAACTGGTCATCGAGATCGGCACGCTGCGGCGCCACATTGGCCTGCCTACCTCCATGGCCGCCCTTTCCCCGCATCGCGCAAAGTTGGAAAATAAGTTATTGACCGTGGAAATGAGGGAAACTTAACTATGGACGAGAAAACCCACGCCGAAGGTCAACCCGGCTGCTTCTATTGCCTGCATGTGAAACCGTTTTTCCGCCAGCGCTGGTCCGAGGCCACTCAGGACCACTTCCGCAACTCGCGGATCGAGCTGCTGAAAGGCATCCGCAGTCTCATCGATGACCGCATCGAAAACCTGGCGAAGCACGAAGCCAAAGGCACACCGGTAACGGTCGAATAGCCCGGCTAGGCTGCCCTCGTCGGCCCAGAGAAGCGGCCTACATCGCTACCGAGCCGCGACCGTGAGGGAGCGGACTCTGCGGCGCTATCTTCGCTGCGCGAAGAAGTGCTGGAGGAGTTCTACGCACTCCACTGCCATCACCCCCTCCACGATCTCCACGCGATGGTTCAACAGTTCGGAATCGGCGATCCGGAACTTGCTCCGCACCCCGCCGAAGCGCAGGTCGCGGGAGCCGAACACCAACCGGCCGATCCGCGCCGCTACCAGCGCCCCGGCGCACATCGCGCAGGGCTCCAACGTGACGTAGAGCGTGGCCTCCTCCAGCCGGTAGTTGCCCGCCTGCTGCGCCGCCTCGCGCAGCGCCAGCATTTCGGCATGCGCCGTAGGATCGTTCCGCCCGACCGGCGAGTTGTATCCGCGCCCCACGATCCTGTCGCCGACTGTCACCACGGCCCCCACCGGCACCTCGCCCTGTGCTTCCGCTTCCCTGGCCAGCGCCAGCGCTTCCCGCATGTACGATTCGTGCGACACCTGCTCTTAGCTTAAAATAAGTAGAATCCTGGTCCGGAAACGGGGACACGTTTATGCTGCGTTACCTGCCGCTGGTCGTAAAGAACTGTTGGCGAAATCGCCGCAGAACCATTCTCACCATCATTAGCGTCGGCGTCTCCATGTGCCTCCTCGGCCTCATGATGGCCATGTACCACGCCTTCTATTTCAGCGACCCCACGCCGGAGCAGGCTCTCCGGCTGGTCACCCGCAATCGCGTTTCCCTGACCTTTCCTCTCCCTCAGTTCTATCAGCAGCGCATCCGCCAGATTCCCGGCGTGCGCGAGGTGATGGTCTCCCAATGGTACGGGGGCACTTATAAAGATAGCCGCGATCCCAAAAACTTCTTCGCCCGCTTCGCCGTCGAGCCCGACAAGATTTTCACTATCTTCGGCGAGTTCCGTGTCCCCGAAGATCAGAAGCGAACCTTCCAGCGCGAGCGCACCGCCTGCATGATCGGCCGGGACCTGGCCAACAAGTTCAACTTCCATCTGGGCGACCGCATCACGCTGGTCGGCGATATCTTCCCCGGCCAGCTCGAGTTCACCGTCCGCGCCATCTTCGACAGCCCGCGCGTCAGCGAAATTCTCTACTTCAACCGCGAATACCTCGAGGAAAGCCTCCCGGAGCGCCGCCGCGGCAACGCCGGAACGTTCAACATCCTGGTGGACACCCCCGAATCCGCCAATCGCGTGGCCCAGCTCGTCGATGATGAATTCCACAACTCCACGGCGCAAACCCGCACCGAGTCCGAACAGGCGTTCACCCTCAGCTTCGTCTCGTTCCTGGGCAACGTGAAGCTGTTCCTGCTCAGCATCTGCGCCGCGGTGCTGTTCACCATCCTGCTGGTCTCGGCCAACACCATGGCCATGAGCGTCCGCGAGCGTGTGCGCGAAGTCGGCGTCCTGAAAACCCTCGGCTTCACCCCCGCCGCCATTCTGGGCATGATCCTCGGAGAAGCCTGCACCATCTCCATCGTGGGCGGCGGCATCGGCTTCCTGCTCTCCACCATCCTTTCGAGCGGAGTCCGCAAGAGCCCCGCCGGAGCGTTTCTCCCTCCCATCCGTCCGTTCGAGCCTTCCGTCGCCCTGGCCTGCATTCTCACGGCCGTCGCCATCGGGGTCCTCAGCTCGTTCGTACCCGCCTGGAGCGCCTCCCGCACTCCCATCATTGAAGCTTTGAGAAGCACCGACTAACCACTGCCATGGCTATCCCGCTCGCTTACAATCTGCGCAATCTCATCGTCCGCAAGACCACCACGCTGATGACGGCCATGGGGATCGCTCTGACGGTCGCCGTGCTGCTCGCCATCCTGGCTCTGGTCGCCGGCCTGCAAACCACGCTCTCCGCCTCGGGAGATCCGCTCCAGGTACTGGTCCTGCGCAAAGGATCGGAATCGGAGCTGGTGAGCAACTTCACGCGGACTGGCTTCCAGGATCTGAAATTCAAGCCCGGTATCGCGCGCTCCTCCAGCGGCGATCCCCTGGCCTCCCTGGAACTGATCACCGTCCTCAACCTCGCCAGCGTCGACGCGCCCGATGGTATGAACATCAACCTGCGCGGCCTC
>CAZMRK010000500.1:0-3897 GCA_964568355.1 uncultured Solibacteraceae bacterium | reverse complement strand
CACCACAGTGTTTCCACGTGGCGGGAAGGCGACCGCCTGATGATTGATGCGGCAGATAAGCTGGGCATCGACCAGCTCTGCTGCTCCATCCTGCCTCCCGAGCGGCCGGCGACTCCCGAAAGCTTTCGCCAGTGCAACCAGTGGCTGTTGGAGGCCATGCACCGATTCCCGGGGCGCGTGTTAGGCTACGCCTTTATCAATCCCGGATACACCAAAGAAGCCCTCGACGAGATTCGCCGGCGGGTGGAGCGGGACGGCTTTATCGGAATTAAGCTCTATAACGACTACTTCGCCTCCGACCCGATTTTCCGGCCGATCGTGGAGCTGTGTATCGAACTGCGGATTCCCATCCTGCACCATGCCGGACATCCCAGTTGGCTGCCGAGCCCGCAGCCTCATATCAGCGATGGCAGCCATTTTTCGAAGCTCGCCGCGCAGTATCCGGAAGCGATGATCATCTGCGCCCACATCGCCGGCGGCGGCGATTGGGAGTGGGAGATCAAGGCGCTGCGCAATGCTCCCACGGTTTATCTCGATACCAGCGGCAGCGTGATCGATGAGGGTGTTGTGGAGATGGCAACGCGCATCCTGGGCGCCGACCGCCTCCTGTTTGCCTGCGACATGTCGCTCACCGCGAGTGTCGGCCGGATGCACGCCGCCGATATCAGCGAAGCCGACAAAGCCAAGATCATGAGCGGAAATATGCAGAAGATTCTGGCGCGGAGGGGCAGGTCATGATCGACGTGAACGCCTACCTGGGCCATTTCGCCTTCCGCCAGCTTCGCCACAACACGGCCGCCGGCCTGCTGCGGCTGATGGACCGGAAAGGCATCGAGCGCGCCGCCGTTTCGAGTGCCTCCGCCATTACCTATCGCAACGCGCAAGCCGGCAATGAAGAGGTCGCCGCCGAGGTCAAGGGGCATACGGACCGGCTGATTCCGATGGCGGTGCTCAATCCGGCCTATGCCGGCTGGCGCGACGATCTCAAGATCTGCCAGGAGCAGTTCGGCGCGAAAGGCCTCCGCCTCTATCCGCGCTGGCACCATTACCGCCTGACGGATCCGGCCTGCCGCGAGCTGGTCCACGCGGCTGCCGAGCGGGGCATGGTGGTGACGATTCCTTTACGCGTGGAGGATCGCCGCCAGCAGAGCTGGCTGGTGGATATTCCGGATGTGGATCGCGAGGAGATCGCCGCGCTGATCAAATCTTCGCCTGAGGCCAGCTTCATTCTGATGAGCGGCTCGGGCTTCGTAAGTTCGTCGCTGGGGCGCAAGGATAACGGGCTGCCTCCGAACTATGCGATCGAAATTTCGCTGATGCATGTCGAGCTCGACAACGAGGTGGGGCGTCTATTGAGCATCCTGGGCGAAGACCGGGTGGTCTTTGGCACCGGCATGCCGTTTCACTATCCCGACCCGGCCATGGTCAAGGTGGATATGCTGGACGCGAACGCGGCTGTGAAGGAAAAGATCCGCAAGGGCAATGCCGCCCGGCTACTGAAGCTTTAGTGAATACCGCTCGGCGACAATTTAGCTCCCAATTCAGCCAGGTGGCTTGCCTGCGCCTCGAGACCGGCGCCAGTGATGTGCCGGTCGGGCATGGCGTGGCGGAGTGTCGACGCGGCCGGTAGATCGGGCGCTACGGTTTGAGTTTGGCGTAGACGGCTCGGATGGAGGTTTTATTGCTGGCCGCGTTTTCGCCCCAGGGTTTGTGCGCGGTCAGGTCGATTTGACTGGCCAGTTCGTCGGCCGATGCGCCGCGGGCGATTCCGTCGCGTACCTGCCGAATCAGATCGGCCAGGTAGTTGCGATTGCCGCGAATGGTGTCGACCGATCCCAGAGCGCCATGGCCCGGCACGACGATGGCGATGGATTTCTGCGCCAGCCCGTCAAGCGCGCGCACCCAGCCGTCGGGATCGGCATCCGGATCGGCGATGTTGTTGCCAGGGCGGTTGACCACTAGGTCGCCGGTGAACAGAATGCGGCTCTTGGGCAGCCAGGCAACCGAATCGCCGAGGGTGTGCCCGGGACCGACGCGGAGCAGTTCCACGCGCTGGGTACCGTCGTCGATCACCATGCGGCCATCGAAGGCGACCTGCGGATGCTCCAGGCGGTACGGCTTCAGGCTGTAACTGCCGGTGCCTTTGTCGTTGTTCCAGGCCGCCGCGTTTTTGCGCAGCGATTCCTCGACGCATTCCCGGGAGCAGACGATGGTTGCCTTTTCATCCACCCAGACGCTGTTGCCGAAGGAGTGATCGGCATGATAGTGGGTATCGAAGACGAAGCGGATGGGCTTGCCGGTGGTCTTGCGGAGATCGGGGAGAATGGCCCGCGCGCCCCAGGGAAAGTTGGCGTCGATCACCAGGACGTAATCGCGAAAGACGACCCAGCCGGTGTTGGCGATGATGCGTTTGTCCCACTCGGCTTCGCGGTAATAGACGCCGGGGGCAAGCTGGCGGACGAGGTTCGACTGGCTGGCCGCTTCGCGGCGAAAGGCACCCACCAGGAGCAAGGCAAATGCGGCGGCTATAAGCGCGCGTTTCATGGTGTGGACGAACTGTTTGGTTGACAAATCATAGCATGGCGTTTCATTGTCAGGGAGATGAGCCTCAAGGAACAAGTGGCGCTGGTGACCGGAGCCTCCCGCGGGCTGGGGCGCGCGATTGCGGCACGGTTGGCGGCCGAGGGAGCCGGCGTGGCGGTCAATTATCAGAATCGGAAAGAGGAGGCCGAGGCGGTGGCGGCCGGGATCCGCGCGGACGGCGGGCGGGCGATCGCGGTACAGGCCGATGTGGGCGAGGCCGACGCCGTGCGGGCGATGGTGGAGCGGATCGGCGCCGAACTGGGCCCGGTCAGCATCCTGGTGAACAATGCCGGCCTGTTCTACAAGGGCGACCTGGGCGATTTCGACTATAGCCGGATGGAACGCATGCGGCGGACCAACGTGGACGGGCTGGTGCTGGTGACGCGCGCCGTGGTGGACGGCATGAAGCAGCGCGGCTTCGGGCGCATCGTGAATCTGACCTCGATCGCGGCGCATGGAACGGCGCTCGAAGGCACCACGTTCTATGCGGCAACCAAGGCGGCGGTGGTGACGCTCACGCGGCGCTTCGCCATGGAACTGGGTCCGCACGGCATTACGGTGAATGCGATAGCGCCGGGCTACATTCTGACCGATATGGCATACAACGGGCGGAGTGAAGAGCAGATGCGCGAGGTGATCGAGGCGCTCTCTCGTCGTGCCATGGTGCGGCGCGTGGGACAGCCGGAGGATATCGCCCAGGCGGTGGCGTTCCTGGTCTCGCCGGCTGCCGGATTTGTCACCGCGCAGACGCTGACCGTCGATGGCGGACGTATGGATTACCTCAGCCACGCCTGAAGCGCCGTCCGGGTTGAAAGGATCTCGCGTTGACCGTCCTGGTGCGGAATCAAACCCGCGGTACCGTTCTGGGCCACCGTGTGGAGATCGCCGACACGAGCGCGAAGCGTCGGACCGGCCTGCTGCACCGGGAGCAACTGGAGCCCGGGCAGGGGATGTGGATCGTGCCCTGCGAATCGGTGCACAGCTTCTTCATGAAGTTTCCGATCGACGTCGTGTACCTGGACCGGGAGAAGAAAGTGCGCCGAACCCGAAAAGCGATGAGGCCGTGGCGGGTTTCGGCTTGTCTCACGGCACATTCCGTGCTGGAGTTGCCGGCGGGAACGATTGCGAGTACGGGTACCGAGCCGGGAGATCAACTGGAACTGACCTCCTGAAGCCTGGGCTAAGGAGTGGGCCGGCGCGTCAGGCGATTGTGTTCTTTGAGGATGCAGCGATCCATGACTACGGCCAGGCCGGCGGCCTCGGCACGGGCGGCGGCCTCCTGGTGGATCACTCCTTCCTGCATCCAGACCGCTC
>CAZMRK010000499.1:0-15551 GCA_964568355.1 uncultured Solibacteraceae bacterium | reverse complement strand
GTATCGGCGCGGTGCGTGGCGGTGCGCTACGTGGCGGCGAGCAGTAGAGAGAGTTCGGAGATACAGCTCTGGCTTCGCCGGCGTTGCCCTCCTTGGTTTGTGGCCGTTGTGCGCGCAGGGGCCTACCGGGGATCCTCTGCTGCGCTGGATGGACCGCATTGCCCAGCGGCAGCTTCAGGAGCGGGAGGACAAGATCGCCGCGATTCACAGCGTCGCTGATGCCGAGCGCCGTAAGGCTGCCGTCCGCCGCAAAATCCTGGATGCTTTGGGAGGGCTGCCCCAATACGACGGGCCCCTCAATGCCCGGGTCACGGGGCGGATCGACGCCGATGGCTACGTGATCGAGAAGGTGATTTATGAAAGCCTGCCTGGCTTCTATGTCACTGCCAACCTGTACCGGCCCAGCCGGCCGGGCCGGTACCCCGGCGTGCTGCTTCAGTCGGGCCACACGCAGGAAGGCAAGGCCGAGCCGCAATGGCTGGCGGCGAATCTCGCGCGGAAGGGCTTCGTTTCGCTGGCCTTCGATCCCGCCGGGCAGGGCGAACGGGAGCAGACCTACGATCCGCAGCTCAAAGCGCCCGCGGCGGGCTGGTCGGTGAACGAGCACATCCACGCGGGAGCCCAAGCCACCCTGGTGGGCGAGTCCGTTACGCGCTACTTCATCTGGGATGCCAAGCGATCCATCGATTATCTGGCCAGCCGGCCGGAAGTCGATCCGGCCCGCCTGGGAGCAGCCGGATGTTCGGGCGGGGGCGCGCTCACTACGTTCATTGGGGCATTGGACGCACGACTGAAGGCGGTCGTCCCTGCCTGTTTCCCCAATTCTTTCCGGCTGATGTTTACCGGAGCCGATCCGCATTCCGAGATGACGATTCCCGGACACATCGCGATCGGGCTCGATACCACGGATTTTGTGGAATTGTCCGCGCCTACTCCGTGGCTGATTCAGGCTACCGAGGAGGACTACTTTACGCCGCCCGGCGCAAAGCTCCTCTATGAAGAGGCCCGCCGCTGGTACCGGCTCTATGGCGCGGAGGAGAAAATCGATTTCTTCGTCGGTCCCGGTACGCACGGCACCCCGAAGGTGAGTCGTGAGGCCGTATATCGCTGGTTGATTCGCTGGCTCAACGACGGCCGGGGCGATTTCCACGACCAGCCGGTAAAGCTTTACAACAATTACGAGCTGCTCGTGACCAAAACGGGCCGCGTGGAAGATGAGCCGGGCAGCCGCAAGCTCTATCAACTGATCCTCGAAAGCCTCGAGGCCAGGAAGAAGCCGGGGACACCGGAGGAGCTTTTGGCCGAGCTGCGCCGTTTGAAAATTCCCACGGACGGCTCCGCTCCCGTAGCCAAAGTGCTGGAGGAATCCAGCCGGGAAGGGCTCGGCATCCAGCATCTGCGCTTTGAGAGCGAGCCGGGAATCGAAATCGATGCACAGCTCTATACGCCATCGCCGTTCGGCCCGAAGCCCGCGGTATTGATGCTGGCGGGTAAGCTTGCCGATCTGCTCGCGGAGAAGATCGCCAAAAAGGGCGCGGTTGTCCTGGTGCTGGAGCCACGACACTCGCTCACGGTGGATAATCGCCGGCCGTTTGTAGGCGACTGGCAGGCCGCCACCCGCGCGGACCAGATCGGCGTGAGCCTTCCGGCCCGCCGCGCCTACGATATTCTCCGCGGAGTAGACCTGCTTGCCGCCCGCAAAGACGTCGATCCCGCTTCGATTCGCGCGGCCGGCCAGGGTGTGAAGGGATTCTGGCTGTTGCTGGCGGCGGCCGCGGATTCGCGAGTCCGGAAAATCTGGCTGGACCGGACACCTTACAGCTTCCAGGAAGCGCTCCAGAATACGCTCAATACCAGCCTGAGCGATGCGGCCATTCCAGGCTTCGCGCTGCACTGGGATGTGCAGGATCTGGTCAGCCTCATGCGGGATCGCCCGGTGCTCTGGACCGACCCGGCCAATTGGATGGGGAGAGTCGTCTGGGCTGGGCCGCAGTATCGTTATCGATGGGTGCTGGGCGATCTTACCGATATGGCCGATTCGCAGGACCTGGAGTTTGCCCAGGAACTCCTGCAATAGCCCCGGGTGCGACTGGGCCGACGAGGGCGTCGGCCCGCGGTCCAGGGGGACCGCCCCACAGCCAGACTTTCCCGTGATACACCCGTTAAATTGCTTTGTTTTTCAGTATTTCCAGGAGTTTTCAAATGCAGGTTTTCCGAAGCGTTATACTTTGACTGAGAATTGGGGATGCAGCCTAGCCGTGAGCATTTCGACGTAAATCTTTCGGCACTCACAGACCAGGCTGAAATCCGCCGGGAGTTGGATCGGGTCCTCAAAAGCGCTCCTTTCCGCTCGGCCAAGCGATGTCATGACTTTCTCGATTACGTCGTAACCAAGGCCGTGGAACGCAACACGGAAAGCCTCAAAGAGCGCACCCTCGCCGTGGAGGTGTTCGGACGGAAGGCTGATGCCGATCTCGGCGAAGACAGCATTGTTCGAGTCGGAGCCAGGGAAGTCCGCAAGCGCCTGGCTCAATACTATATGACCGAGGGCGCCAACGACCCGGTCCGCATCGATCTGCCTCCCGGTTCGTATGTTCCTACCTTCCACTCGCACCCGGTCCCTGCCGCGCAGGAGGCGCCGGTTCCAGCCGCATTTCCGCTTCCGAAACAGGTTCCGCTTCCGGCGAAGGAACCGGCCCGGCGCCGCGTTTCCTGGAAGGTGATCGCCGGGCTCGCCGTATTCGTGGCCGGCGCTCTGCTGGTCTGGCGTTTCATTCCCACCGGCGACGGGGAATTCGAAGTATTCTGGCGTCCTGCACTGAACCGCCAATCTCCTGTATTGGTCGCTCTGGCGCATCCCATTGTCTATCACCCATCCGCCCACCTGACTCAGCTCAATGATCAGGCAAACGGATGGGAAGCGACTCCTCTCCAGCGTCCGATCAGCGTTCCTCCGGGCGAAATCAAAGGTACCGATTTTGTCCCTGTCTTCGATCAATACGTCGGTTTCGGCGATACGGTGGCGGCTTCCCGCCTGTCGGTCCTGTTTGCCCAGCATCACCGGCTCTCCAATATTCGTCTGGCGAGCAAGCTGGAGTTTGCCGATCTCCGTGATTTCTCTACCGTCCTGATCGGTGCGTTTACCAATCGCTGGACCCTGGAAATGTCACGGTCGTTTCGCTACCGGTTTGCTTATTGCGCCGGCAAACCGTGCATCCTGGATTCCCGGGACGGCAAACAACTGGCGCTTACCGGCAAGTCCGACAACGGCCGCTCGAACGAGGACTATATTTTAATCAGCCGCCTGCCCCATGCGACAACGGGGGGATTTGTAGTAATTGGCGCCGGTTTAACCCAATATGGAACCGAAGATGCCGGACGAATCCTCACCGACCCCGATGCTTTGGCTCCCATCCTCCACAAGCTCAGTCCCTCCTGGAGCAGCCGCAATCTGGAACTCGTGCTCCATGCGCAGGTGATTCAGGACAGCCCAGCCCCACCACAGTTAATTGCCTTCCATATCTGGTAGCCGGTTCAGCTCACGCCTTTTCTTACCAAAAACGGCCTTACCAAAAATGGAAGTCTGCCGCCGCTCTCACACGTGAGATACCGTGTATCACCTTGCTAACGATGTGCTTCTCCTTTCCAATCGAATGAGCCCGTAATTTACAGAGTCTCGCACCAGAGGGTAAGGAAGAGTGTGCCGCGGCCACGTGTTTCCGCGGTGAATCGTGCGAATCATGTTTTGGATTTTTCCTCACGCAGGGCTCTGTCATACCCGGGGCGAAGAGGAGACAAGGTGAATCCATTGAAAGCTAGACCCTGTTTTGTCTTGGCTGCGCTGACCGTGGGGCTGACCTATGTCGCGAGCGCCCAAAACGGTGTCATCCAAGGGACACTCGTCGATGCTCAGGGCTCGGTGATACCGAACGCCAAGGTAGTCGCCACAGACGATGTGAAGAAGGTGGTGGCCCGTGAGACGACCACCGCTCAAGACGGCTCCTTCCAACTCCGTCCGCTCTCGCCGGGCACCTATTCGGTCAAGGCCGAAAGCCCCGGCATGAAACCACTCGAACGCGCCGGCCTGGTTCTGGATGTTAATCAGATCATGAATCTGGGAACTCTCGGGATGGAAGTAGGCGCTACTTCCGAAACCGTGGTGGTCAACGCCGAGACACCCCAGGTAGAGACTACGACGTCCAATAAGTCCTTTGTCATCACATCCACGCAGGTCACCGAGATCAGCCTGAACGGCCGCGATTTTCAGTCGCTGCTGCGAACCCTTCCCGGCGTCGTCTCCAATGACTCCTCCGATTTCCGCCTGGCCTTCAATAACACGGATTCCTTCAATGTCAATGGCATGCGCGGAAGTATGAACAATGTCTACCTGGATGGCAGCATCAACACCGACGTGGGCGCCAACGACGGCCAATATACCCAGCTCAGCATGGATGCGGTGGGCGAGTTCAAGGTACAGACCAGCGTCTTCAATGCCGAGTACGGACGGAATCCGGGGGTGCTCATCTCCGCCACCACCAAGAGCGGCAGCGCTGGTTTTCATGGAACCGCCTACGAGTTCCTGCGAAACGATGCTTTAGACGCCAATTCGTTCTTCAACAATCTGCAAGGGGCCAAGATTTCGCCGTTGCGGTTCAACCAGTTCGGCGGCAATCTCGGCGGTCCGTTGTATCTGCCGCATATCTCCACACCCAGTAATAAGAAGCTGTTCTTCTTCTTCAACTACGAAGGGACCCGCGCCAGCCGGCCCAATGGAAACAGTTATTACGATGCTCCCAATCCCGCCGAATTGACGGGAGATTTCAGCAAGGCGATTATTCCGGGTACCTCGCTCAACGGAAGCGCTTATCCGGTAGGCACGGTGTTTGAACCTGGCACGGTGAAGCGGGATCAGGGCGGCAATATCATCGGCGGCATGCCCTTTCCCAACAATGTTGTGCCGCAGTCCCTGTGGAGCCGGAACGCCCCCGCCTTCGTCAAGGTGCTGCAAACCGCCTACCGCGGAATGACCAACCTTCCGCAAACACCGGGCGTGCCGGACCAGGTGCGCGTTCCCTTTCAGGACACCTACCGTTTCAGCAAGAATCAGAAGGCGCTTCGCGTCGACTACAACTTGAGCGCCAAGACGAACCTGTTCTTCCGCTGGGTCGATGACGCGCAGCAGGAAAGCCAGGGCTTCGGCATCTTCTCCGGGAACTCCTTTCCAGTATTCCCCGAATATCGCAAGAAGCCCGGCGCCAGTTGGTCCTGGAACATGGTCAACGTAATTACTCCGTCGCTGACCAACGAGTCCATCTTTACCTACAACCACCTGACCCAGGTGGTCAATGTCACCGACCTCCAGCCCAGCCAGTATACGGAAAGCTCTCTTGGCTTCCAGTATCAGGATTTGTATCCCACCTCGAATACCCTCAACCGCCTGCCCAGCTTCAACTGCGGCAGCAATTGCACGGTATCGCCCTTTCCGCCGAACTGGGTCAGCGAGGGGAAGACTTTTGCCTATACCGACAACATCACGAAAGTATCCGGCGCGCACACGTTCAAGTTCGGAGTTCTTTTCAATAAAAATCTCAACGGCCAGCAACCGGCCTGGACCGACGCGCCCAACTTCGATTTCACTTCCGGAGTCCTGAATCCCAACGATACGGGCAACGGGCTCGCCAATCTGCTGCTCGGAAACTACACCAAGCTTACTCAGACCAACGGGCGGTTCTACGGTTCCTTCCACTTCTGGCAGTTGGAACTCTTCGCGCAGGATAGCTGGCGGATCAATCGCCGCCTCACACTGGACTATGGGATTCGCTGGGCCTATCTCGGACCCACGTCCACTTACGGAACCTATCTGCAAAACTACTTCGACCCGACCCGTTATGATGCCGCCCAGGCCGTCTCGATTGCGATTTCCGGAGATCATCCGGGCAGTATCATTCCGAATTCCGGCAATGCAGCCAATGGCATGATCCAGGAAGGCAACGGTATTCCGGCTGGGTTTGCGAAGCACCGCTGGAACAACTGGGGTCCTCGCATCGGCTTCGCCTATGACCCTAAAGGCGATGGAAAAACGGCCATTCGCGGTGGATTCGGTATTTTCTACGAGCGCATTCGCCAGAACGCCAACAGCTTTGATGGACTGGGCAATCCGCCGCTGTTTTACACGCCGAGTATCTACGGCGGCCAGGTGGACAACGTTTCGCCCAGCCTGATCTCGAGCGGCGTGGCCTTCACTTCCACCGTTCGCGCATTTAATCAGGCCGGTAATATCCCCACCACTTACTCCTGGAGTCTGGGCGTGCAGCGCCAGTTGCCAGGCCAGGTCGCCATCGATGTCGCCTATGTCGGCAATGCCGGTCGGCACTTGCAGTATGTGTACGACATGAACTCGCTGCCGTTGGGAGCAACCACCAACACCCCGATTCTGCAGAATGCCAACAACGTGCAGGATGCCATCCGTCCTTACAAGGGCTACAACAATATCAATTACACCGACTACGGCGCGAACAGCAGCTACAACGCCCTGCAGGCCCGCGTCAGCCGCCGTTTCGGCAAGAACTTCATGATCAATGCCGATTTCACATGGGCCAAGGCGATGGATGTCGTCGATACCGATACGGCCACCATCGACTTCTGGCAGAATCGCCAGTACAACTGGGGACCTGCCGGTTATGATCGCCAGTTCGTCTTCAATGTGGACTATGTTTACACGCTGCCCAAGCCGAGAACCAACAATGCCGCTATCCAGGCTATCCTCGGTGGCTGGGAAATCACCGGTATTACGCGCTTCTGGAGCGGTTTCCCGCTGACCGTTCTTTCTAACGGAAATCAGGGCACCCTCAGCGGCAGCGTCCGCGCCGACTATGTCGGCGGCTCCACTGCCGGCAATGGAACCTGGCAGGAGTGGTTTAATCCGATGGCTTTCGCGCGTCCGCTCGATGGCACTACCGGCAATAGCGGCCGCGGCATCATCCGCGGTCCCGGCATCAATAACTGGGACTTCTCGCTCTTCAAAAACACTCACATCACCGAGAAGATCACGACCCAGCTACGCATCGAGACGTTCAATCTGTTCAACCATACGCAATTCGCCGGGGTGAACGTCACTATCAACGGAGCCAGCCAGGGATCCGCCCCTACGCTCAACAACGGCGTAGGGCAGATCACCGGCACGAGGGATCCCCGGATCATCCAGCTTGGTCTGAAATTGTACTTCTAGCCAACTCCCCGGGGCGGCCTATTTCCTTTGTGGGCCGCCCGCTTTTTTCTCCGGATATGATGAGGGTACGCATGTCGCGGTGGCTCGTCTTCCTGCTTCTGGGCCGCCTGCTTCCGGCGGCCGATCCTCCGGAACAGGTCTTCGACCGGGCTGTCCGCGCGCTTTCGGCGGGGGATTATGTGGCTGCGGAGCAGGGGTTCCTCGAAGTTCTGCGTGCCTCTCCGCAGAATGTGGGAGCTCTGGGCAACCTGGGGGTTGTTTACTCGCGCAGCAACCGCCCGGCGAAAGCCATTGGCGTTTACCGGCGCGCCCTGAAAATCAGCCCGAGTGATCCACAACTGCAACTGAACCTCGGATTGGCCTATCTGAAGCAGGATCAGCATGCTCAGGCTTTGCCACTGTTCGAAAAGGTGGCCGCGTCCAGCCCCGCCAACCGCCAGGCTCGCGAATTGCTGGCGGCCTGCCGTGTCTATACCGGCCAGGTCCCGCAGGCGCTCAGGGAGCTGGAACAACTTCGCTCCCAGACGCCGCACGACGCCGGAATCCTCTATTTGCTGGGCGTTGGGTATATCAAGGACAAGCAGCCCGCCCAGGCCAAGGCCGTGCTGAACGAAATGTTCGCGAACGCGGCAAGTCCGGCGCAGGCGCAGTTCCTTCTAGGCCGCACCTATTACGACGCCTCCCAGTTCGCCGAAGCCGAAGAGTTCTTCCGCAAAGCCATGGAACTGGACCCGCAGTTTCCGGGAGCACAACTGGAACTGGCCAAAGTCTACCTCAGCCAGCGCCGCACCGATGCCGCCGTGGTTCAGCTCCGGGAGATTCTCCAGAAGCATCCCCAGGATCCGGATGCGAACTATTTTTTGGGAGGCGCGCTGGTGCAGGATGGCAGGTATCAGGAGGGCATTCCCTACCTGGAGAAGGCTCGCCGGCTCACGCCGGAAGCCTGGGCGGTGCTGTTTTATCTGGGCAAGGCTATGGTTCAGCTTGGCCGTTTTTCCGAAGCGCTGCCCCTGCTGGAAAAATCCAGCGAGCTGAACCCCGACGAGGCGGCGATCTTCTACCAGTTGGCGAAGGCCTTACAAGCCCTCGGCAAGAAGCCCGAAGCGCAGGTCGCGCTGGGCCGGGTGAAGGAGTTGCGGGCACGAGCCCTGGGCCGGGAAGCCGACTGGGCCGCCCGCGGCGTCGCGGGGGCCCGCTAGTACGAGGACCGGGTGATTTCGTTTGTCCACTTGCTCAGGCGCGCGGTTCGGTTCCGGGGTGGATCTTGTGCTCCTCACTCCTCTCGCAAGGCAACCGCAGGGTCGATACGAGTCGCCCGCCATGCGGGACCGGCAATTGAGGCGAGGGCAGTGAAGGCCAGCACGGCCGTCACGGACGCGAATGTCATTGGGTCGAGCGGCTGCACGCCGAACAGCATCGTGCCAAGCAGCAGCCCTAAAAGGGCTGATAAAGCCAGGCCAATGACAATGCCCGTTGCGATCACACGAACAGCACTCCCGATGACGAGGCGGAGCACGTCGCTGGTAGTGGCGCCGAGCGCCCTCCGCACACCGAAATCACGCACGCGCTGTTGGACCGAATAAGCGAGGGTGCCCAATAGTCCCACCATCGCCAGCAGGAGCGCGAGCCCCGCGAACGCCAGCACCAGGACCGCCCGAAACCGATGGCGTGCCGTGGCTTCCCACGCGACATCGTCAAGCGTCATCACGCCACGGACGCTTACCAACTGGTCCTTATCCACGCGAGCAATTGCCGCACGGATGGAAGACGCCAACGCTTCCGCGCGTCCGGACGTTGGCCGGACGACCATGAGAATGTCGTCCACGGTGTCCTGCGCCAGCGGAACGTAGATCTGTACGAGGTCCTCTGTTTCGTCGGGCCGGCCCTTTACCTGGCGAGCGACCCCTACGATCTGGCGCACGACCGGGGGCGCCTGCGAGAATCCCGCCGGCCGGATGGCCACGCGCAGACCGATCGGCGACCGTCCTTGGACATACCCGCGGATGAAGGCTTCGTTCACAATGCAAACCGGAACGCTGTCGTGGGTATCGTGATCGTTGAAGCCCCGGCCTGCCAGGAGGGGAAGGTCGAGCGTCCGAAAGTACGCGGGGCTCACAATCTGGTAGTCGGCGGAGGGCCGGTGGCTTTCGTCCACTGGCGGATCCCCCACCATCTCGAAGAAGGATTGCCCGACGTAAGATGGACCGAGCGGCAGTGTGCTTGCCCATGCCACGCTTCGCACTCCCGGAAGCGACAGCACCTCGTGCTCAATAGCGGTGTAGAACTGCAGCAGGGAAGTTTTGGTGGGGTATTGCGATCCCAGAGGATCGACGATCATGGTCAAGACGCTTTTGGCGCGGTAGCCCCGATCGACATTCTCCAGGGCCAGAAGCGTGCGCAGCAGCAGCCCGGCCCCAAAGAGCAGAATCACGGCAGTCGCAACTTCTCCAACGACAAGCAACTCCCGGATCTTTCCTCCTCCCCTTGTCACCGTCCGGCTGTCGGAAGCAATCACCTGCGCCGGCGAAACGCGGGTGACCTGCGAGGCAGGAGCGAGGCCGAACAGCAGCCCGACCAGCAGCGCGGTTGCGCCACAAAACGCGGCCACGCGCAGGTTGAAAGAGAACGTCACCGCGGGCGGCAATAGTCCCTGGGGAATCAGCGAGGGGGCTATCTCCAGAATTGCGGCGCCGGCCGCCAGTCCTGCCGCACCTCCGATCATCGAGAGCACAACGCTTTCCATAAGAAGCTGGCGGATGACCCGCGGCCGGCTGGCACCCAGAGCGGAGCGTATCGCCAGCTCGCGCGCCCGCGCGATTCCGCGCGCCAGGAGAAGATTGGCGACATTGGCGCAGCAGATGAGCAGCACGAATCCGACAACGCCGAGGAAGAGCATCGACGTGCGGCGCAGCTCGCTGCCAATGAGTGCATCGTGCATCGGTTCGAGTGCGACGCCGCGTCCCTGGTTGGTCTTGGGAAACTCTCGCGCCAGCCCGTTGGCAATGGCCGCCATGTCCGCGTTTGCGCGGGCGAGGGGGACGCCGGGTTTCAAGCGTCCGATCGCCTGGAATACGTAGAGATTTCGCCGGGTTGCGGGTGCGTCCCGGATCGGCACAAGCGCCCAGATACTGGCCCGGCCCAACAACTGAAACTCTTTTGGAACCACGCCGGCCACTGTATACAGCGATCCATCCAGCCGGAGGTCGCGGCCGACTAAGCCGGGGTCTGAACCGAAACGCGTCCGCCAGAACGTTTCGCTCAGCACCACGATATTCGAGCGGCGGTAGTCATCCGAGGGAAGAAAGGTGCGTCCGGCAATGGCCCTGACGCCGAGAACATCAAAGAAACCCGCCGTTACCCATTGGCGCCGGACGGTTTCGGTAGTGCCGTCCGGACTGCTCAGGACCATCCCGCCAACGCTGGGAATGAACCCGGCCATCGAATCGAACGTGCGGTTCCGGTCGTTCCAATCGAGGAGATTGAGCGGCGCAACTCGATCCCGTGGCGACGTGCCGCTCCGCTCCCAGAGCATCACCAGGCGCGCCGGGTCAGGCAGCGGAAGAGGACGGAGCAAAATCGCATCGACCAGCGCGAATATAGCGCCGTTGGCGCCGATGCCGAGCGCGAGTGTCAGAACGGCCGCGGCTGTAAAGCCCGGCTGCTTTCGCAGCATGCGCGCCGCATAGCGTAGGTCCTGCCAAAGATCACCGAGCAAGAACCGGCTGGGCGCTCCCTGTGTGATCGGCCGCGGGACGTGCGCCTGGCGAAGGGGCTGCATGTAGCTGGCCAGGACGTCCGGCGCGAGTAATTCCTCGATTGCAAGACGCCGCGCCTCGGTGTCGCTGGCGCCCTCGCTCCGCAACTCGTTATAGCGCTGATCCAGATGCTGCGACAACTCCTCCACGATTTCTGCTTCGCGCTCGGGTCGTAGAGATAACGCGGCGAGACGCGGGCGCAGGTAGCCGGCCCAGTCAGGCATGGTCGACCCCCGTAATGAGATCCATGGCTTGCACGAAGGCTTTCCAGGTATCGCGCTGGCGAGCGAGGGTGCGATGGCCCTCGGCGGTCAGACTATAGAAGCGGCGCCGGCGCTCGTTGGGCTTTTCCACCCAGGTCCCTTGCAGCCAACCGCGCTCTTCCAGGCGATACAGGAGCGGATAGAGGGAGGCGACATGGAATTTCAGCCGTCCACCCGAGCGGCTCTCAATCAGCTTGCTGATCTCGTATCCGTGCCGGGCACGTGTTTCGACGATGGAGAGGATAATCAGCTCCGCGGACCCTTTCTTCAGTTCGCGGTCCAGCATGTCGCTGCTAGTAGCTGTCATAGCTATATATGCTATAGCTATTTGTATGACGGGGGCAAGTCTGGCTGGCCCCCTCTTTATGGAAGGATGCTCGCCGGAGCCGCCACCTGTTGCGCTTCGTGCACAAACCGGGCCATGGATCCACTCATGTGATCCAGCACTGTGATCCATTCCCCCAGATGCTGCTCACCCCAAGGCGTCAGCGCGTAGACGCGCCGTGCCGGACCGTTCCCCTCTACATCCCACTCGGAAGTCAGGCAGCCATTCTGCTCGAGCTGCCGCAGTGTCCGGTAAAGGGCCGCGGCCTCGATCTCGGCGTCCGTGAAGCTGTACTGTTGCAGTTCGTTCGCCAGCTCATAGCCATAGGAGCGCCCTTTCTTCTTCAGCAGGAATAACAGAACCGGTTCCACAAATCGATATAGATTGCCCATGGCGCAGGTGCAGGGATGCTGCTTCCCGTGACGTGGGCATTCGCGACGCGCCATAATGTCTTGCTTGTTTCCCCCTTGTGTCAGCCTACCATCTATGTCATGATATATGCAAATTACATTTATCAAGCAATCAATGATAGATGTAAGGAGCGTAAGATGAAATCCTTGGTATGGACGGGCGCAATCGTCCTCCTGGGCTGCCTCGGCGGGTTGCCGGCAGCCGCACACGATTGTGGCCATTGGGGTTACGATGGAGACCATTGCTGGTATTCCGGCCACCACTGGCGTTCTGTCCGACCGCCGGCAGGCGTTTCTTCAACCGCCACTCAGACTCTCGCAGGAAAGGTATCCGAAATCATCTATCTCCCTGGAGCGACTGCGGATAGCGGCATGGTCGAGATTCGCTTACAAGCGGACGGGCAGGCCCGTTTAGTGCGCCTGGCGCCGGTTGGCTTCCTCAAGCAAAGCGGCCTGAGCCTCCGCGAAGGCGATGCGATTACGGTGCAGGCGTATGTTGTCAGCGCGATGGAGGGCGACCTGCTGGTAGCCACGGAGATCCAGCAGGGTAACCGCCGGCTCTCGCTGCGCGATACACGTGGGCGGCCCGCCTGGTAGGCCGTCCGTCCGCGCTTTCTCCTGTTCGAGCACGGCGGCCCCGGGGCGCGGGACAATGGTCCTTCACCGATGTTTCCGTTCGAGCCCTCGCGCACGTTTCTGCCCATCCAGAATCCGCTCGGCTTCGGAGCCGCCGATTTTTTTGAACTGGCGCTCGCGGCGCTGTTGATCCTGCTGGTGGTCGTCTGGCGGCCGTGGGTGGAGCCCCGCGCGCTCCGCTTCGCGCGCCGAACGGGCTGGGTCATGCTGCTGCTGGCTGTTCTGCCGGTGGCGCTCCGGCTGCTCCTGCTTCCGCACCACCCCGTGCCGTCTCCCGACGTGTATGACGAATTCAGCCACCTGCTGGTGGCCGATACGCTGCGGCACTTCCGGCTGGCCAATCGACCCCACGCTCTGTCGCAGTTCTTCGAGACGTTGTTTGTCCTTCAGGAACCCACCTACAGCTCTATTTACCCTCTCGGCCAAGGGCTCATCATGGCCATCGGCCGGATGTTGTTCGGCCTTCCCTGGGCCGGGGTCCTGCTTGCTTCGGCGGCTTTCTGCTCCCTCTCCTATTGGATGCTGCGCGCCTGGACGACGCCCGGGTGGGCGCTTGCCGGAGGGTTGCTGGCGATCTTCGAATTCGGACCCCTCTCGCAATGGATGAACAGCTACTGGGGTGGGGCCTTCGCTGCCGCGGCCGGATGCCTGGTGTTCGGATCGCTGCCCCGCCTGCGCCAGGCACCGCGTACCCGCGATGCCGTCCTGCTGGGTGTGGGCCTCGGAGTACACCTGCTGATCCGGCCGTACGAATCCATTTTTTTGTTGCTCGGCGTCGTGCTCTTCTTTCTGCCGCTCCTGCGGCAGCCGGCCACGCTCCTCTCTCTGAGACGCGCCGTGCCGGTGGTTATCCTGACCACCCTGCCCGCCGTGGGCCTCACTCTGCTCCAAAACCGGCAGGTCACAGGCCGCTGGACCACCCTGCCCTACACACTCAGCCAATATCAATACGGAATCCCGGCCTCACTCACGTTCCAGCCGGCTCCAGTGCCCCACCGCCCGCTGACCCCTCAACAGCAGCAGGATTACCAAATGCAGCTCTCCTTCCGCGGCTCCAGCACCGAAACCCTGGCCAGCTACCTGCTGCGCCTGGAATATCGCGTGCGCTTCTACCGTTTCTTCTTTTTGGCGCCGCTCTATCTCGCCCTGCCAGCCTTTCTTCTGTTGGCCCTGCGTGAATACCGCTTTGCGTGGGTGCTGCTCACCCTGCTGGTCTTCGCTTTGGGCGTCAATTTCTTCCCCGTGTTTCAGCACCATTACCTGGCCGGCGTCACCTGCCTGTTTCTTCTGTGGAGCATCGTGGGTCTGGAGCATCTGAGCCACCTGCGTCTCGGCGGCTGGGCGGCGGGCAGCGAAGCCGCGCGCCTGATTCTGTTCCTCTGTGCCGCGCATTTCGGGCTTTGGTACAGCCTGCATGTCTTCGACGCGTCAGAGTTCTCCTTCGCTCTCCGCCGCTTCGAAACGTGGGACGTCCTTAACCACCGCAATCCCGAGCGCCGGATCGCTGTCAATCGCCTGCTTGCCCAGGCTTCCGGCAAGCAGCTCGTCTTCGTCCGCTACTGGCCGCAGCACATCTTTCAAGAGGAGTGGGTCTACAACGAAGCGGACATGGATGCCGCGCGTGTGGTTTGGGCCCGCGATCTCGGCCCCGTCGAAAACGAAAAGCTGCTCCGCTATTATCCCGATCGGACCGCCTGGCTGCTCGAGCCCGACCTCCGCCCGCCCCGCCTCGCTCCCTACCAGCCCTGACCCACGAGCCTGTGCATCGGATATGATGCCTACCATGCGTGCGCTAATCGGTCTTTTCTTCCTGCTGGCCCTGTCCGGCTTCGCCGAGGTTCGCAACGACGTCGAATTCAGCCGCGTCTCCGGCGAGACGCTTACCCTGGATGCCCATATCCCCGACGGCCCCGGCCCCTTTGCCGCGGTCATTCTGGTGCACGGCGGCGGCTGGACCGCCGGGAGCAAGCGCGCCAACTTCGTCCTGCCGCTGTTTCCTACGCTCGATCGCAGCGGCCTGGCCTGGTTCTCGATCGACTATCGCCTGGCGCCGAAGTACCCGCATCCGGCCGCCCTGCGCGATGTCGAGCAGGCGATCCGCTTCGTCAAATCCCACGCCCGGGAGTTCCGCGTGGACCCCACCCGGCTGGCCCTGATGGGTGAATCTGCCGGAGGACACCTGGTCGGCCTGGCCGGCGTGCATCCTCAACCGGATACGGCCGTGGCCGCGGTGGTCGATTTTTATGGTGCGTTTGACCTGGAAGCGATGGTCGTTTCCAAGGGGCAGGCGTCGCGCGGCTTTCGCGATTTTTTGGGTGTCACCGATCTCAGCGAAAAATCGCGGGCCGTCCTCCGCAAAGCCTCACCTTCCACTTATGTGAAGGCCGGGATGCCGCCGTTCCTGTTGCTCCATGGCACCGAAGACCAGGCGGTGCCATATAGCCAGTCCGTCCAGTTTTGCGAGCAGCTCAAACTCGCCCGCAACGCCTGCGATCTCTACACGGTTCCCGGCGGCATTCACGGCGTCATCAATTGGGAAAAGAACCCCTCCCAGCACGCCTACAAGGATGTCGTCATTCGCTGGCTGCGCAAAACCCTACGCGTCGAGACACCTCCGGTCCGTGGCAGCTAGAGCCCGTCAAAAGAAGTTGACGTGGACCGCTGAAGTGGGAGCTACGGGTTAGCTGAGACGTTTGCCTGGCTCACGATGTGATCCAGATGGTGCAGCAGGTGCGCCAGGTAGTCCTCGATGACAAACTTCAACGTCACCGGCTCGCCGGCGGCAATCACGCAGTGCGCTCCCAGGCGCTCGGCGGGAATCCGCTCGATCAGACGTGCCAGCATCGCGTTATATTGCTGCCAAAAGGTAACCAAATCGGTCCAGTGCCATTCCGCGTATCCGTGTAGGTCGACCCAGGGCCGCTGCTGGTACCC
>CAZMRK010000498.1:0-9919 GCA_964568355.1 uncultured Solibacteraceae bacterium | reverse complement strand
CAACTTCTACGTCTGGAGCGACACTCCGGAGAAGTATCGCGAGGCGCGCATCATCTTCAAAGATTTCGAAGCCTCCAACTGGACCTGGGACCCCATCGCCAAGGCCTATTACTGGCACCGCTTCTACTCCCATCAGCCGGACCTGAACTACGACAATCCGGAGGTGCGCTCCGCCATGCTCCAGGCCGTCGATTTCTGGCTGGATATGGGGGTGGACGGCCTGCGGCTGGACGCAGTTCCCTATCTATACGAGCGCGAAGGCACCAACTGCGAGAACCTGCCCGAGACGCATGCCTTTCTTCAACAACTGCGCCGCCACGTCGACAGCCGCTACCGCAATCGCATGATCCTGGCGGAGGCCAATCAGTGGCCGGAGGACGCCATCGCCTACTTCGGCCGGGGCGACGAATGCCACATGGCCTTCCACTTCCCCCTGATGCCGCGCCTCTTTATGGCGACGCGCATGGAAGACCGCTATCCCATCACCGAGATCCTCAAGCTTACGCCGCCCATTCCCGACAACTCGCAGTGGGCGCTGTTCCTGCGTAACCACGACGAGTTGACTCTCGAAATGGTCACCGACGAAGAGCGGGACTACATGTATCGGGTCTATGCCCAGGACCGCCACATGCGCATCAACCTCGGCATTCGCCGGAGGCTTGGCCCGCTGCTGGGCAGCGATCGCCGCCGCATCGAGCTTCTGAATGCTCTGCTGCTGTCTCTCCCCGGAACACCGGTGATCTACTACGGCGACGAGATCGGCATGGGCGACAACTTCTATCTGGGCGACCGGAACGGTGTGCGCACCCCCATGCAGTGGAGCGGCGATCGCAACGCCGGCTTTTCCCGGACCAATCCTCAGCGCCTCTACCTTCCCATCATCATTGATCCCGAGTATCACTACGAATCCATCAATGTCGAGGCGCAGCAGAACAATCCCCATTCCCTGCTCTGGTGGATGAAGCGCATCATCGAGCAGCGCAAACGCTCCAAAGCTTTCGGCCGGGGGACCATCGAGTTTCTGTATCCCGACAACCGCCGCGTGCTGGCCTTCATTCGGGCCTACGAAGAAGAACGCATCCTCGTGGTCGCCAACCTGTCGCGTTTCGTTCAGTATGCGGAAATCGATCTCTCGGCGTTCCGGGGCATGGTGCCCATCGAGTTGATCGGCCGCACAAAGTTTCCTACGATCTCCGAACGTCCTTACGGCTTCTCCCTGGGGCCGCACAGTTTCTTTTGGTTCCTGTTGGAGGCGGCCGCGGCCCCGCAGGAATTGGCGGCTGCCGGGCGCAGCCTGCCCACCTTCCCGGTGGCCTCCTGGGAGGAGCTCTTTTCCGACCGCTTGACTTCGATGCTGCGCCGCGTGCTGCCCTCCTTTCTCCAGGAGCGCCACTGGCTGCGCAGCCCGCTGCGCAATCTCCGGATGGTGGAGATCATCGACCACCTGGCGATTCCGACCAGCAATGCCTACCTTCTGATCGTGCGCGCCAACTACAGCGAAGGCGACGCCGAGTATTACGTGCTTCCTCTGGCAGTCGCAACCGGCGAAGCCGCCGAGCAACTGCTGCAAAATTTACCAGACATGGCCCTGGCGCGCCTGCAGGGTCCCAATGCGACCTCCGGCATTCTCTATACCGCACTGCAAGACAAGGAACTATGGACCGCGTTACTCAATGCCATGGCGCGGCGGCGGCGCATCCGTGGAGAAGAAGGCGAACTGGTCGGCTCCCACACCCGAATCTTTCGCCAGGCCTGGGGCCCCGATCACCCACCGCTTGAAGCCACTCCTTTATCCGGCGACCACAACAACATCGCAGTTGCCTATGGCGACCGCTTTGTTTTCAAGCTCTATCGAAAAGTGGAGGCCGGCATCCACCCCGAGCGTGAACTGGGCGTCTTTCTCACTGAGAAAGGGGCCAGCCCCCACGTGGCTCCGCTGGCCGGCGCGCTGGAGTTTCGCTCGGACCGCGGCGAAGTCGCCACCATCGCCCTGCTGCACGGGTACCTGCCTCACGAGAGCGACGCGTGGAGCTACACCATGGACCACCTCGGTCTCTTTTTCGAGCACGCACTCGCAGCTGGCGGGCCACGCACTCCCGCGCCTGAATCCACGCCCTTGTCACAGGTTCAGCAACCTCCACCCGCCGAGGCAACCGACCTGATCGGCTCCTATCTCGAAATGACGCGTCTGCTCGGACAGCGCACGGCTGAACTCCACGTCACTCTCGCCAGCCGGCCGGAGGATCCCGATTTCGCGCCGGAGCCCTTCACCGACTTTTACCGCCACGGCCTATACCACGGCATGCTAGGCCAGGCGCTGCGCTGCCTGGAAGATCTGCGCTCCCAGATGTATCGCCTGCCCCCAGCTACTCAGGAGGACGCCCGAAAGCTCCTGGATCGCGAATCCGATATCCGGGCGCGCTTTCAGGTCCTGCGCGATGCCCGCATTCAGGCCCAGCGCATTCGCATCCACGGCGATTACAACCTGCGCCAGATTCTGTTTACCGGTAAGGATTTCCGTATCATCGACTTCGAGGGCAATGTGGAGCGTCCGTTGAGCGAACGCCGCATTAAGCGTTCGCCCTTCCGAGACGTAGCTGTCATGCTGCGATCCTTCCACTACGCGGCGCATGCAGCGCTGTTCGGCCAGGTGCCGGGAGTCCTGGCGCGCAAAGAATATTTGGGCTCTCTCGAACAATGGGGCCGCTTCTGGTATCAATGGGTAGCGGCCTCCTTCCTCCAGGGATACCTGGATCTTGCGGGACCGAGCGGGCTTCTGCCGGAATCGACCGATTCGCTGCGCACCCTGATGGAGGCATATCTGCTCGAACGCGCCATCGCGGAGGTGCGTCGAGAACTCCACCTTCGCCCCGATTGGGTTCGAATCCCCATTCACGGCATCCTCGATCTGTTCGAAGCGTCCTGACGGATCGAGCCTATGCACCCGCCTCGCTGACGCGGCTTCCGATTTCGACATCGGCCATGGCCGTTTCCGGAAGCTCGAACTTGAGCAGACTTGAGAACACCTTACCTGCCCAGCGGTAGATGTTGTTCTCGGCCACGGCGGCCCGCATCCGCCGCATGCGTCGCTGCCGCTCTTCAGCCGGCATCGTCAGAGCGGTGAAGATTGCATCGCCGATCTCGTTCGGCGCGTAAGGATTGACCAGCAGAGCGTCGGTGAGCTCCCGCGCCGCTCCGGTGAAATGGCTGAGAATCAACACCCCGTCTCCGTCGTACCGGCTGGCGACGAACTCCTTCGAAACCAGGTTCATTCCGTCATGCAGCGAGGTGACCATGCAGAAGTCCGCTATCCGGTGCAGCGCCATCAACCGCTCGAGAGGATAGTCTCCACGGAGAAAGATCACCGGCTGCCACGAACCCCTTCCCCAGCGCCAGTTGAGCCGGCGCACCAGTTGCTCCACTTCGTCGCCCAGGGCTTTGTATTTGCCGATCTCGGTCCGGCTGGGCACGCCGATCTGTACCAGAGTCACCCGCCCGCGGTAGTCCGGATGCTCTTCGAAAAATGACTCTAACCCGGCCAACCGGTCGGGAATGCCCTTGGTGTAGTCCAGGCGGTCAATTCCGATGCCCAGAAAATCGGTCCGGAGTTGCAACTCCCGGTGCCAGCGTCCCATCTCCCGGTCCACCTCGATGCTATCCGCCATGGCGGTGTGGCGATCGAAATCGACGCTGATGGGAAACGGCCGGACTTTCGTGGTATGCCCGCCTCGGGTTACCGCCAGGTGCTCGTGATCCACCTTCGCCTCAACTCCCCGGTCTACCGTCTCGACGAAATTTCCGCAGTGATAGCGGAGGTGAAATCCGAGCAGGTCGTTGCCTAGCAGGCCATCGAGCAATTCCTCTCCCCATGGAAAGGTCCGGAAGACCTCCCGGTTCGGCCACGGGATATGCCAGAACTGGGCCACGATCAGGTTCGGATTGCGGTCTTTCAAGATACGGGGAAGCAGCGCAAAATGATAATCCTGTATGAAAACAAAAGCGGGACCGCCGGCCGCTTCCTCCAGCACGGCCTCAGCGAAAAGCTGATTTGCTTCCCGGTAGCTCTCCCAATGGCGGAGGCTGAAGTGTGGGCGGCTGAACGCAACGTGGCACAGTGGCCACAGTCCCTCGTTGGAAAGTCCGTTGTAATACTCTTTTTCTAACCGTTCGTCTAGCCAGACACGTCTCAGGATATATGATGGGTCCTCGGGCGGTACCCCGACATGATCCGCCGCATCCACCACTTCGCGGTCTGCGTCGCCACTGGCGGCCGCCACCCACACACCGCCGGCAGCGCGCATGATCGGATCAAGCGCTGCAGCCATCCCGCTGGCCGGCCGTGTATATCGGATCTCCTCACCGTGGCGCTGGTGGAGATAAGGTTCCCGATTTGAAACCACGATGAATTTGATGCCTTGCAGCCCATTTTGAACTAGGTCGTGAAGAGACTCTCTGGTCCACATGAATTTGTCAGGGCACGATGTGGGCCATCGTATGGGAATGCCCAGAAAGGGTGGCAAATCATGCGGTTGCCGTTATTCGCGATGGTCCTGTGCGTGTTGCTTTCCGCCGCCGAAGGGAGCGGGCGCTATGCCCTGATCCTGAAGGATCCTCCCATGGCCGAGCGCTTCCACACTCCGGAAGAAATGCGCAGCGAAGCCGCCAAAATCTACCGGCGGAAGCTGGAGGCCGCCCAGGATGCCCTGCGCGCCGAACTCGACCGCAGACAGATTCGCGTGACCGGCGCCTCTCAGGTAGTAAGCAATGCCTTGTTCGTCGAGGTGGATTCCGGGCGCATCCCCGAACTGCGCCGCCTCCCCGGAGTCAAAAGTGTCACTCCGCTACGCCGTATGAAGCGTCTCGAATGACCTCGCTTGTTACAATCAAGCGATGTCCCTCGTCGTAGTTGGATCCGTCGCATACGATGGCGTGGAAACGCCGCATGGAAAAGTGGACCGCATGTTGGGCGGGGCGGCCACTTATATCGCGCTTTCTGCAAGCTACTTTACACCCGTCCAGATCGTAGCCGTGGTGGGCGAGGATTTCGCCCGGGAGGATGTGGACCTGTTGGCCGGTCGCGGCATCGACCTGGCCGGCCTGGAGCGGGTGCCGGGCAAGACGTTCTTCTGGGCGGGCGTCTACTCCGCAGACATGAACGACCGCACCACCCTGCGGACCGACCTCAACGTGTTTGCCGATTTCGACCCCAAGCTTCCCCAATCCTACCGCGGAGCGCCCTATTTGCTGCTGGGCAATATTCAGCCCGCGCTGCAAAAGAGCGTCCGCTCCCAGATGAATGGCGTACGCCTGGTCGGCGGCGACACCATGAACTACTGGATCAAGGACTATCGCGACGAACTGCTGGCTACCATCCGCGAATGGGACTTCCTGCTCATCAACGACGCCGAAGCGCGCATGCTCTCCGGTGAGTACAATCTACGCCGCGCCGCCCGGAAGATTATCGAAATGGGTCCCCATACCCTGGTCATCAAACGCGGCGAATACGGCGCCATCCTGTTCCACGAAGACTGCCACTTCATGGTTCCGGGATACCTGCTCGATGAGGTTTTCGATCCTACCGGTGCGGGGGATTGCTTCGCCGGCGGCTTCGTCGGGTACCTTGCCGAGAAAGGCATCGATCCGCGGCACGATCCGGTCGATTTCCACCATCTCAGCCGCGCGGTGATCTACGGCTCCGTGATGGGGAGCTTTTGCTGCGAAAAATTCGGAGTCGACCGCTTCCGTACGCTGACGCGAGCCGAGATCGATGCCCGTTACCAGGAATTCAAGACCTGCACGGCGTTTTAGTCTGGTCTTGGCAGTTTTCCTCGGGTTGGCGGCATGGAGCGCCGCCGCCGTTGCCTTTTTCTTCCGCCAGGGTTTTCTGCTCTACTACGGGGACGCCGAGGCCCACCTGGATATCGCCCGGCAGGTGGTGGATTCACGCACTCCGGGCTATGAGCAGCTCGGTACGGTGTGGCTCCCGCTGCTGCATCTGGCCCTGATCCCGTTCGCGCGGATCGATCGCCTCTGGCAGAGCGGCCTGGCGGCGGCGCCACCCTCGGCCATCGCTTTCGTGCTGGCCGGGACGTTCCTGTTCGCCGCGGTTCGCCGGATGTATTCGAATACGGCGGCGGCCGTAGCGGCCGCAGCTCTGTTCGCCCTGAATCCCAACTTACTCTATCTACAATCCACGGCGATGACCGAGGCGATCTTCTTCGCCTCGCTCATGGCACTGCTCTATTTCACGGTCCGGTTCGGAGAGACCCCGTCATGGACGGCGCTGGCCGGCGCGGGGCTGGCGGCGCTGGCCGGAACATTGACCCGTTACGAAGGCTGGTTCCTGATCCCGTTCACGACCCTCTACGTACTGATCGCCGGAGGAGAGCGGCGCTTCTCTAAGGCCATTGTTTTCGGGGCGATTGCGTCACTGGGACCGCTCTACTGGTGTGGTCATAATTGGTGGTGTACCGGGAATTGGCTGGACTTCTTTAACGGCCCTTACTCGCCCCAGGCAATCCAGGGCGCTGCCACCTATCCAGGCAAGGGCGATTGGTCCAAAGCCTGGCTGTTCTTCCGGACTGCGGCGCGCCACTGCGCTGGAACATCGCTGCTCCTGCTCGGCTTGGGCGGTACCATCGCGGCGCTAATCCGCCGGGCGTTCTGGCCGTTGGTCCTGCTGGCGCTACCGCCGGTCTTTTATCTCTGGGGCATGCACTCCTCGGCCAATCCGATCTACGTGCCCGAGCTTTGGTTCGGCAGCTACTACAATACCCGCTATGGAATGGCGCTATTTCCGCTGGCGGTGTTCACCGCCGCCACCCTGGTCGCGGTGGCGCCGGCCCGCTTCCGAATCTGGGCGGCAGCCCTGGTGGTATTGATTCCGACCGCCGGCTGGCTGATCTCGCCGCGGCCGGAGAACTGGATCACCTGGAAGGAATCCCAAGTCAATTCCGTAGCGCGCCGGGAGTGGACGCGCCAGGCGGCGGAGTACCTGGCGCCGCGCTACCGGCGCGGCTCGGGAATCGTGACGACCTCCGGTGACCTGCGCGGGATTTTTCGACAGATGGACCTGCCATTTCGAGAGGTCCTGACCAGCGACAACTGGCCGCTTTGGCCAGCCGCCATGGCTAGGCCGCAACTATTCCTATGGGAGGAATGGGCTGTTGTGACCGGAGGTGACCGCGTGCAGACCATGCTCAACTGGGGCTTTCGCGATGGCCTGCCCTACCGTCTGGAAAAACGGATTATCGTGAAAGGTGCGCCGGTCGTCGAGATCTACCGGCGCCAGGTGCCGGTGGCCGGCCCCCCGCCTGTCACGTGGCACCCGTGACATCTCCATCACATGAAAATACCCTTCACCAAGGCGCACGGCGCTGGCAATGACTTTCTGCTCACCTGGGATACCGACGTGCCCCCAGGTCCTCTGCCCGATCTGGCCAAAGCCATCTGCGAGCGTCACACCGGCATCGGTGCGGACGGCTGGATGCTGGTGTCGCGGCCTCAGGATAGCGAATCCGAAGGCGCCATCCGCCTGTTCAATTCCGACGGCAGCGAACCCGAGATCTCGGGCAACGGCACCCGCTGCGCGGCAGCCTTCCTGATCCTGGCGGGCTTGGCCGGCGAACGGATCCGCATTCGCACCGGCGCTGGACTGAAGCACCTCCGGCTGCTCCAGCGTTCAGGCCTGGAGTTTCAGTTCGAGATGAACATGGGACGGCCGGAATATCAGGCCGACCGCTTCGAGCTGCCGCTTCGCAGCGGTCCGCGCGACGTCACGCTGGTCTGGGTAGGAAATCCTCAGTGTGCCGTGCCGGTGGCGGACTTCGATTTCGATTGGCGGGCCATGGGCGCGGAAATCGAATCGCATCCGCACTTTCCGAACCGGACCAATGTATCGTTTCTACGGGCGGTCGACCGGCATACGCTGGAGGTCCGCTACTATGAGCGTGGCGCGGGCGAGACCATGAGCTCCGGCACCGGGTCCACCGGGGCGTACGCCACCGCCCTTCGCCGCGGCTGGATCGACAGCCCCGCCCGCATTCTCACTCCAGCCGGGCCGATCGATCTCCGCGGGCAGGACGAGATCTATCTCACCGGCCCTGCCCAGGTCATCGGCGAAGGCCAGTTCTTCGTGGGAGAATAATCCAGATGTCCGCCACTGCCGAGATTCTCGAGGAAAAACTCCGCAACCGCCGCGCTCGCGTAGGTGTCGTCGGCCTGGGCTATGTCGGGCTGCCTCTGGCGGTGGAATTCGCCAAAGCAGGCTTCCAGGTGACCGGCGTCGATCTGGACGCCCGCAAGACGGAAAAGATCAACGCCGGCCAGTCGTATATCGCGGACATTCCGACGGCCACCATCGATTCCCTGGTCGGCGCCGGTAAGCTTCGGGCGGTAAACGACTTTTCCGTCGTGACCGAGCTGGACACGGTGAATATCTGCGTGCCCACGCCGCTGCGCAAGACCAAGGACCCGGACATGAGCTACATCATTTCGTCCACCCAGGAGATTGCGCGCAACTTCCACGCGGGGATGCTGGTGATTCTGGAGTCCACCACCTATCCAGGGACCACGGATGAGCTGGTGCGGCCCATGCTGGAAAAGTCCGGCCTGAAAGTGGGCGAGGATTTCTTTCTGTGCTTTTCGCCCGAACGGGTAGATCCGGGAAATGCCCGATACCAGACCTCCAATATCCCGAAGGTGGTAGGCGGAACGACGGCGGCCTGCACGGCGATGGGCAAGCTGTTCTATTCCCAGGCGCTCGAAAAGGTGGTGCCGGTCAGTTCCACGCAGGTGGCCGAGATGGTCAAGCTGCTCGAAAACACCTTCCGCATGATCAACATCGGGATGGTGAACGAGATCGCGCTGATGTGCGACCGCATAGGCATCAACGTTTGGGAGGTGATCGAGGCGGCCGCCACCAAGCCCTTCGGGTTCATGCCCTTTTATCCAGGCCCAGGCCTGGGAGGACACTGCATTCCAATCGACCCGTTTTATCTTTCCTGGAAAACCAAGCAGGCGGGAATCGAGGCGCGCTTCATCGAACTGGCGGGCTACATCAACGGCCAGATGCCCCACTTCGTAGTGGACAAGATCCAGAATGCGCTGAACGAGGCGGCCAAGCCGCTGAAGGGCTCGCATGTGCACATTCTGGGGATCGCCTATAAGCGGGATATCGAAGACGTCCGGGAATCGCCGGCTCTCGATGTGATTTTGCTGTTGCAGCGGTTCGGCGCCCGGGTTACGTATACCGACCCATATGTGCCGCACCTCGCCGAGGAGGGGATCGATCTGCGGTCGGAACCTCTGGAGACGGCAGCTAAGGCTGACTGCGTCGCCATCATCACCGACCATTCGGCGTTCGACTATCCCAAGCTGGTTTCCGACGCGGCTCTGATCGTGGATACCCGGAATGCCCTAAAGGGGCTTTCCTCGCCCAAGATCGTGCGCTTGTAACGATTTCCATTTAGCATTGACAAATCTTCCGGTGAGGGGGAAGCTGGACTAGGAGCCCTATATGGCATCGGTATTGCGCGTCGCCCTGTGTATTTCCGGATTGGCACTGGGCAGCATGTGTGCCCAGGCGCAGTCGGTTATTTCCGCCCGTTCCGGCCTGATCCACTATGCGGAAGGCCGGGTATATGTGGAAGACAAGGCCATCGAAGGGAAAATGGGGGTCTTCCCGGATGTCAAAGAAAACCAGACGCTGCGGACCGAGCAGGGCCGCGCGGAGGTGCTGCTGACGCCGGGAGTGTTCCTGCGGATGGGCGAAAACAGCTCCTTCAAAATGATCACCAACCGGCTGATCGACACGCGCCTGGAACTGTTGTCCGGCTCCGCGATCGTGGAAGCAGACGACCTTCCGAAGGACAACGGCGTAACGGTGGTATATAAGGACGCCGCTGTCCATGTGATGAAG
>CAZMRK010000497.1:0-7012 GCA_964568355.1 uncultured Solibacteraceae bacterium | reverse complement strand
GGCTGCAGTTGTTTCATTCCCAGGCGAATGCGCCGCCGCTCCCGGTCCACTTCGAGCACCTGCGCTCTCGCCACCTGCCCTACCTTCAGCACATCCTGGGGATGGTTGATGCGCTTCTCCGCGCTGATGTCGCCCACGTGGATCATACCTTCCACGCCTTCCGACAACTGCACGAACGCGCCGAACTTGGTCAGGCTGGTAATCGGTGCTTCGGCGATGCTACCCACCGGAAACTTGGTCTCGATCTCCGCCCACGGATCGCCCAGAGCCTGTTTCAGCCCCAGCGAAATCCGGCGGTCGGCTGCATTCACGCCCAGCACAACCACGTCCACCATCTCCCCGGCCTTCACTACATCGGCCGGTTTGCGCACTTTCTTCGACCACGAGAGCTCGGAGAGATGCACCAACCCTTCGATGCCGGGTTCCAGTTCCACAAAAGCGCCGAAATCCGCCAGGCGCGTCACCGTTCCATGCACCCGGTCGCCAACCTTGTATTTCTCCGGCGCCAGGTCCCACGGATGCGGCTGCAGTTGCTTCATGCCCAACGAAATCCGCCGCTTCGCCGGATCTACTTTGAGTACCTGAACCGTGACCGTCTGTCCGGCCGTCAGCACATCGGATGGTTTCTTGATGCGGCCCCAGGAGATGTCTGCCACGTGTAGCAAGCCGTCCACGCCGCCCACATCGACAAAGGCTCCGTAGTCAGTCAGGCTGCGCACTGTGCCCTCGATCACCGCGCCTTCCTGCACCGCAGCGAAGGCTTGTTCCCGCACGCGTGCTTCTTCTTCCTCGAGCACTACGCGCCGGTCCACCACCACGTCCTCATCCGCCACGTCCAGCTTGATGATCTTGCAGGAGATGTCCTGGCCCACCAGCTTTTCCATCTCGGCTGCGTCTTTGGCACCGCTGCGCGAAGCGGGCATGAAAGCTCGCACTCCTACATCCACGCTCAAGCCGCCCTTCACCACGCCGGAAACCACGCCCGCAATCGTCTGCTTCTCGGCAAAGGCTTTTTCAAGCGAAGACCAGTCCTTCGGGCGCTCCACCTGGATACGCGAGACCAGGTAATATCCCTCCGGATCGCGCCCCTTGATTGTGACCTGTATCTGGTCGCCGGGAGCCACGGCCACCCGCCCCGCCGCATCGGTGAGTTCTTTGGTCGGAATGACCCCTTCGGTCTTCATCCCGATGTCCAGAAACACCGACTCTGGAGAGACCGCTACCACGGTGGCATCAAGCCCGCCGCCACCGGGTTCGGGCTTGTGGGAATGCGACTGTTCGTATGCCGATAGAATGTCGCCAAAGGATGCGCCGGGTTCGGACGCGGTTTGGGTGTCGCGATCGGTCACCCGATCGTGATCCAGAGCTGATTCGTTGGACATGAGAGGTACGTTGCTATTGTGGCATAATCCCGACTGAGATATCATCGTGCCCCTCTCTCGCTGGATACGCTTCATCCGAGCGCAGGATCTGGTGTGGCTGCTGCTGTTTTCGGCGCTCTTTGCCTCCAGTCTCAGCCCTGATATCTCGGAGTTCCTGCTGCTCGCCTCGCTCGCCGTCGTGCAGCTTGCCGAGCCGCGGCTGACCTTTCTGGAAACCAACTCCGGCAAAGTGTTCTGGATCATCCTCAAGCTTGTGCTGGGATACGTGCTGATCGGTTATACCAACGCCATCAATAGCCCCTACTGGCTGGTCCTGGTGCTGCCCGTCGTCTCCGCCGCCGCGACCATGAGCGTGCTCTCGACCCTGCTGTTCTCCCTGTTGGCTTGCGGCTCATATCTCTCTTTCCTGCTGTTCATCGATTGGACCCGCTTTACCCTCGAGCCGGCCGACATACGCGAGCTGATCCGCCGCGTCATCTTTCTTTCCATGACCGGAATCCTGGCCAACGCCCTCGCTGAAGCCTTGCGTGTCCAATCCGCCAAGTCCAAAGCCGTCGCCGAACAACTCGCCGAGGCCAATCGCAATCTGCACGAGGCTGAGGCAGCCGTGCGCCGCTCTGATCGCCTGGCTGCGCTCGGCCAACTGGCTGCCGGCCTCGCTCACGAACTGCGCAACCCTCTGGGGACCATGAAAGCTTCCGCGGAGATGCTCTCCCGCAGCGTCTCCACCGAAAACGAAGTGGCCCGTGAGGTCGCCGGGTTTATCAGCTCCGAAGTCGATCGCACCAATTCCCTCGTCACCCGCTTTCTCGATTTCGTCCGTCCGCTCCAGTTGCGCCTGGCGCGCGCTGACCTCTCCCAAGTGCTCGACCGCGCCGTCACGCTCATGGAACGCGATTCCAAGAACCGCGGCGTCACGGTCTATAAGAACTACTCCCCCGATATCCCGCCTTTCCCTCTCGATGCCGAACTGATGGAACGCGTGATCTACAACCTGCTGATGAACGCCGCCCAGGCCACCCAGGCCGGCGGCGCCGTGACCATCAAAACCCGCCCCGTCGCCGGAAACGCGGAAATCTCGGTCATCGATCGCGGCAGCGGCATCGATCCGAAGCTGATCGACACCATCTTCAACCCCTTCGTCACCACCAAGCCCGACGGCATCGGCATGGGCCTCGCCATCGTTTCCAAAATCGTTGATCAACACGGCGGTAAGATAGCAGTGGAGAGCGAGCCAGGGAAGGGCAGCGTGTTTCGCGTGTATCTCCCGACCACCCGGCCGGAGGCCCCAAGCGATTGAAGAAACGTGTTCTGGTTGTCGAAGACGAAGAAAAACTGCGCCGTGTGATTGAGCTGCAGCTCGGCTCCGCCGGGTTTGATGTGGACAAGGCCGGCTCCGCCGAGGAAGCTCTCAAAATCGTGGACCGCGCCGACGTCATTCTGACCGACCTGCGCCTCCCCAATATGGACGGGCTCGAGTTGCTGGCCCTCATCCGCCGCCAGAACAGCCAGACCCCCGTCATTGTTATGACCGCGTTCGGCACCATTGAAACCGCGGTCGAAGCCATGAAGAGCGGCGCTACCGATTTCCTCCTCAAGCCGTTTTCGCTCGATCACCTCATGACCGTGATCCGCAAGGCCATGGAGATGCGCGAGCTGCGCGATGAAAACCGCCAGCTCCGGGAGGAACTGGGCCGCCGCTACGAATTCGACAACGTCATCGGGCGCAGTGCTCCCATGCAGGAGATCTTCGCCACCATCATGCGCGTCGCCCCCAGCCGCGCTACCGTGCTGCTGGCTGGCGAGAGCGGCGTCGGCAAAGACCTGATCGCCCGCGCCATCCATTTCCATTCGCCCCGCCGCGATCGTCCCCTGGTCAAAATCAACTGCACCGCTATCCCCGAAAACCTGATGGAAAGCGAGCTGTTCGGCTACGAAAAAGGCGCGTTCACCGGAGCCAATACCAGCAAGCCCGGAAAATTCGAGCAGGCCGATACCGGCACCGCGTTTCTCGACGAAATCGGCGACGTGCCCGCCTCCATCCAGGTGAAACTCCTGCGCGTCCTGCAGGAGCGCGAGTTTGAGCGCCTGGGCAGCAATGTCACCCGCCGCATCGACGTTCGTGTCATCGCCGCGACCAATCAGGATCTGCGCGCCGCGCTCGAGCAGGGCACCTTCCGCGAGGATCTCTACTACCGGCTCAACGTCGTACCCCTCAACATCCCGCCGCTGCGCGAGCGCAAGGAAGACATCCCCTTCCTGGCGCAGCATTTTGTGAAGAAGCTGGGACCCGATACGGGCAGCCGCGTCGAATCCATCACCGACGCGGCCATCACCCGTCTGCTGGAATATCACTGGCCGGGAAATGTGCGGGAACTGGAGAACGTGATCGAGCGCAGTCTGGTCATGTGCACCGGCACCGTGCTCGATGCGGCCGATATCAAGCTCGATACCACGCCGCGTCCCCGTCCTCAGGAAGGCACGCCCTTTCTACCGGAAGGCATGAGCCTCGATCAATACGAGCAGGAGTTGATCCGCGAAGCCCTCCGCCGTGCCGACGGCAACAAAAGCCAGGCCGCCCGCCTCCTCGGCCTCACCCGCAACGCCCTCCGCTACCGCCTCTCCCAAATGGGCCTGGAATCGTAGTGCCTGCTTCAACAGGCCGCATCGACACTCCTGTCGATGCCCCCTACTTCAACCCCGGAATCAAGCGCACCGCGTTCTGGTAGTATACCTTCTTCAAAACCTCATCCGGTAGATTCAGCCCGTACATCTTCCAGAACGCGTGCCGCTTCCGGTAATAGTCGAAATATTCATCCGCTGTTTCCAGCACCCGGAAATAGTAAAAATACTCGGAGGGCTCCCAGGTGTCCTTGCCCATCAACACCCGGTCCTGATACTTGATGAACCACTCCCGCGCGAACCGAGGCTGCCTCCCCAACTCCGCCAGCACCGCCCCGATCTCCGTATACATATTCGGAAGCCGGTCCATCAGCCGCCCCAGCTCGCCTAGGTTGCCGCCCAGCCATCCCAGGTGCGCATTGATGAAGATCGTGTGCGGATGCTTCGCAAACAGGTGATGCTGTTCCCCCATCAGCGTCTCCCAGCTCGGATAGCGCTCCGGCGGACGCGCCCGGCTCGGGAACTGCTTCAGCTCCAGCCAGCGCTCGTTGTACTTGTCCTGCGGCTGGAAAAAGGACCACGGCTCCCCGGTATGGATCAACACCGGAATCTTCAGCTTCCCGCACAGCTCGAAAAGCTGGTCGAAGCGCGGATCGTCCACATGGATTCGCTGCCCCTTCGTGTCCTTCAAATCCATGCCGAAGTTCTTGAAAATCTTCAGCCCCTGTGCGCCGTTTTTCACATCCGCGGCAAGCTGGCGCGCCGCCCGGTCGCTATAGTCCGCAGCATCAATATCCGAAAAATCGATATTCGCGAATACCACGAACCGGTCCGGGTGGCGTCCCTTCATGGCCGCGACCGTCCTCTTGAGCCGCTCCCCATATCCGCCGCTCAAATTGACCATCACCCGCAGGTTGATCTTGTCCATGTCCGCCACCAGCCGGTCGATGTACTCCGGCGACATGTTCGACTGGTGGTTATGTACGTCGACGAAAGGATACTTGGCGCGCGTGACCGGATGTTGTGGAACCACGAGCGTGGATTTCGGCTCGTACTCCTCGATGGACATAGTCTGCGCGGACAGCATCCCGCACAAGCAGGCGAAGACCGGAAGCAGTTTCATGAGTTTTCGAATATCTTACACCCCGCAGGCGCGCCGCAAGCCCTGGGCGATCGCGTGGGTCTGTTCCTCGCTACCCATCAGCACGCGATGCGGCAGCCAGAACGCGTCGTTGATACAGGCCTCCGCCACCGGGCACGGCTCCACGCGGCACCCGCCCGCCCGGTATAGCGGATTCCCATAAAGCGGGTGCGGATAGAAGGGCGTGCACGGAATCCCCTCGCCCGTCACTCGCTTGTGAAACTGGTCTCGCGTCATGCCCAGATCTTTCGCATTCACCCGCCCGAGCATCAGGTACCAGGAGTTCACGTTGGCCGCCGCCGGTACCTCCTGCCACCGGATCGCCCCGATATCGGCCAGCTCTGCCAGCAGCAGTTTCGCGTTGCGGGTCCTGCGGCAGATCTGTTCCGGCAGCCGCTCCAGACCGGCCAGCAGCACGGCCGCTTGCCAGGCGGTGATGCGATAATTCGTCCCCAGCGTATAGTGGTGGAACCAGCCGCCTCCCACCCGCCGGCCCTGGTCTCCAATCGCCCGCGCGCGCGCCAGAAAGTCGCCGTCGTTGCTGATCAGGATGCCGCCCTCGCCCGACGTCATCACCTTCGAATTCTGGAAACTGAACGAGCCGGCCAGCCCCAGGCTGCCCGCCCGATGCTCGCGCCACTCCGAGCCGTGCGCGTGCGCCGCGTCTTCAATGAGCACCAGGCCGCGATCCTTCGCCAGCTTCCCCAGCCGGTCCATATCGGCCATCGGCCCGCCGAAGTGCACGACAACGATCGCCTTGGTGCGCGGCCCGATCGCTGCCGCGGCCCGCTCCGGATCCATGTTGAACGTCAGCTCTTCGATATCCACGAAGACCGGCGTGCCGCCCACGCGCGAGACCGCCGTTGCCGTCGAGATAAACGAGATCGCCGGCACAATCACTTCGTCGCCCGGGCCGATCCCCGCTGCCGCCAGCGCCATCTCCAGGGTGACGGTGCCGTTCACCGCCGCTACTCCATGGGCGCATTGCTGGAACGCGGCGAACTCGCGTTCGAACTTTCCCACAAACTCGTGGTAGCCGCCCCATTGGGCGCTCTCCAGCACCTGGCGCAGCAGTTCCAGCTCGCGCTCAGTGGAAACAGGCCAATTCGGAATATCCATGTCTATAATCCCTGTAAAAAGTAATTCGTCTCTTTCTCCCGCCCGATGGTCGTATTGGCGCCGTGCCCCGGAATCACGATCGTGTCGTCCGCAAGCGGCAGCAGCTTCTCCTGGATCGACCGCAGAATCTGCTTTCCGTCCCCGCCCGGCAGATCCGTCCGCCCGATGCTGTCCCGGAACAGCGTATCCCCGGCCACCAGCTTTTTCTCCGCGGGAATCCACACGCTGATGCTGCCCGGCGTATGTCCCGGGGTGTGCAGAATCTGGAATTCGGCCGCTCCCAGCCGCAGCCGGTCGCCGTCCTTAACCGCTACGTCGATCTCCGCCCGCTCCGGCGTCTCCACGCCCAGCCATCCGGCCTGTATCTCCATCATGTCTTGCAGGAGCGTGTCCTGCGCGTTCAGGTAGACCGGAGCCCCGGTGAATTTCTTGAGCTGCGCGGCGCCGCCGATATGGTCGATATGCGCATGCGTGATCACGATCGCCGTCACCTTCAGCCCATGCTTTTGAAGCACCGCCTGAATCTCCGGAATGTTGTCGCCGGGATCGATGACAATCGCTTCACCGCTCTGTTCGTCGCCGAAAACCGAGCAGTTGCACTGCAACATCCCCACTGGCAGAATCTCGTGGATCATTAAGCCGATTGTATACTCAACACATGGCTGAAGCCCTGAACGTCATCATGCGCTGGCTGCACATCGGCTCCGTCGTGGCCCTGATCGGAGGCATGTTTTACGCGTGTTTTATC
>CAZMRK010000496.1:0-4347 GCA_964568355.1 uncultured Solibacteraceae bacterium | reverse complement strand
GATGCGGTGTAGAAAATCTTCCGCGGCTTCGCGCGCGCCCATGCGCGAATACACGAAGCCGATCAGGTCGCTCAGAAAATGGTCGCGAAACAGCAGGCTGAGCCGCTTGCCGCCCTGCTCCCAGCGATAGGGCCGGTAGATGGTCTCCACGCCGATGGAACGCGCCAGCGTGCGGCTGAGCACGCCGCTATCGGTCGCCGCCCACTCAAAGCCCGTCTCCGCCGCAATGGTGAAAACCTCGTCGGATACCGACCCTTCCGAAGGCCATAGGCCCACTGGAGAAACGCCGAACTCCCTGCCGATATACGTCCGCCCCATCTCCAGTTGCTTGCGGGCATCCTCGGGATAGTGAAAGCGCGGCGGCAGCGGCACGTTCGGGTGCGAGACCCCGGCGATGTTGGAATCGCAGAGCAGCGGCAGGATGGGGTGGTAGTACGGGGTGGTCGAGATCTCGATTTGACCGCTCGCCGCCAGGCGCTGGTAGGCCGGAATCACCGCCCCCAGGATCTCCTTCTGCTTCCGGCCCATCAACTCCTGGTCTGCCGGCGTGTAGTTGCGCCCCTTGGCAATCAGGTCACCCACTTCAGCGTCGTGAGCCTGAAATTCTTCGTCGAACCACGCCAGTTGCGAGAGCACTTGCAGGTCGCGAAACTCCTGCGGCGTAAAAAGCTGGTGAGTGCGCGGAGCGCTCTGCCGCCGGGCGTCGTAGAGTTCTCCGTAACGCGGGTACCGCCGGATCATACGGTCCGGATCGGCATGGAAAAAGTGGCGCAGGAGAAACTCCTGCTCGGCCGGATCCAGATTCTCCGCCGGCTTCAAGGCCACTTGCAGGAACGGATCCAGGGCTGCGCCGGACGCATATTCCTGCAATTGAATCATCATCGAGGGCACCAGGTTGAAGGTCTGGCGGACCCGGGGAAACTCCTCCAGGATCTGCACCATGCCGTAGTAATCCTTGAGGGCATGCATGCGGGTCCACGGCAGCTTGTATTCCCCCGAGACCAGGTCCTTGTAATAGGGCTGGTGCATGTGCCACAGAAAGCACAAATAGATACGGGGCATCGTGTTAATGAGAGAAGAAACTTCGTACCGGAGGTGGCGGCGCCGGATCGCCTTTGATCGCAGCCCAGAGAACCGCGTTCAGTTCGTCGTCGTCGATGCGGTCTTCCGCGCTGAAATCCATTTGCTCGGAACGCGCCGCGCCCGCCGCCGAGGCCGGGTTGCGCTCATCCAGCGCAATCCGCGGCTTTTCCACGACATACGGCGTGGCATCCGCCGCCGTCCCGAACGCGGCGGTGAGCGGCCGCGCGGCCGCGTCGAACTGCGTCATCGGGCGCAATCCCAGAATCAGTTCAATCGTTCGCAACATGGACGTCGTATTGTACATGCTGCTGTCTACCCGGCGCCGGGCCACGTAAGGCGAAATCACCCACGCCGGAGAGCGATGCGAGTCCACGTGGTCGGCGCCATTCTGCGCATCGTCCTCCAGGATCAGGATCGCCGTCTTGGCCCAGAAACGGCTGTGCGAGACCCCCTCCACCACCATCCCTACGCCGTAGTCGTTGTCCGCCACCATCGAGAGCGGCGCCAGCTTCCCGGGAGACGTCCCGGCCGTATGATCGTTGCCCATACGCATCAAAATCAGCTTTGGCATCTGGCCGGCCTTCTCATATTCCGCCAGTTCCCGCAAAAATACCTTGGCTCGCTCCACGTCCGGATAATCCAGGTCAAACCCGCGATAGTGCGGATTGGTGACCTGCCGCAGCACCGGATCGTGCACGCCGTTGATCTGGATCCCTTCGGGAGGCGCATTGGGCTTGGTGTCCACGAAATAGCCGAAGTTCCGCATGGAAATGCCCGCCGAAGCGGCGTTGGTCCATAGATAGCCTGCGGGAGGTAAGGCCGTGGGCTCCTGCCCCTCGTAGTCGTAGAGCTTGCGCCGGCCGGCGTAGCTATTGGGCCACATCTTTTGCACGTAATCGGGAGCGATTGCCGCCGTCGACCAGTTGTGGCCGTCCGCGCTCACATCCGAGTTCACGTAGAAATTGTCGAGCAAAACGAACTCGCGCGCCAGCTTGTGCAGATTGGGCGTGATCTTCTCGCCGAACAGGGTCAGAGACGGATCGCCGTTGCCTTCCTTGATATCGCCCAGCACCTGGTCGTAGGTGCGATTCTCCTTCACGATATAGATCACGTGCTCGATCGGCGGCAGCGGGTTGCGCACATCCAGCTTGCTGTCCCGATAGGCGGAATTATCCGTCGCCGTCTTGGTATAGGCCAGCAGCGCGGCATCGTCGAAGGGAGGCACAAAAGAGACCGTGCCGGTCTGGATGCGTCCCACGTACTCTGGAGCTGCCACCCCCTGGTGCAAAGGCTCCGGCCGGCGCACCGGGCTCGGCCCGTTCGGATTGGGATAGGACCGCAGACCGCGCCCGTTCAGCACCGCCAGTGTGCCATCCGGAAGAACGCGCACCGCGGTGGGATACCATCCGGTCGGAACAAATCCGAGTACGCGGCTCCGCTCCTCCGAGATATCCACCACACCCACTACGTTGGCGTCGGAACAGACCGCAAACAGCCGGTCGCCCTTCAGCCCCAAGGCAAGCGCCGTCGGCGTCATGCCCAGCGGCTGGCGAGGTGTCATGGCGAGATTGATGCTCTCCACCACCTGTAGCTGATTGCTTTCCGAGACCCCCAACGTGTACACGTTGTTCGTGTTGGCCGCGGCTACGAAAATGCGCGCGACCCAGGATGCTTCGCCTTCAGCCGCATCGCTTTTGCCCGCCCGCCAGATCAGGTCGGTCGGATGCGATCCCAGCCGCACATTCGCCAGAAGGTTGCCGTTGGCCGTGTCATAGTGGCCCAGGGCGCCGTCCGCCCAGCTCGTGACAAAGAACGACTTGCCGTCCGGATGAAACAGGATCCGGTACGGCCTCCTGCCGGTCTTGACGCGGTCGATCACGATCCCGGATTGCGGATTGATCACCAACACCGAGTCATGATACAAATCGGCGGCATAGATCAGATGCCCGTCCGGCGTGAGCGCGACGTCGCCGATGAAATCGCGGTTGGTCGGTTTTGCCCCGTTGGCTAAAACGGAAAACGTCCGCGCCGGCTGCAGGCTTCCGCTGGAGAACGTAAACTCGTAAACGGCGGCGCGCGACCCGCCGCCCACATACACGCGGTCGCCCTTCGCGCTGAATGTCAGCCCCAGCCAGGCGTCTTCCACCGGTACCCGGGCAACTTCCTTTTGTGCCGCCACCTCCAGCACGCTGATCGAGGGCGGTTTGTAGCCGCCGTTGAGCACCAGCAGGTAGCGCCCGTCCGGAGAAAGCGCCGCGGACATCGGAAACGTGTCCACCGGTACCTGTTTCCCCGCCGGCTCCAGCCGCCAGCCGCTGTTGAGCAGGAAGCCCCCGCCCGGCAGTGGACCTACCTGTTCGCGCGGTGCGGGCTGCGAGGCCAGCAATGCCGCCAGCAGGATGACGAGTAAGATCGCAGAGGGTTTCATTCGGTGTACTTTTGAGCGATGGGGAAGCGGCGGCCGATGCCAAATGCCTTGCTGGTCACCTTCAGGCCCGGCGCGGCCTGCTGGCGCTTATACTCGTTGCGGTCCACCTTGCGGATGATCTCCGCCACCAGTTCCAGCGGCAGGTCCAGCTCTGCTGCGATTTTCTGTGGAGCTTGGTAGTCCTCCACGTAGGCCCGCAGGACCTGGTCCAGGATTTCGTAAGGCGGCAGCGAATCGGTATCCTTCTGATCGGGCCGCAGTTCAGCCGAAGGCGGCTTGGTGAAAACATTTTCCGGAATCGCCCCGCCATGGCGCCGGTTGGCCACGCGGGAAAGCGCATAGACCAGCGTCTTGGGCACATCGCTGATCACCGCCAGCCCGCCGCACATATCGCCGTACAGCGTACAATACCCCACAGCCAGTTCACTCTTGTTGCCGGTGGTCAACACCATCGCGCCCCATTTGTTGGAGAGCGCCATGAGCGTCACGCCGCGCAGCCGTGCTTGCAGATTCTCCTCCGTCACATCCGGCGGCGCGCCCGCAAAGATCGGTTGCAGCACGTCCAGGAACTGCTCATAGGCCGGCGTAATGCTGGCGATCTCGAACCGGATCCCCAGTTTCTCCGCCATCGCCCGCGCATCTGCCACGCTGCTCTCCGAAGAAAACGGCCCGGGCATGGCTACCCCGGTCACATTTTCGCGGCCCAGCGCATCCACCGCGACCACCGCCGTAAGCGAGGAATCGATACCTCCGCTCAGGCCGATCAGCACCCGCCGGAAGCCTCACTTGCGGATTTAGTCGCGCGTCCCCAGCACCAGGGCCTCGTAGGCGTCCTC
>CAZMRK010000495.1:0-11066 GCA_964568355.1 uncultured Solibacteraceae bacterium | reverse complement strand
CCACCTGATACGCGAAATTCCATTTCGGCGCGGCGCTTGCCGTAGCGCGCCGCCATCAGTTCGTAAGGTGATCGCCGGTCGATCTCACGGTAGATTGTCCTTCGGCTTGGGATGGGAAGTGGCGCGTCAGCCGGCCGGAACCTGTTTGCATCGGCGAGACGGCGGACGATTTCCAAATGGACTTCGGGAACGCGCTTGCGCTCTTCCGTCATATACAGCTCGTCGATTATCTCGTCGGTGGCCGTCTTGACCTCTGGAATCAAGCGAGGACCGCGACGGCCCTTATCCGAATGTCGCGAGATTACAGCACGAATGTCGCGGCCCGCACGCAGCCATTTGGCGTAGTCGCGAGCGAGCGTGCGCCATCCGGGCGGCTTCGCATCTTTGATTCGCTCCGACACAGACCCTATCAGCGGCTCCATGCTCTTCAAAGTGATGGCAATGGGCTGTAGGCGGTCGATCTCCTTCAGATACTGCAAACGGTTTTGCGCCATCGCGACCAGTTCGACCGGATATGTGGACAGGGCGCGATCGAACCTGGCCGGAATACGGTGGATGCCCGAAGGCTGATCATCGGTTCCGCAGTCGAACACCAGTTCGTTGCGGCTGAACAGGTCGAGCAGTTCGTCTTCTGCAAATTTGCACCACTCGCCAGTTGCAGTGTTTTGAAGTTACCAGTTGTTGCCACCGAGCTTTTGGTGTATCAACAATCTTGCCGTCCCGATCTTTACGTAAGTACCCTGCCGCAGAGCGTTCAGTGACATCTAATATCCTCGCCCGGCGATTCCGTGACCACGGCAGGAAGGCAAGGCCAAACCTGGCGGCCAATCGGTGCAATGCCTACGTTGGATTCCAGGTTGAGAGGTTCCCACCAGTTGATGTAAACGGCCCCCTCGATCGCCAACCGGAGGACACATGGAGCCGCCGTCCCTGAGATTTCGCAGAGCGTACGCAAGGCCATTTCGGGTGTGGAGGCAAGAGCGCGCCGGACTCTTTCACGATCCGAGTGTGAGACCGTGACACTGCGATACCGCAATACGAGATTGGCATTCGTGAGGCGCGGCTCGGCGCAGATCTCGGACCTCGTCCAGACCCGGAAATGATAGCCATGCTCCGCGAGTAGTTCGCCGATGAGAGCAAAACGAGCGCGATTCTCGGGCAGCGCAGCCTCCTGGTCGTCCTTGATCTCGACAACCACCCGGAGTGCGCCCCAGATCACGAGGACGTCCGGCGTGTACCGGTGTTTCGCCGTTTCGTAGTGGTATTCGAGGGTGAATGGCTGCTCCTGCCAAGAAGTGGCATGGGCTGTTGCGACCAGCACCTGAAAGGCCCTGAGCTCGTTTTGTGATTCCGCATGTCGCGAGCGGCCGTGTATTACATCCGCGACTTTACCTTGCACACCCGCCTTTGAGCGGCTAACCGGCTTGCGCACCCTTTCCATCTGGTCGAACCGTATTGGCTCACCAGGCTTCTGGCAAGGGACGAAAATCAAGTTGCTCCGACGAGCTTCTTCAAGCAGCGGCACGCTACGACCTCCAAGCAAGTTGTGGTCGGTGTTCTCTTCCTTGTATAGGATTATGTACTCCTACAGCAGGAGGTATGCCACCGGCACGATTTTCCTGTCAACACAAAAAGGATAGTGGTATCCTACAAAAGGAAATCAGATCCGCTCATGCCTGACATCTACCTAGAGGTCGGAAAACAGATTCGGGAGCTGAGGACCGGGCTTCGAGGTCGCGGTATCAGCCAGGAGGAACTCGCGCAGGCCGTGAAGACCACGGCCAACACGATCTCACGATGGGAGACCGCCACCTATAAGCCGTCCATCTCTGATTTGGAGCGGTTGGCCCAGTTCTTTGGCGTGCCGATCACGATCTTCTTTCCCCAAGTTCAGCCAAGGTCACGCGCAAATGCAGTGCTCAGCGCCACGGCAGACCTGGATGACGCCGATCTCGAGGAAGTGATGCTTTACACGCAATTCCGGAAAACCCACCGCCGAGGCAAACGAGGGCGGTAGGTTCCACCCGCTCGCTGGCGACGGAGTGCCGCGGCTGGCCTAGTAGGATCTTGCCACTTTTCGTGGCACGTTTTGCCACCTTCTGTGACACGGATTGTCAACTATTCTGTCAACCTACAAAGCCAAAATCGAGCCTTGCGTCTAGCGCTTCCTATGCTATGCTTAGGCGTCTGTATAATAAGAAGTCTAGGTACTGCCCCCTGGACCGGCCAAGCGGGGCTCGGCCGGTCCGCTCGGCTGTATGATCCGAGAGCATTGGTGGCCGCGATCGTCAAGTTTGTGCCGAGGATAGCCTGATATGTCATGGTGGTCCCGTATTTCCAACGTGTTTCACGCCGATCGATTGAGTCGTGAGATCGATCAGGAACTCCAATCCCACATGGAAGAGGCGGCCGTGCAAGGTCGCGACCCTGGAGAGGCCCGGCGGGCGTTTGGCCCGGCGCTACAACTTCGCGAGGAGATTCGTGACGTCCGGCTGCTCACCTGGATGGCGTCTCTGGGCGCCGACTCCCTTTTCGGCTGGCGTCAACTGAAAAAGAACAAAGTCACTTCCGCCGCGGCTATCCTCTCACTGGCTCTTGGCATCGGCGCCTGCACCTCGGCTTTCCGCCTCATCGACGCCCTGCTCTTGCGGCCGCTGCCGGTGGCGGAGCCCGAGCAACTATACGCTTTGGCTAACCAGGAGATCGGCTCCGAAGGTAAACCCGCCCCCCAACCCTTTGATGATTGGGCGTATCCGGCCTTCCAGTTGATGCGCGACGCAGCCGGGAATCAGGCCGAGCTCATCGCGCTCTCGTATTCGGACCGGACGGATGTGACCTACGGATCGGATGCCGGGATGGAAAAGGCGTGCCGGCAGTACGTTTCCGGGACGGTGTTTCATTCCTTCGGACTTCGGCCCTCCGTGGGACGCCTGTTGATGGAAAGCGATAATCGGAAGCCTCGCGCGCACCCCTACGCTGTACTCTCGTATGACTATTGGACCAGACGCTTCGGACGCGATCCCAAAGTGGTCGGGCGCGCGTTTCGGATGGGCGACGATCTCTATCAGATCATTGGTGTCGGCCCGGAGCGCTTCACCGGCGTCGAACCCGGCACGGTAATCGACATCTTCATCCCCGCCATGATGCACCCCGGAGTCCAACTTTCCGACTGGAGCTGGATGCGAACCTTTGCCCGGGTGAAGGCCGGAGTTGCGATCGAGCCGCTTCGGGCCAAATTGGATGCAACGTCGCGAGTCTTCAAAGAAGAAAGGGCAAAGGGCCTCAAAGGAATGTCCAGGCAGCAAATTGACGAATTCCTGAACAGCCGCCTTTTGCTGCTGCCTGCGGCGGCGGGTATCTCCGATTTGCAGAACGAGTACCGCACGCCCCTCGCCGCGCTTGGCGTGCTGGTGGCACTGATCCTGTTGATCGCCTGCGCGAATGTCGCCAACCTGATGACCGCGCAAGCTGCGTCACGCGCGCGTGAGATGGCGGTCCGCGTCTCCCTCGGCGCCGGGCGCGGACGATTGGTGCAACTGGTGCTATTGGAGAGTGCGTGGCTCGCCTTCCTCGCCGCGGTGCTGGGAGGAATTTTCGCCTGGTGGGCCGCGCCACTCATGGTCAGTATGATCAATCGGCCCGACAATCCGGCGCGCCTCTACCTTCCGGCGGATTGGCGGGTGCTGGGGTTCGCCGTCCTGCTGACGATTGGCGTCATGTTGCTGTTCGGCCTCGCGCCGGCGTTGCGCGCCTCCACCGTTAAGCCGGTGAACGCGCTGAAAGGCGGAGAAGATCCACACTCGCGGCGCCGCCTGATGCACGCACTCATCGCGGTGCAGACGGCGTTCTGCTTTGTGGTGCTCTTTTCGTCGGGCCTCTTCGTTGCGACATTCGAGCGATTGTCGAATCACCCCACTGGCTTTTCCCCCGAGCGGATCCTCACTATCGAGACCGTAGCGGCGAGTCCGCAACCCCCGGCTTTCTGGGATCAGGTGGAGGAACATCTCCGGATGGTGCCGGGGGTGGAGCGCGTGGCGATGGCGAACTTCACGCTGCTTCGCGGATGGAATTGGAACAATGTCATTTCGGTCAATGGCGCGCCTCCGAACGGGATTCTGTCTTACTTGCTGCGGGTCTCTCCCGGCTGGGTGGACGCAATGAGGATTCCCCTCATCACCGGCCGGGATTTCCGTCCCGGGGACTCGTATCCTGGTGTCGCGATCGTGAACCGAACTTTCGCCAGGACCTATTTCAATGGCGAAGAACCCATCGGAAGGTCTTTTGAGGTCGTGTTCAGTGACGGCTCGCGCCTGCGCTTCGAGGTGGTGGGCTTAGTCGGTGATGTGACCTATCGCAACTTGCGCGAACCCCTCCTGCCCCAGGCCTATTTCCCGCTTCAGGCGGCTGATGCCAAAGGCGCGCCTCAGCCGATCAGGCAGGCGACATTCCTCGTGCGTACGTTCAGCTCCAATCCGCTCTCATTGGCGTCCACCCTGCGCCGCGAAGTGACGCGCGCCCGATCCGAATTCCGCGTCAGCAACATCCTCAGCCAGACCGAGATCAATCAGTCGCATACGGTGAGGGAGCGCATACTGGCGAGGCTGGCGCTGTTCTTTGGCGTGGTCGCGCTGGTGCTCGCCGGCATCGGTCTCTATGGAGTGCTGGACTACTCCGTGCTGCAGAGACGCAAGGAAATCGGCATTCGCATGGCGATCGGCGCGCAGGGAAGTGACGTTGCCCGGCACGTGACGGGCGCTGTCTTCTCCATGGTGCTCGCGGGAGCATGCGCGGGTCTCGCGCTCGGCATGGGCCTCATGCGGCAGATTCAGACACTGCTCTATCAGGTGAAACCTGGCGATCCGGGTATGCTGGCGCTTCCCGCACTGATGATTCTGGCGGCCGCCTTTCTGGCCGGCCTGCCCCCTGTGATTCGCGCCGTACGATTGGATCCGGCTACGACGCTGCGCGATCAATAGCGGCCGGACGTACCGCCGCATAGGCCCGTTGTCTTATCGCGACGCGACCACCGAAAGCGGCTGTCCGACGAAGCGTGTGAATACTACAAAGGGCGCCCAGAAAAAGGGCTTGCGATCGAGCGAGCCCGAGTGCAGCAGGCTTAACTTGGCGCGGCGCAGCGCGGTACCCGGCGGCGCTCCCCGGGCCACCTGCTGATAGAACTCTCCCATCAGGCGCGAAGTGGCGGCATCGTCCACATCCCAGAGACCGGCCACCACGTGGCGCGCTCCTGCTTCCAGAAAGGCCCAACTGAAGCCCATCAGACCCTCTCCGAAATAGGCGCGCGGGCCGGCGCTGCTGCACGCCGAGATGGTCACTAGGCGCGCGCGGATCGGCAGGTTCAGCACGTCTTTGGCATAAAGCTTATAGGCTTCTCCGCTGCGCGAAAGCACCACCGCGGAGTTGAGCGGACTCTCCGGGTTGGCCGTGGCGTGAGCGGCGAAGTGGATCACATCGTAGCGCTCCGGTTCGGCTTCGCGATAAGCTTCGGGGGTGGCCTGGTCGCGCGCGTAGATACGCCGGGAGGCCGCCGGGAAGTATCGCTCCAGGATCTCCAGTTCGCCTCGCAGGTGAGGCAGCGCCGGATATTCGTTGCCCGGCGGGATTGGATCGCCGATCAGCAACAACCGGGGGCGCGCCGTAGACGTAGCCGGCGCAAAGCGCAAGGTGCCCAGCGACGGCGCGACCGAGATGGTGGCATCGTCGATCCAGTAGTGCGGCTTGGGAGTTTCCACCACCACGCTTTCGAAATTGAGATTGTGCAGAGCTCCATCCGGTACGATAACCACCGACCAGCCTGCTTTGACATGGCTCTCCATAGGCCGGACCAGCGTCTGATAGAGCCGGGAACTGATCGGGTATGCTCGTTCGGTCGGATCGCGCCGGTTGATCAGGAGGCTGTTGTACTCCTCCACCATGTGCGTGATCTCGTCAGCCGGGGGCAGTGGAAACTGCTCGCAGGAATCCGCGGTAATCAGCCACAGAAACGAGCGCTCGGGGGCCAGCCAGTAGACTGCCAGCACCGTGCGCGATCCGGCCAGGCCGGCCTGGAGATCGGCGACCTGGTTTGAGTTTGGAGTGGAATGTCGGACTGCCAGTCGCTCTTCGAGCACGCGGGCGCGCGCCGATTCGGCTACCCGCAGCGCATCTGTGCTCTGTCCCTGGCCGGCCAGAAAATCGACATATTGCTGGTAAAACTGGATCAGGTTCGCCAGGAACGTGATCTTCGATTCATCGCGCCGCAGCTTGGACCATTCCGCATCGATGGTAGAGATGGCGTGGCGGTACTCGGCCTGGGCATCCGATAGGCGCCGGTTGGAGCGATAGAGAGCGGCCAGGGCCGCATGCGCTTCCCACAGAGGGCGCGCTTCAAACTGCTTTTCGGCCTCGGTAACCACCCGGCGCAGGCTGGCCTCGGCCAGGGGGAAAGGCCGCGTAGTGCTTTCGATCCGGGCGGCAATTAACTCCGAATAGACCAGCATGTGAGCCGGGTCGCCGATGCGGCGCAGCAGGGCCAGCGAGCGGCCGCTGAATTCCTTGGCGGCGCTCAGATCGCCCGCATCGAGATAGACTTCCGCCAGGCGGTTCAGGACAGTGGCAAGCCAGGCCTGGTCTTCGCGCCCTTCGGCCAGCGACCAGGCGCGGCGCAGGCTGGAGATGGCATTGGGGAAATCGCGCCGCCGCTGGTAAATCCGGCCCATATTCGCCAGCCAGAATTGCTGGTTGCGCTTGTCCTGCAACTGCGCGGCGATGTTGGCCGCGCGTTCGAGCAGCGTCAGCGCACGGTCAAAATCTCCGAGCGAGGCATAGGCCGTTCCGAGATTGCCGAGCGTATTGCCGAGCAGACGTTGGGCGCCTGATTCCTGGGCGGCTACGCGGGCCGCTTCCAGCCAGGGAATGGCTTCGTCGTAGCGGGAATAGAAAACACGGTTGTAACCCAGGCCGGCATAGGTGATGGCAATCAGAAACAGGTCCTGCTGCCGCAAAGCCAACTGCAAGGCCGCCCGGTAACAGGCATCGGTCTTTTCGAAGCTGTCCTGCACCACGGCGTGGCGGATTTCGATCTCCGCGCGCAGGTCGGCATCGGTGGAATGCTCCGCCAGGCGTACGGCGTCATCCAGGCAGCGGCGCGCTTCCTCGCGCTTGGAGAGCCAGAACCAGGCATAGCCCAAGTCCATCTCCCGGCGCGCCCGCAGGTCCTGATCGGTAGGAGCGCTGTCGCCCTGGAGCAGGGCCAGCGCCCGCTTGCTTTCTCCCCGATCCAGCAATAGTTCGGCAGTCAATAGGCGGAACCGCCAGTGCCAGGCGGATTTCCTGTCGGACTGCTGGCGCGCGCCACGGTCCGCTTCTGCCAAGGCCGCTTCCAGACGGCCGGCGCGCCGCAGGGCCTTGGCATCGCGATAGAGCACGTCAGGTGGGACGCGAGGCCCGGAGCAGCCCGTCACGACCAACAAACAAATCGCGCAGCACGCCAGTCGCATGAATGGGGTAATCCCAATCTTCGCGCAGACCGGCGCGGCGGATCAATCACCTGGATATTTTGCTTCGGATCTGGCGATTTGGGACAAAATGCCCGCGGCCTATCCACAAGCCATTGATTCTAATGATGATAAAAACGCGTTTGGGCATTTTGTCCCAAATGCGGCGGCTAGAGCCGGTCGGGAGGGCTGCCGTTCTCGTTGGCCCGGGCGAACAGAAGCTGGCCCTGGATGGGGCTGCCGAGGTCAACGGTCAGCATGGCCAGGCTGTGCAGACGATGCGGCTGATCGGGATTCCGTCCTGGAATCGGGACGATGTCCAGCTTGCCGAGGGTGATCTTGCCGAATCCGGGTACGTCGTAGATGGTCCCCGGGGTCCCGTAATGGTGCTGGCTCTTCTTGAACGCCGCGTAGCTGTGAGGCTTGTCGAAATCGAGCTGGAATCCTTCCGGATGCGGGAAGTCCAGACGCTTTCCGGCCACGGTCAGATTCTCGATCGTGCTGCCCATGGGGTGGATAAAGGGATGCTCGCAGCAGTCGAAGTCTTCGGCGCAATGCAGGCCTACCAGCCGGCAGGTGATGCGGTCGGCCTTGAGCACATCGAGGATATTCAGTTTCTCGATCGTGGCCGTCGCCATGGTGTTGAAGTGGCCTTCGGGGCCTTCGCTCGCGGTCACCTGCGTGTAGGCGGCCCCGACCGAAAAAATCTCGTGAATGCGGTGGTTCTCCAGTCGTTTACTGTCGTAACCCTCTTCATGGCCCTGGAGTTCGATCGCCGCCAGGTCGCCGATATCGACGGCCACCGGGCGGGTCAGAGCTCCGGAAATCGCCACCGCTCGGGCGTGATATTTGTACTTAGCTTTCACCTGCATACTCCTGAAGTCTCAGCGTTGCACTTGCAATCGGCAATTGCCGATTGCGACCCGGTTGGAGCCGTCCAGGCCGCTGAACACGATCCGATAAATCCCGGGCTCCAGCCTGGAGGTTCGTATGTTCAACTGCAGCTCTTCCGCCAACGTGGCGGGAGGCACGAGGAAACCAGACATCCGAACTTTACCGCTCTCGTCGGAGATTTCATAGGCGTATTGGGGGAACTGGCGCGGTAGGGCGAAAGAAAGCGGAATAACGCGGGCCGAGGCGGGCGCCTGAATCAGTTTCGGTTCACTGCGCACCAGCGTGGGAACCGCGATCGGCGCGGTGAGTTGGGGAGCTTCGGCCTCCTCCAGTTGGGCGCGCAGGTTCGGGATGACCCGCAGCACCTGGTAGCCTCCCAGTGCGATCAACGCCAGGTTTGCCATCGCGGACGCGGCAAACGCAGGCCGCAACCACCCCAGGGAGAGCCAGTCAAGGGAGAACCAGCTTCCGGACTTGCCGGACACGGTTGCCCTGTCGCGTGCTGGCACGGCGACCGGCCGGGCAGGTTCCTCCCGGAACACCGCTCTGGCATTGGCCGCAAAGACCTGTTCAAAATGAACTTCCTCGGCGCAAAAAGCGCACTCGAAGAAGTGCTCTTCAAACTGATCTCTTTCCGTATCGGGTAATTCCCCGGATACGTACCGCTCTGCGGCTTGGAGCCGAACCGCTGTTTCGTGGTCCATGAATTACGGCCTCATCGGAATCGTGCAGCGGACCGCGGTTCCGTTACAAATTGCATCCATGAAGTTTCTCTCATGCTCCCGCCGCCCCGTGCTGATACGCTTTGCGGAATCGGGACTTAGCCCGATGCAGCAATACCCTGAGGTAATCCCCGTCCACTTGAAATCTGGCGCAGACCGCCGCTTTGTCCTGCTCCTCCAGAAAGACCGCGCGCAACAGCTCCCGATCTTTTTCGGAAAGCTCTCCGAGAATGCGCTGCACCCGTTGTTTTCGCTCCGCATCGATCAGCGGCCGGTCGTGGTCCACATTCGGGTCCGCCGGATCGGACTCGTTTTCTCCCATGGCTTCGGTGCGATTCTCCGAGCGGCGGAATTCGAGGAGGACGTGATTGCAGACTGCATTGACGTAAGCGCCGAAGCGCTCCGGATATTCCACGCCGCCCTTGCGCCGGAGATTCTGGAGCACGCGTAACAGGGTTTCCTGCCGGACATCGTCCACCAGTTGCGGGGAACGCAGACGGGAACGCAGTTTGAGCAGCAGCAATTCGCTGAAGTACGAGGCAAAATGCTGCTCTGTGGCAGGATCGCCATCGGTCAGCCGCCGAATATAGTCTGCGTCAAACGAGTGGAAGATCAAGATGTTACAGACCTGGGAGCAGTGTGTATTATAACAATCAAACCCGTGGATTGCGCCGACATCCCCGTTATTGCCGCGCCGGGCGTCTTATATGATACGCTGAGGGAAGCCCCGATCCGAAGGGGACCAAGAAGTTATCAGTACAGGGTCAAATCTATTCGACGCGGCCCGGGCGGGAAACGCAGAGCGTTTTCCGCCCGGCCTCATCGTTTCGCTTCTCTCTTCTAAACCCTGTCTTTTCAGCGCTAGCTCGCGCTCTTCAGAACCTCGCGGATGCGCTTGGCTACGATCTGGGCCTCACCCGGCTGCAACATCCAAACTGCGACTTCCAGGCAATCCTTGGCTCCCGGCCGTAGTTCGATGGACGGCTCCCCTTCCCGCAACTTCTGGGTGGCTTCCTTGGGCGAAATCTTGATCTTGGACGTGTCCCAGGAAATCCGCAGGTGCGGCACGGCGTTGGAGATCTCGGGCACAAAGCTTTCGGTCTTCACCGAACTCAGCGGACCCACGCTGTCGGCTACCGTCTTGACCCGCCGTTCCCACTCCCGCCATTCCGCCTGGTGGTCCATTTTGGCAAACGTCTCCACCGCCACCATCATGCCGAGAATCTCTTCCTTATTGACCTTCATCCCGCGGCCGATGGCGTCGCTGTTGGGAGAATTATTGAGGCGCGCCGCCTCGATCAGGTCCTTGCGTCCCAGCAGCAGGCCGGCGCTTTGCGGTCCGCGGATGCCCTTTCCCCCGGAGAAGATGACCAGATCGAAGCCCATCTTGACGTACTTGGACAGGTTCTCGAGCGGTGGCGTATCGGCGGCAGCATCGTTCATGGTGGGGATGTTGTGCTTCTTCCCCAGTTCGACGAACTCGGCCGCGCTAATCTTGGCGGGCGGATTCGCGGCATTGAAGTAATGCATCATGACCGTGTTGGCGTTGATCGCGCGTTCCAGTTCGTCGCGGGTCTCCACTTCCACGTACTTGATGCCGCAGTTGCGTACCGCGTGGTCGTAGCCATAGCGGTGCGATTTCTGAATGATGACCTCGGTCTTCATGCCCGTGGTGTCCGGCAGGCGGCGAATGAACTCCATGTTCTTACCGGTCATGCAGGCGGCTGTACCGATGGTTAGGGCGGCGGCCGCCCCGGACGACACCAGAGCCGCTTCGGCGCCGGTCAGCTCGGCAATGCGGCGTCCGCACGCCTCGTGCAGATCCATCAGGTGGACAAAGGATTTGGAGGCATATTCGATGGCTTGCATGACCTCCGGACGCATCAACGATGCGGTCAGCGTGGTGTAGGTCCCCGCTGCGTTGATGAACGGACGAACGCCCAGTTCCTTAAAATAG